>NZ_VFTI01000012.1:0-166255 GCF_006439515.1 Mesorhizobium sp. B3-2-1 | reverse complement strand
GTAGGGGAGTAGGGGAGTAGGGGAGTAGGGGAGTAGGGGAACCTTCCCGGCTTAAGTTCCTTATTCCCCTATTCCCTACTCCCTCATTGCTAAGCCGCCAGATCGCGCAGCACGTATTGCAGGATGCCGCCGTTCTTGAAGTAGTCGAGCTCGTCCAGCGTATCGATACGGCAGATGATCGGCACGTTCTTCACCGTGCCGTCGCCATAGGTGATCTTGGCGGTCATCGTCTTGCGCGGCTTGATGGCGCTCAATCCGTCGATCTCGACCAGCTCGTCGCCCTTCAGGTTGAGGGAAGCCCATGAGGTGCCGTCCTCGAACACGAAGGGGATGACGCCCATGCCGACCAGGTTCGAACGATGGATGCGCTCGAACGACTGGGCGATGACGGCGCGGACACCAAGCAGGTTCGTGCCCTTGGCAGCCCAATCGCGCGACGAGCCGTTGCCGTATTCGACGCCGGCGAAGATGACCAGCGGCACGCCTTCCTTCTTGTATTCCATCGCCGCGTCGTAGATCGATTCCTCTTCCTTCGTGGGATAGTGGATGGTGTAGCCGCCCTCGCGGCCGTTCTCGCCCAGCATGTGGTTGCGGATGCGGATGTTGGCGAAGGTGCCGCGCATCATCACCTCATGGTTGCCGCGCCGCGTGCCGTACTGGTTGAACTCGGCGACGCCGACGCCATGGTCGGTGAGGTATTTGCCGGCCGGCGAGGCCGCCTTGATCGAACCCGCCGGCGAGATGTGGTCGGTGGTGATCTTGTCGCCGAACAGGCCGAGCACGCGCGCGCCCTTGATGTCGCCGATCTTGCCGAAACCTGATGTCATGCCCGCGAAGTAGGGCGGGTTCTGCACATAGGTCGAATTGTTGTCCCAGGCATAGGTCTGGCCTTCCGGCGCCTTGACGTTCTGCCAGTACTCGTCGCCCTTGAATACGTCGGCATATTTGCGGGCGAACAGCTCGCGCGTGACGTTCTTCTCGATGAACTCCTGGATTTCGGCCGAGCTCGGCCAGATGTCCTTGAGATAGACCGGATTGCCGTTCTTGTCCTCGCCGAGCGGCTCGGTGGTCAGGTCCTTGCTGACGGTGCCGGCGAGCGCATGCGCCACGACCAGCGGCGGCGAGGCCAGGTAATTCGCCTGCACGTCGGGCGAGACGCGGCCTTCGAAGTTGCGGTTGCCGGAGAGCACCGCGGCAGCGATCAGGCCCTTGTCGTTGATGGTTTTCGAGATCGGCGCCGGCAGCGGGCCGGAATTGCCGATGCAGGTGGTGCAGCCGAAGCCGACCAGGTTGAAGCCGATCTGGTCGAGCTCCTTCTGCAGGCCCGACTTCTCCAGATATTCCGCCACCACCTGGCTGCCGGGGGCCAGCGAAGTCTTCACCCACGGCTTCTGCTTGAGGCCGAGGCGGTTGGCGTTGCGGGCAAGCAAGCCGGCGGCAATCAGCACTGATGGGTTCGAGGTGTTGGTGCACGAGGTGATGGCGGCGATGACGACGTCGCCATGGCCAAGGTCATGGTCGGTGCCTTCGACGGCGTAGCGCTTGGAGATTTCGGCGGATTTCTTGTATTCGGTCTCCATCGCCTTGGCGAAGCCGGCCGGAATGCCTTCGAGCGCGACACGGCCTTCCGGACGCTTGGGACCGGCCATGGACGGTACGACGCTGTCCAGCTCCAGTTCGAGCAAGTCGGTGAAGACCGGGTCGGCGGAGCCGGCCTCGCGCCACATGCCTTGCGCCTTGGAATAGGCCTCGACCAGGGCGATGCGGTCCTCGCTGCGGCCGGACATCGTGAGGTAGCGGATGGTTTCCGAATCGACCGGGAAGAAACCGCAGGTGGCGCCATATTCGGGCGCCATGTTGCCGATGGTGGCGCGGTCTGCCAGCGTCATGTTGGAGAGGCCAGGGCCGAAGAACTCGACGAACTTGCCGACGACGCCCTTCTTGCGCAGCATCTGGGTGACGGTGAGCACGAGGTCGGTGGCGGTGACGCCCTCCTTGAGCTTGCCGGTGAGGCGAAAGCCGATCACCTCGGGCAACAGCATGGAGACCGGCTGGCCGAGCATGGCCGCCTCTGCCTCGATGCCGCCGACGCCCCAGCCGAGCACGCCAAGGCCGTTGATCATGGTGGTGTGCGAATCGGTGCCGACGCAGGTATCGGGATAGGCGGTGGTTTCGCCGTCCTCGGTGTTGGTCCAGACGACCTGGCCGAGATATTCGAGGTTGACCTGGTGGCAGATGCCGGTGCCGGGCGGCACGACGCGGAAGTTGCGGAACGCCTGCTGGCCCCATTTCAGGAACTTGTAGCGCTCCTCGTTGCGCTCATATTCGAGCTCGACATTGCGGGCGAAGGCCATCGGCGTGCCGAACTCGTCGACGATCACGGAGTGGTCGATGACGAGGTCGACCGGCACCAGCGGGTTGATCTTCTGCGGATCACCGCCGAGCGAAGCCATGGCATCGCGCATGGCGGCGAGATCGACCACGGCGGGAACGCCGGTGAAATCCTGCATCAGCACGCGGGCCGGGCGATAGGCGATCTCGACGCCGGCGGTGCCCTTGTCGGTCAGCCAGCCGGCCACCGCCTGGATCGAGTCCTTGGTGACGGAGCGGCCGTCCTCGTTGCGCAGGAGGTTTTCCAGCAGCACCTTCATCGAATAGGGCAGCTGGGCAATGCCGGTGAGGCCGTTCTTCTCGGCCTCGACGAGGTCGAAATAGACATACTCGGCGTCGCCCGCTTTCAGCGTGCGGCGGCAATTGAAACTGTCGAGGGATTTTGACACGTGCGATCCTTGTCTGTTCAGCCTGAAAGGGAACGGACGCCGATGGCATGCAATCACGCGCAAAGGTGCGGGTACGGCCATTTCCGCTGTCCGCTCCCAAGCAACCCGAGCCGTTCAAGGCGGCGCGTGCGCTGGTCCGGCGCTAATTCTGTTCCCGAGCCGACCGCTGGCACGGATGACCCGGATATAGAGAATTTTCTGGAATAGTTCTAGACAGTTGCAAAGCAAATTTGTGCGATGCGGCAGCGACGGTGCCGCATCGTTCCAGGGACAGGTACGGGATGCGGCTGATCGCCGAAAATCTGGGCGGCGAGCGCGGCGGCGCGACGGTGTTCTCCGGCATCGGGTTTGTGCTGGAGGCCGGACAGGCGCTGATCGTCACCGGGCCGAACGGTTCGGGCAAATCGACCTTGCTCAGGGTGGTCGCCGGCCTGCTGCCGAAAGCCGAAGGCCGCCTGCTGCTCGAAGGCGGCGGCGACGAATTCCCCTCGATCGCCTCGGCCTGCCACTATCTCGGCCACCAGAACGCGATGAAGACGGCGCTGAGCGTGACCGAGAATTTGCGCTTCTGGCGGGAGTTCCATGGCGAAGGCCGGCTCGATGTGGAGGAGGCGCTGGAAACAGTCGGGCTGGGCGGCATCGGCCATTTGCCGTTCGGCTATCTCTCGACCGGACAGCGACGCCGCGCGGCGATCGCGAAACTTCTGGTCAGCCACCGGCCGTTGTGGCTGCTGGATGAGCCGACGGCGGGGCTGGACAAGGCCTCGGAGGCGCGGTTCGCGGGACTGATGCGCGGGCATTGCGCGGATGGCGGGATGATCGTGGCGGCGACGCATCTGCCGTTGGGATTGGAGGGGGCGAAGGCGTTGGCAATGGGGGAGGCCCTTTGATGTCAGCACTCTACGGCGCCCCCCTCTGTCCTGCCGGACATCTCCCCCTCAAGGGGGGAGATTGGATGTCATCCCGGCCTTCGCCAACATTCAACGTGGGAATGCCGGCGCGGCGTGCAAACTGCCAATCTCCCCCCTTGAGGGGGAGATGGCCGGCAGGCCAGAGAGGGGGGCCTGGGCGCAGGCATCTCAAACCATGCTAGCCCTCCTCCTCCGCGACATCCGCCTTTCGATCCGCGCCGGCGGCGGCGCGTTGACCGGCGTCATCTTCTTCCTCGCCGTCATCGCCACCATCCCGTTCGGCGTCGGGCCGGACCTCAAGCTCTTGGCCCGCATCGGCCCGGCGATCCTGTGGATCGGGGCGCTGCTTGCCTGCCTGCTCGGGCTCGACCGGCTGTTCCAGGCCGACCGCGAGGACGGCTCACTCGATCTGCTGGTGCTCGGCAACGACCGGCACATGCTGGCGCTGACGGTGCTGGTGAAATGCGTGGCGCATTGGGCGGGCAGCGTCTTGCCGCTGGTGGTCGCCGCGCCGCTGCTCGGCCTGTTCATGAACATGGAGCCGTTGGCGATCGGCGCCACGGCGCTGACGCTTCTGGTCGGCACGCCGGCCATCACCTTCATCGGCGCCGTGGGCGCCGCGGTGGCGGTGGCGCTGCCGCGTGGCGGGCTCTTGATCTCGGTGCTGGTGCTGCCGCTGACCATCCCGGTGCTGATCTTCGGCGTTTCGGCAAGCTATGGCGCGACGGCCAATCCCGATCCGTTCCTGCAGCCTTTCCTCATTCTTGCCGCGCTGACCTTGTTCCTTGCGGTGCTGGGCCCCGTGGCCGCGGCGCTGGCGCTACGCCATGGTACGGATTGATGTGGCCGCTACGCATTGAAAACCCGATCTTCCTGCAGAACATCTACGGCAACTATCCCGATCTGTCGTCCGTCGAGATCACATCAGCAGCGATGAACCGCGACGGCCCCAGCATGCACCTCTCGTTTATGTCGACAGTGCTTCCCTATCGTCCGCCGGCCAAATGGGGTGAGTTCAACGCAGTGTCTTTCGGGCTCGAATTCATCGGGATCGAGACGATCAGCCTGCGCAAATTCCAGAGCAACGGCTTGAGCGCCATTAGGATGTGGGATGACGCAGGCAAAATTCTGCTCACCTGTGAAGGCACCGTACGGCTTTCGCTGACATGCCAAGCTATGCATATTTCCAGTATTTGGGGTTTTTTGCTGTCGAAGGCGCCATAACCGCAAATCTGCCGCAGACGCCATTCATTGCGGCGGACGGCCGCCCCAGTTATGAACTGGCAAGCCTTGGATCGAGAGATGAGCCCGCACGCCCTTTACGTCACCGCCGCCTACGCCATCACGGCGATCGTGCTGGCCGGACTGATCGGCTGGATCCTGCTCGACCAGCGGGCACGCAAGCGCGAACTCGCCGAACTCGAGGCGGCCGGGGTGCGGCGGCGCTCCGACAAGACCGGGGCGGGAAAGCCGTGAGCAGCGAAACCGAAACGCCGCCGCCGACCCGTCGCCGCCTGTTCGTGTTTCTGCCGCTGCTGGTCTTTCTCGGCCTGGCCGGACTGTTCCTGTCGCAGTTGTTGTCGGGGCGCGATGTCGCGGAAGTGCCGTCGGCTTTGATCGGTCTGCCGGCGCCGCAGACCAGCCTGCCGCCCCTGGAGGGCAGCAATCTGCCGGGGCTCGATTCGAAAGCCTTCGCCGGCAAGGTCACGCTGGTCAACGTCTTTGCGTCGTGGTGCGCGCCATGCCGGGAAGAACACCCGGTGCTCCTGGCGCTGGCGCAGGACAAGCGGTTCGTGATGGCGGCGCTGAATTACAAGGACCGGCCGGAAAACGCCCGCCGCTTCCTCGGCGACCTCGGCAACCCGTTCCAGGCGATCGGCGTCGACGAAGCCGGCCGCACGGCGATCGACTGGGGTGTCTATGGCGTGCCGGAAACCTTCGTCATCGGCAAGGATGGCAAAATAGCCTACAAGCATGTCGGCCCGCTGACGGCCGAGTCTGCCAAGGAGCTTCTGCTGCCGCAGATCGACAAGGCGCTCGCGGCGTATTGATATTCAGGTGATGCCGGCCTGCAAATGGAGGCTTCCCGCGCTTCCGGCGCTCACGTACTTAAGTACGCTCCGCTCCGGTTCTCGGAACCACCATTTTCGGCTCGGCCTGACCTGAATCTCAAAGCGCCTGGGCGGCGCCGAGACACTCGACTGAAGAAATCAGCCGTAGATCTGCTTGTGGATCTGGTAGAGCATTTCCGAGCGGTCGGCCCGCATGTCAGCTAGATCGCGGCTGGAGAAGCTGTCGATTTCGGCGACGAGGCGGTTGTAGTGCTTGCGCTTTGCGATGCTGCTGCGAGCGCGGGTCATGAGATCGTTGAAGATCATAGCAAGGTTCCTTCTGTGCCGCATTCTCGCGGCTGGTTCTTCCTCCCTTGATCGATACGGAACATGACATAGTAATGGTGCATTGCAAAAAGAAGATGTTGCAATGCACCATTGCGCTGCGTGCATAGCCGGTTAATGGCGTCCTAAGGGACGCCCTGTCCGTTTTGTCTTACAAATTGCTGATACCCCGTCTTGCCAGATCGGTCGCGGGCTGGCTTGATCCCTGGCGTCACGTGATGCCGGGAGGAAATGCATGGCGGCCGCAGACTATTACGAAATTCTCGATCCGCGTTTCGCGCGCCTGTTCAACGGCAACGCGCAAGTGGAGAAACTGTTCACCGGTTGCCGCTGGGCGGAAGGGCCGGCCTGGTTCGCCGCCGGCCGCTATGTCGTGTGGTCCGACATTCCGAACAACCGCATGCTGCGCTTTGACGAGACCGACGGCAGCGTCAGCGTGTTCCGTCAGCCGTCGGGCAATTCCAACGGCAACACCGTCGACCGGCAGGGCCGGCTGGTCACCTGCGAGCATTCGGGCCGCCGCGTCAGCCGCACCGAGCATGACGGCTCGGTCACCACCGTCGCCGCCAAATGGAAGGGCAAGCCGCTGAACTCGCCCAACGACGTGGTGGTGAAGTCCGACGGCTCGATCTGGTTCACCGACCCGACCTATGGCATCGACACCGACTATGAAGGCGACAAGGCCGAGAGCGAGATCGGCGCCTGCCATGTCTACCGGGTCGACCCCGACAGCGGTGAGGTCGAAGCGGTGATCACCGATATGGTCAGGCCGAACGGGCTTGCCTTTTCGCTCGATGAAAGCCTGCTCTACGTCGTCGACACCGGCCGCACCCATGGCGCGCAGAATCCGGCGCATATGCGGGTGTTCAATGTCGGCAAGCACGGCAAGAAGATTTCGGGGGGCAAGGTGTTCGCCGACTGCACCGCCGGCCTGTTCGACGGCTTCCGGCTCGATGCCGACGGGCGTATCTGGACCAGCGCGGCCGACGGCATCCATTGCTACGATCCGGACGGCACGCTGATCGGCAAGGTCAAGGTGCCGGAGGTGACCGCCAATTGCGTGTTTGGCGGCGCCAAGCTGAACTGCCTCTACATCGCCGGCACCACCTCGCTTTATGCGGTGCGGCTGATGGTGAATGGGGCCAAGACGTACTGATCAGGAATGAACGGGAGGACGTTATGCCATTCGTCAACATCCGCATCGTCAAGGAAGTGATCGCCGCCGATCCGGCCGGCAAGAAGGCTGACATCGCCAGGAAAGTCACGGCGGCCATCATGGACGCCACCGGACTTGGCAATGACGATGTCTGGGTGGTCTTCGAGGAAGTCAATGCCCGCGACTGGTATGTCGGTAAGACCGATGTCGAGACATTGCGGGGGAAGAAGTAAGGTGCCTCTTCCTTCTCCCGTTGTGGGAGAAGGAAGAGAGGCCGCCGCTCATCGCGTGCGGATGAAATCCGCGAAGGCCGTGAGCGTCTCGCGCATCGCCAGCACGTTTGCCGGCTCAGCCAGAATACTCGCCACCTCCGGTGGCTTCTTGCCGAGCAGGGCAATCTCCGGTCCGCCTTCGAACAGCGCGAACGACATGGTGCGCATGATCTCCGCCAGCGCCGCGCGGGCATGGAGCGAGCGTGGCGAGGCGTGCGCCAGCATGGCCGGTTTGCCCACGGCAGCGTCGCGCGAGACCAGCCAGTCGAGCGCGTTCTTCAGCCCGCCCGGCACGCCATGGGCATATTCGGGGCAGGAGACGATGATGCCGTCGGCGCCGGTGACGGCGTCGATCAGGTCGGAGGCTTCGCGCGGCGTGCGCTCGCCCTCGTCGTCGGGGTTGAAGATCGGTAGTCGGCCAAGCCCGTCATAGACGGTGACGAGGCAGCCCTCGGGCGCGTTCAATGCCAATGCCGCGACCAGGGCCGAATTGGTGGAGGCCGCCCGCAGGCTGCCCGAGATGGCAAGAAGATTGAGCAAGGCAGGCAGGTCCGGGCGATTCGTGGGCCGAAACCCTACCACATCGTTTGCTTGTACTCGTCGTCCAGCCAGCGGTCGGTCGCCTCGGCCGAATCGGCCAATGCCAGTTGGTCGCGCAGGATCTGGCCGAGCGTCGGCAGCGTCGCGCGGTCGTACCAGCTGTCGGGCTTCCACAGATCGGAGCGCATGAAGGCCTTTGCGCAATGCATGTAGGCGGCCTTGACGGCGACCACGATGATGCTTTGCGGCGCCTTGCCGTCGATCGCGAGGCGCTCGCGCAAGGCGGCATCCACGGTGATGCGGGCGTCGCCGTTGACGCGCAGCGTCTCGTTCATGCCCGGGATGAGAAAGAGCAGCCCGACCGAGGGATTGCGCAGGATGTTCTCCAGCGTATCCAGCCGGTTGTTGCCGGGCCGGTCGGGGATGGCGATCGTCTTCTCGTCGAGAATGGCGGTGAAGCCGGGCTTGTCGCCTTTCGGGGTGACGTCGGCATTGCCTTCGCCATCGGACGAGCCGATCAGCACGAACGGGCTCTTGCCGATGAAGGAGCGGCAATGGCCGTCGAGCGCCTTCAGTTCCTTGCGGATCGAGCCATCGGTCGAACGTGGGGTCTTGTAGATCGTCCGCAGCTCTTCCTGGGTGGTGACGAATTCCATGGCTCTCCCCTTTGTTTGTCTCGACGCAATTCCGGACGGAAAACCGCTACACACTTTTCCTGGAATTGCTCTATTTGCCGGCGTTCTCTTCTTCGCCGGCCTTGTCGTCGAGCGAATGGCACAGGATCAGCGGCATCTGGCTGAAGGTGAACAGAAGCGTGATCGGCATGATGCCCCAGACCTTGAAGGTAACCCAGGTGTCGGTGGAAAAATTGCGCCAGACAACTTCGTTGACGACGGCCAGGAACAGGAAGAACAGGCCCCAGCGGAAGGTGAGCTTGCGCCAGCCTTCGGCATCGAGCTTGAAGGCGGACTCGAAGACATAGCCGAGCAGCGAGCGACCGAAGAAGAGGCCGCCGAGCAGCACGCCGCCGAACAGGGTGTTGACGATGGTCGGCTTCATCTTGATGAAGATGTCGTCCTGCAGATAGAGCGTCAACGCGCCGAAGATGAAGACGACGACGCCCGACACCATCGGCATGATCGGCAAGGTCCGGGTGAGCAGCCACGAGGCGATCAACGCGATCGCGGTCGCGGCCATGAACAGGCCGGTGGCGACGAAGATAGGGCCGCCAAACTCGGCCAGCACGGGTAATTTCTGCGTCAGCCACTCGCCGCGCGCATTGGCGAAGAAGAAGACCATCAACGGTCCAAGCTCCAGCGCCAGCTTGAGCACGGGATTGACGCCTTCCTTCTTCTCTTTCTGCGGGTCGGACGGATCGCGTTCGAGAATGGGTGGGTTCATGGTTTCCTTCTTACGCACGATCCAATCCGGAAGCACTTCCGGCATCGTGCTTGTTCAAGCCACGCCAGCGATCGCCCTGGCGAATTCGCTTGCCGAGAAAGGTTCGAGGTCGTCGACCTGTTCGCCGACGCCGATGAAATAGACCGGCAATCTGTGCTTTGCCGCGATCGCCACCAGAATACCGCCGCGCGCCGTGCCGTCCAGCTTGGTCATCACCAGGCCATTGACGCCGGCGACATTGCGGAAGATCTCGACCTGGTTGAGCGCGTTCTGTCCGGTGGTGGCGTCGACCGTCTGTAGCACCGTGTGCGGCGCTTCGGGATCGAGCTTGCCCAGCACGCGGACGATCTTTTCCAGCTCCGCCATCAGTTCGGTCTTGTTCTGCAGCCGGCCGGCGGTGTCGATGATCAGCACGTCGGAGCCCGCTTCTTTTGCCCGTTCGAAGGCGTCGTAGGCGAGACCGGCGGCATCGGCCCCGAGCTTGGAGGCAATGACCGGTGATTTCGTGCGCTCGCCCCAGATCTTCAGCTGTTCGATCGCGGCGGCCCGAAAGGTGTCGCCGGCGGCCAGCATCACCGACAGGCCGCCATCGGTCAGCTTGGCGGCGAGCTTGCCGATCGTCGTGGTCTTGCCGGTGCCGTTGACGCCAACCACCAGGATGACATGCGGTTTGTGCGAAAGGTCGAGCTCGAGCGATTTTGCGACCGGGGCGAGCACCTTCTCCACCTCGGCCGCCATGACGGCGCGCACCTCCGTGTCGGAGACGTCCTTGCCGTAGCGGCTCGAGGCCAGTGAATCAGTGACGCGCAACGCCGTTTCCACGCCGAGATCGGCGCGGATCAGCACGTCCTCCAGGTCCTGCAGCGTCTCCTCGTCCAGCTTGCGCTTGGTGAAGACGCCGGCAATGTTGCCGGTCAGTTCGCGCGAGGACCGGGCAAGCCCGTCCCGCATGCGCTGGAACCAGGATCGCCTCTGCGCCGGCTCGGGCGCCTTCTGCGGCTCGGCCTTCTGCTCGACCTTCTTGGCGACGGTCACCTTGCCGGGCGCGGGTTTTGGTTCGGGTTGCGGGACCGATTGAGGCTCGGGCGCAACCTCGGCAATGATCGGTTGTGTTTCGACCGGTGCAGGCTGGCGAATGGGAGGGGCGATTTCCGCTGGTGGAGCGGTTTCGATCGGCGATGGGATAATTTCCGCAGGCCGGCGCAGTCCCTCATCCTCTCCCCGTGAAGGACGGGGAGAGGGGGGCGTCAGCGGTGAGCTTTTTTCTTTGACGTCGCTAAGAGCGGCGCCGGCATCGCGATCAGGCACCTTCTCCCCGTCCCTATACGGGGAGAAGGTGCCGGTAGGCGGATGAGGGGCAGCGCCGGCCTCTGAAGTCGGCTGCTCGGAGGCAGCCGATGGAGGCACTTCAACCGGCGATGGCGTAGGCACTTCGACCGGTGCAGGCACCCCGGCCGGCACTTCGACCGGCGGCGTCGGCACTTCGACGGGCGCGGGTTCCGGTTGCCTCTCCGGACGCGAGGGAACGATCTCCGGCTCGGATGGCGCGGGTGGTGGCACTTCTTGCGGCTGTGGCTCGGGCGTGGGCTCCGGCACGACCGGCGTCGTCGGAACCTCTTCGGGCGCAGGCGGTTCAGGCGTCTCGGGCGGGGGTGCCGGCTTCTCTTCCGGCGCAGGCTTCGGCTGCGGCTCCGGTTCTGACGGAACGGTCGGCTCCGGCGCTGGCGGAATGGTGGGGACAGGTTCGGGCTTGGGCTCCTCGCGCTCCGGTCTAGGCGCGGCCTGGACCGGAGCGGGTTCGGCCGCTGGCGGGGCTTCCGCCGTCGGCTCCTCGCGCTTCAAAAACTCCGGCACCGCCTGCTCGGCCGCCGGCTTCAGCGCGTCGAGCTGGTCCCATTTGATCGGCGGCAGCGGGGCGGTTTCGTCGACGCGCTCCTCGACGACCTCCTTCTTGCCGAACGAAAATATCTTCTTGAAAAAACCAGCCATGCTCTTGCGTTCTCAGGCGGCGTGGGCGGCAAGGGGGGCGGCTATCAGCCTGATGCCATCGTGGCCGGTTATATCAGCTTCGACGATCTCTCCCGGCGCTCCGGTGCCGAGTGCGGCAAGCGTGAACCCTTCGGTGCGGCCGAGGCCATCGCGCTCGATCAGGATCGACTGGCGGCTGCCGGCGAGCGAAGAGAGATGCCTGACATAGGCTGCTTCGCCGGCGGCGCGCAGCCGGGCGGCGCGCTGCTTGACCAGCTCGCGGCGAACCTGCGGCATGCGCGCGGCGGGCGTGCCTTCGCGCGGTGAAAACGGGAAGACGTGGAGATGGGTCAGGCCGCATTCCTCGACGATTTCCAGCGAATTCTCGAACATGGCGTCGGTCTCGGTCGGGAAGCCGGCGATGATGTCGGCGCCGAAAACAATGCCGGGACGCAGCTTGCGCACATCCTCGCAAAAGCGGATCGACTGGTCGCGCAGATGCCGGCGCTTCATGCGCTTGAGGATCATGTCGTCGCCCGACTGCAGCGACAGATGCAGATGCGGCATCAGCCGCGGCTCGGTGGCGATGGCGTCGAGCAAGTCCTCATCGGCCTCGATGGAATCGATGGAAGACAGCCGCAGGCGCTTCACGTCGGGTACCTGTTTCAGGATGGTCTTCACCAGCTTGCCGAGCTTCGGCGCACCGGGCAGGTCGGCGCCGAAAGACGTCATGTCGACGCCGGTCAGCACGATCTCGGCATAGCCGTTGCCCGCCAGCCGCTTGACCTGCTCGACCACGGCGCCCATCGGCACCGAGCGCGAATTGCCGCGGCCATAGGGGATTATGCAGAAGGTGCAGCGATGGTCGCAGCCGTTCTGCACCTGCACGAAGGCGCGTGCCCGGCCCTCGATGGCGTCGACCATGTGGCCGGCGGTCTCGCGCACCGAGAAGATGTCGTTGACGCGCGCCTTCTCGGTGTCGTTGACACCGAAATCAGGCAGCGCGCGATAGGAATTGGCCTTGAGCTTCTCCTCATTGCCAAGGACCAAATCGACCTCGTCCATGGCGGCGAATTTTTCGGGCTCGGTCTGCGCGGCGCAGCCGGTGACGATGATGCGCGCGGCCGGGTTGTCGCGGCGCGCCTTGCGGATCGCCTGCCTGGCCTGGCGCACCGCTTCGCCGGTGACGGCACAGGTGTTGAAGATCACGGCGCCACCTGCCAGCGCGGCGAGGCCCGCACTTTCGGCCTCGCGCCGCATCACTTCGGACTCATAGGTGTTGAGGCGGCAGCCGAAGGTCACCACGTCGATGCGGCCGGGCTGCTTCGCCACGTCGACGCCTTTGGCAAGAGCGGACATCAGGCCGCGCTTTCGGTGTCGCGGGTCCATTTCCCGGTCGACGGATCGAAGCTGCCGGAAAATTCCCATTCGGCCGCGCCGGTCAGGATGACGTGGTCGTCATCGCGCCACTCGACGTGCAGCGTGCCGCCGCCGGGGGTCAAAAGGTTGACGCTGCGGCTCGTGCGCCTGGTGCGCGCCGCGGCAACGACAGCCGCGCAGGAGGCGGTGCCGCAGGCCTTGGTCAGGCCGGCGCCGCGCTCCCAGGTGCGGATGATCATGCTGTCGGGCGAGGTGACCTGCGCGATGGTTATGTTGGCGCGCTCGGGAAAGATCGGATGGTTTTCGAGCAGCGGACCGAAACGGTCGAGTTCATAAGTCCAGACGTCGTCATCGACCCAGAAGATGGCGTGCGGGTTGCCCATCGAGACGGCGGAGGGCGAATGCAGCACCGGCGCGTCGATCGGGCCGACCTGCAATTCGATCATGCGGGTATCGCGGAACTCCTCGGCCAGCGGAATGTCGCGCCAGCCGAAGCGCGGGGTGCCCATGTCGACCGAGATCGAGCCGTCGGCGTGTTCTCGGGCATTGAGAATGCCGGCCACGGTCTCGAACGTGAAGGTCTTCTCGCCGGTCTCGGCGGCCAGCGCCTGGACGACGCAGCGCATACCGTTGCCGCAAGCCTGAGCGCCCGACCCGTCGGAGTTCAGGATGTCGACGAAATAGGCGGTGCCCGGCGTCCTGGCGTCGTGGATCGCCATGATCTGGTCAAACCGCGTCGCCGCGTCGGCATTCAGCGCGATGGCAGCGGCGGGCGTCACCCGATCCGCGCGGCCACGCATGTCGGCAACGATGATCTCGTTGCCGATGCCGTTCATCTTGGCGAAAGGGGCCGTGCCTGCCATTGCTCCGAAAATTCCATGTCCGTTCGGCGCTATATGGCGGAAACGGGCAGGAATTACCAGTGCGCAGCCGCTTTCAGGCGCCGGACCGAAGTCACGGCAAGGTGCCGGACCGAAGTCACGGCCAAGCCGGATTTACGTCACCGCGAAAACCCCGAACAAGATCAACAGGAAGATGATGAGCACGATGCCGATGAGAATGCGCGCGCCAGTGGCAGCGGCGCCGGCCAGCGCCGGCATGCCGAGCAGACTCGCCGCGGCGGCGATGATCAGGAGAATGATGATCCATTTGAGCATGGGAACGCCTCACAAGCCGAACGCATTGAAACCGGTTGAAAAACGCGGCTGTCGTGCTTGGGTTCCCGAGGCCATCAGATCCGAGGCACGTCCCAGATCTCGCCGGGCCGCAAGGCGCGGAAATGCTCTCGCGGCACGCCTTCGGCGTCCAGCGCTTCGACCAGCTTCCGCACCGGCTCGTCGAATGGCTCGTCGGTGAGCTGGAAGGTGCCCCAATGGCAGCCGGCGGCGAAGGCGGCGTTGCACAACAACATGCCCTGGACCGCTTCCTCGGGGTTCTGGTGCTGCGGCGCCATGAACCAGCGTGGCTCGTAGGCGCCGATCGGCAGGATGGCGAAGCGGAAACCGCCATGTTTTTTCGCCATCAGCCGGTAGTTGATGCCATCGTGGAAGCCGGTATCGCCGGCGAAGTAGATATTTCCGCCCGGCGTCTCGATGACGAAGCCGGCCCACAGCGCCATGCGCCGGTCGCGCGCCCCGCGCGCCGACCAATGATGCGCGGGCTCGATATGGATGGCGGCGCCGCCCGAGACATCGAACCTGTCGCTCCAGTCATGCGCGGAAAGCCGCATGCCAGGCACGGCGGCGGCGATGATGGCATCGTTGCCGAGCGGCGTCACCACCAGCGGATCGTGCTTCTCCTTCAGCCACCTCAGCGTGGCAAGGTCGAGATGGTCATAATGGTTGTGGCTGACCAGCACGAGGTCGATCGCCGGCAGATCGCCAAAGGCGATACCTGGTGGATTGACGCGGCTGGGTCCGGCAAAGGAGAACGGCGAGGTGCGTCGCGACCAGACCGGATCGGTGAGGATGTTCAGCCCGGCGGTCTGGATCAGCAAGGTGGAATGGCCGACCATGGTCACGGTCAGATCGGCGCCTTCGACCGTCGCGGCCGGCTTTCCCGGCGCGAAGGGGCTTCGGCTGGCAGGCGGCCATTTCGAGCGTTGGCCGCTGAACCGCCATTTCAGCAGGTCCGTAAAGGAGCCGGGCATCCGGCCGCCGGGATTGAAGAACAGGGTGCCGTCGAAATGATCGCTGGGCGGGCCGCTGTAGTAGCGGTTGACGGCTTTCTTCCTTCCGGCCAAGGTCTGCGCTCCGGCGGGTTTCGGTCAACTCTTTGTGTTTTCGCGCATTTCCCTAGGGAAAGCGCTGCCCGTTTTGCCCGGGAAAACCGCTGCGCACTTTTCCTGGAGACGTCCTAGACATAAGCCCTGCCGCGGCTGGCGCAAGCGTTTGCCGGCCGAAGGCCAAGGGCGGAGAAACGGCCTCGGCTAGGATCGCGGGTCGAGAGGACGATGCCATGGCGATGAAGCGGACCAAGACCCCCTGGATGAAGGCCGAGGATTTCGGCCGCTCGCTGCCGCCCGGCATCGGCGTCAACCTGCTGGTATCGGACATTGTGGCGATGGAGGCCTTCTGCCGCGACGTGCTTGGTGCCCAAGTGATCTATGCCGACGAGGATTTCGCGGCGATCGAGCTTCTGGGATCGGTGTTCATGCTGCATGCCGACCATTCCTATCTCGACAATCCGATGACGGGCTCCATCGCGGGCGCGGAGACGCGCGGCGCCGGCATCGAGCTGCGCCTCTATGGTGCCGATCCCGACGCGGTCGAGGCGGCGGCGCTGGACCATGGCCACATCGTGCTGGCCGGCGCGATCGACAAACCGCATGGTCTGCGCGAGTGCTATATCGTTGGACCGGATGGATATGTGTTCGTGCCGAGCGCGCCGCTCGCCGGATGAGTGCGATAAATTTGCAACAATCTTGCCGCAAACTCTATTTTAACCATATCGGGTTGAAATTTCGCCACCTTCTCCATCTTGGTGGAAGTGAGATTGCGCGGACGGCGTCCCCCCAGCCGAATCCGACGGAGGTTGTAATGAATTTTTCGAAAGGCGGCCTGGTGGCCGTATCCCTGGCGGCACTCGTTGCGAGCGGCTGCTCAACCTCACGGTTCTCGTCGATGGACGACCAGCAACCGGCGCCGTTGCAGGCGGCCCCCGCTGGCCAGGTGAGCTCGAACCAGCTGCCGCCGCCGGCCTCCCCCGGCACCACCGACCCGTCGCAATTCCCGACCGCGCCGGCGAACACGCAGGTTGCCTCGCTGCCGCCGGACGGCGCGGCGCCGGCAGGCGCCGCGGATCTCAACGCGGGAAGCGTCGCCGGTGTCTGGAACGTCAGCGTCTCCGGCCAGAGCTGCAAGGTGGCGACGCCGCAGACCAAATTCGGAGCCGGCTTCCGCGCCGGCCCGCTGCATTGCCCGCCGCCGATCGACGGCATCAAGTCCTGGAACGTCGCCGGCAAGCAGCTGACGCTTTATGACGAAAACGGCGGCTCGCTGGCGCGGCTCTATTCGTCGGGCGGCTCGAAATTCGACGGCCAGACTTCCAACGGGCAGCCGATCTCGCTTACGAGGTAAGCCTAGATGTGCTGACACTCAGGTGATGCCGGCGGCCTGACCTGAATCTCGACACACCCTCTCTCTTGGGCATCCTGCTCTGAACAACGACGTGACCGATGCATCTGCGTGACGGCCTCCAGACCCATGTGACCGTCAGGCAGCGCTACGATCATCTGGTGGAAACCGGCGCGATCGGACGCGATGCCGCGCAGGAAGAGATCGCCGCCGCGCTCGACCGGCTGATCGACGAGATTTCAGCCAAGCGGCTGGCGCAGAAGTCCAGTGCGCTGGGCTGGCTGTTTGCCCGCAAGCGCGAGACGCATGAGGCGGTCAAGGGCCTCTACATCCATGGCAGCGTCGGGCGCGGCAAGACCATGCTGATGGACATGTTCTTCGAGCTCTTGCCGGTCAGGCGCAAGCGCCGCGTCCATTTCAACGACTTCATGGCCGACGTGCAGGACCGCATCCAGAAGCACCGGCAGGCGCGCAAGGAAGGCGCGGTCAGGGAAGACGATCCGATCCCGCCGGTGGCCAAGGCGCTCGCCGAGCAGGCCTGGGTGCTGTGCTTCGACGAGTTCTCGGTCACCGACATCGCCGACGCCATGATCCTGTCCAGGCTGTTCTCGGCGCTGTTCGCCAACGGGGTCGTACTGGTCGCCACTTCGAACGTGGCGCCGCAAAACCTTTACCGTGACGGGTTGAACCGCCAGCTTTTCCTGCCGTTCATCGCCATATTGGAGCGCCACACGCAGGTGCTCTCGCTGGACAGCGACAAGGACTACCGGCTGGAAAAGCTCATCCGCACGCCGGTCTATGTCACGCCGGTGGGGGCGGCGGCTGACCAGGCGCTCGACGAGGCCTGGCAGGCGATGACGCGCGGGGCGCCGACGGCCGAGACGTCGCTGACGCTGAAGGGCCGCAAGGTGGTGGTGCCTGCCGCCGCCGGCGATGCCGCGCGTTTCTCCTTCGCCGACCTCTGCGAAAAGCCGCTCGGCGCGCGCGATTACCTGGCGATCGCCGGCCGGTTTTCGACCGTCTTCATCGACCATGTGCCGGTGTTGGGCGAAGGCAAGCGCAACGAGGCCAAGCGCTTCATCCTGTTGATCGACACGCTCTACGACCATCACATGCGCCTGGTGATGAGCGCCGAGGCGCCGCCGCACGAGCTTTATGTGGCCAAGCGCGGCGTCGAGGTGTTCGAATTCGAGCGCACAGCCTCCCGACTGATCGAAATGCAGAGCCGCGACTGGCTGGAGGATTGGGCGGAGCGGCGGAAGGCGAAGACGGAAGCGCAGCAGCAGGTACAGGCCTGAAATAGCCGCAAGCCGCGTTCCGACCCTGCGATCGGCGATTGCCACGATCATGAAATGGCCCGATTAAGCGAGATAGCTGGCAAGGCGATCGGGCCGCACCGGCTCGTCGAACGCATCGTCGGCAACCCGCATCACAAGGGCGTCATATCAGGGATTGAGCCTTCTGATCTCGATCGTCATCGTGTAAATTCCCCCAAGTCGGCTTACAAATTTTGACGTTTACGTAAATCCCAAACACTCTAACCGATTGAAAATGCAGGGGTCGAAATAATCGTTTGAATTTATTCCGCACCGGAGCTATTGGGTGCGGCGAAATCCGCGGTTCCCCGCAGCATTCCGGCCTCTTCCTCGACGCCGTGTTGGCGCGTCACAGACAAAGGGAAATCATCCTCACATGGCACGCAACAAGATAGCGCTTATCGGCTCTGGCATGATCGGCGGCACGCTCGCCCACATGATCGGCCTCAAGGATCTCGGCGACGTGGTCCTGTTCGATATCGCCGAGGGTATCCCGCAAGGCAAGGGGCTCGATATTGCGCAGTCTTCGCCGGTGGATGGTTTCGACTCCCGGCTGACCGGCGTCAACGACTATGCCGGCATCGAGGGCTCCGATGTCTGCATCGTCACCGCCGGCGTGCCGCGCAAGCCGGGCATGAGCCGCGACGACCTGCTGGGCATCAATTTGAAGGTCATGGAGCAGGTCGGCGCCGGGCTGAAGAAGTACGCGCCGAAGGCCTTCGTCATCTGCATCACCAATCCGCTCGACGCCATGGTGTGGGCGCTGCAGAAGTTCTCGGGCTTGCCCAAGACCCATGTCGTCGGCATGGCCGGCGTGCTCGACAGCGCACGCTTCCGCTACTTCCTGGCCGAGGAATTCAAGGTCTCGGTCGAGGACGTCACTGCCTTCGTGCTCGGCGGCCACGGCGATTCCATGGTGCCGATGATCCGCTATTCGACGGTGTCGGGTATTCCGCTTCCCGACCTGATCAAGATGGGCTGGACCTCGAAGGAGAAGCTCGACCAGATCGTGCAGCGCACCCGCGACGGCGGCGCCGAGATCGTCGGCCTCCTGAAGACCGGCTCGGCCTATTACGCGCCGGCCGCCTCGGCGATCCAGATGGCCGAATCCTACCTCAAGGACAAGAAGCGCGTGCTGCCTTGCGCGGCGCACCTCTCCGGCCAATATGGCGTCAAGGGCACCTATGTCGGCGTGCCCGTGGTGATCGGCGCCGGCGGTGTCGAGCGCGTCATCGAGATCGACCTCAACAAGGCCGAGCAGAAGATGTTCGAGACTTCGTTGGCGACCGTGCAGGGCCTGACCGAGGCCTGCGTCAAGATCGCGCCGCAGCTCGCCTCGAAGTAACCCCGCCCAAACGTCACCCCGGTAAACGACCTGGAGATAGTTCCCGATGAACATCCATGAATATCAAGGCAAGGCGCTGCTGAAGAGCTTTGGCGCGCCGGTGGCCGAAGGCGTACCGGTGTTCAAGGCAAGCGAGGCGGAAGCCGCGGCACAAGCGCTGCCCGGCCCGCTCTATGTGGTGAAGAGCCAGATCCATGCCGGCGGCCGCGGCAAGGGCAAATTCAAGGAGCTCGGCCCCGACGCCAAGGGCGGCGTGCGGCTGGCGAAGTCGGTCGCCGAGGTGGTCGCCAACGCCAACGAGATGCTCGGCCACACGCTGGTGACCAAGCAGACCGGCCCGGCCGGCAAGCAGGTCAACCGCCTCTATATCGAGGACGGCGCCGACATCGAGCGAGAGCTCTATCTCTCCATCCTGGTCGACCGCTCGGTCGGCCGCATCGCCTTCGTCGTCTCGACCGAGGGCGGCATGGACATCGAGGCGGTCGCACACGACACGCCGGAAAAGATCATCACCGTCGCCATCGACCCGGAAAAGGGTGTCACGGCCGACGACGTCAAGGCGCTCAATGGCGCGCTGAAGCTCGACGGCGACGCGGCCAAGGACGGCGGCACGCTGTTCCCGATCCTCTACAAGGCCTTCGTCGAGAAGGACATGAGCCTGCTCGAAGTCAACCCGCTGATCGTGATGAAGAACGGCCGGCTGCGCGTGCTCGACGCAAAAGTGTCGTTCGACAACAACGCGCTGTTCCGCCACCCCGATCTGATGGAACTGCGCGACACCTCCGAAGAGGACGAGAAGGAGATCGAGGCGTCGAAATACGACCTCGCCTATGTCGCGCTCGACGGCAATATCGGCTGCATGGTCAATGGCGCAGGCCTTGCCATGGCGACGATGGACATCATCAAGCTTTACGGCGCCGAGCCGGCCAACTTCCTCGATGTCGGCGGCGGTGCTTCGAAGGAGAAGGTGACGGCGGCATTCAAGATCATCACCAGGGACCCGGCGGTCAAAGGCATCCTGATCAACATCTTCGGCGGCATCATGAAGTGCGACATCATCGCTGAGGGCGTGATCGCCGCGGTCAAGGAAGTCGGCCTGAAGGTGCCGCTGGTCGTGCGCCTGGAAGGCACCAATGCCGATCTCGGCAAGAAGATCATCAACGACAGCGGCCTGAACGTCGTCTCGGCCGACGATCTCGACGACGCGGCCAAGAAGATCGTGGCGGCGGTGCAGGGCTGAGCCGGTGCCTCCACGCAAGATAAATCTGGTCGAGGCGGCGGATCGGACGATCACCGAGGTGTTCGATCCGCACATTGCCGGCGACGTCAATGACAGCCAGGCCAAGGTCGCCAAGTTCGGCGAGGCCTTCGATTGGCATGCGCATGACAATGAGGACGAAGCCTTCCTCGTGCTGCGCGGCAGGATCGCCATCGATTTCCGCGACGGTCCGGTCGAACTCGGCGAGGGTGACTTCATCGTCGTACCGAAGGGCACCGAGCACCGGCCACGCTCGCTCACCGCCGAGCCCGTGGTGTTGATGTTCGAGCCGGCGACGACGCTCAACACCGGCAACGCCAAGAGCGATCTCACCGTCACCGATCTGAAGCGGCTCTGACCCATGAACGCGGCGTCCTTCTCTTCGCTCTCGGCCGACCATCAGCGCCTGCAGGCGCTGGTCGGCGCGTGGCGCGGCGAGGAAGAGGTGGCGGACACGCAATGGGCCGATGGCGGCGCGGCGACCAGCGAAGTGCTGGCGGAAGCGGAGTTCGGCGGCCAGTTCGTGGTGCAGCGTTATCGTCAGCGCCGCGACGGCACGATTTCGTTCGGTTCGCATAACGTGTTCGGCGTCGACCATCAGAACGGCGTCGTGACCATGCACCAGTTCGATTCGATGGGCTTCGTGCCGGTGTCGCCTGCCACCGGCATGTGGAACGGCAGTGAACTCACTCTTGAGCGGTCGTCGCCGCGCGGCTTTGCGCGTGTGACGTATGCTTTCGACGATACCGACACCTACCGCATGCGATTGCATTTCAAACCCGCTGGCAGCGATGGCTGGCAAGACATGGTGAGCGGCGTCTACCGGCGCGTCTCGCCTTCCTCGATCAACGGTTTTTAGAAAAGGGCTCCGATGTCCATTCTCGTCGACAAGAACACCAAGGTGCTGGTGCAGGGCCTGACCGGCAAGACCGGTACGTTCCATACCGAACAGGCGCTGGCCTATCACGGGACAAAAATGGTCGGCGGCATCCACCCGAAGAAGGGTGGCGAGACCTGGACCGGCGCGAAAGGCGAGAGCCTGCCGATCTTCGCCGCGGTCGCTGAAGGCAAGGAAAGGACGGGCGCCAACGCTTCCGTCATCTACGTGCCGCCGGCGGGCGCGGGCGAAGCCATCATCGAGGCGATCGAGGCGGAGATCCCGCTGATCGTCTGCATCACTGAAGGCATTCCGGTGATGGACATGGTCAAGGTCAAGGCGCGGCTCGACCGCTCGGCCTCGCGGCTGATCGGACCGAACTGCCCGGGCGTGCTCACCCCCGACGAATGCAAGATTGGCATCATGCCCGGAAACATCTTCCGCAAGGGCTCGGTCGGCGTTGTTTCGCGCTCGGGAACACTTACCTATGAGGCTGTGTTCCAGACCACCAATGTCGGCCTCGGCCAGACCACCGCCGTCGGCATCGGCGGCGACCCCGTCAAGGGCACCGAGTTCATCGACATGCTCGAGATGTTCCTTGCCGACGACGAGACCAAGTCGATCATCATGATCGGCGAGATCGGCGGTTCGGCCGAGGAAGACGCCGCGCAGTTCCTCAAGGACGAGGCCAAGCGCGGCCGCAGGAAACCGATGGCGGGCTTCATCGCTGGGCGCACCGCGCCGGCCGGCCGCACCATGGGCCATGCGGGCGCGGTCATCTCCGGCGGCAAGGGCGGCGCCGAAGACAAGATCGCGGCGATGGAATCGGCCGGCATCAAGGTTTCGCCCTCCCCGGCGCGGCTGGGCACGACCCTGGTCGAGGCGATCAAGGGCTAAGGCAGTAGTGAGTAGGCAGTAGTCAGTAGTCAAAAAGGGAAGAACGCGCGAGTAGCAGCTGAGTGGGATTTCCATCTTTCTACTCACTACTGACTACTCACTATTCCCTCGAAAGGAGACGGAGCCAGGCTCCGCGGACAAAAATGGCACGACAAGATCAGGCCAACGACCAGTTTTCGCTCACCTCTTTCCTTTATGGCGGCAATGCCGATTACATCGACGCGCTCTATGCCGCCTATGAGGACGATCCCGCCTCGGTCAATCCCGAATGGCAGGAGTTCTTCGCCGGGCTGAAGGACGATGCCGGCGATGTGCGCAGGAACGCCAAGGGCGCCTCATGGGCCAAACCCTCCTGGCCGCTGCAGGCCAATGGCGAACTGGTGTCGGCGCTCGACGGCAATTGGGGCATCGTCGAAAAGCACCTGGAAAAGAAGGTCAAGGACAAGGCCGTCACCAACGGTGTCGTGCTGTCCGACGCCGATGTGCACCAGGCGACGCGCGATTCGGTGCGCGCCATCATGATGATCCGCGCCTTCCGCATGCGCGGCCATCTGCACGCCAATCTCGACCCGCTCGGCATTGCCAAGCTCGAAGACTATAACGAGCTGTCGCCGGAGAATTACGGCTTCACCGAAGCCGACTACGACCGGCCGATCTTCCTCGACAATGTGCTCGGGCTCGAATTCGGCAGCATCCGGCAGATGCTGGAGATCCTGGCCCGCACCTATTGCTCGACGCTCGGCGTCGAGTTCATGCATATTTCCGATCCCGAGGAGAAGGCCTGGATCCAGGCGCGTATCGAGGGCGCCGACAAGGAGATTTCCTTCACCGCCACCGGCAAGAAGGCGATCCTGCAGAAGCTGGTCGAGGCGGAAGGCTTCGAGCAGTTCATCGACGTCAAGTACAAGGGCACCAAGCGCTTCGGCCTAGACGGCGGCGAATCGCTGATCCCGGCGCTGGAGCAGATCGTCAAGCGCGGCGGCCAGCTCGGCATGAAGGAGATCGTGCTCGGCATGGCGCATCGCGGCCGGCTGAACGTGCTCTCCCAGGTGATGGCCAAGCCGCACCGCGCCATCTTCCACGAGTTCAAGGGCGGCTCGGCCGCCCCCGACGAGGTCGAGGGCTCGGGCGACGTGAAGTACCATCTCGGCGCCTCGTCGGACCGCGAGTTCGACGGCAACAAGGTGCACCTGTCGCTGACCGCCAACCCCTCGCATCTGGAGATCGTCGATCCCGTCGTGATGGGCAAGGCGCGCGCCAAGCAGGATTCCCTGTTCGGCCGCGGCCGCGAGGAGATCGTGCCGCTGGAAGAGCGGGCCAAGGTGCTGCCGCTCTTGCTGCACGGCGACGCCGCTTTCGCCGGCCAGGGCGTGATCGCGGAAATCCTCGGCCTGTCGGGCCTGCGCGGCCACCGCGTCGCCGGCACGCTGCATTTCATCATCAACAACCAGATCGGCTTCACCACCAATCCGCGCTTCTCGCGCTCGTCGCCCTATCCGTCCGACGTCGCCAAGATGATCGAGGCGCCGATCTTCCACGTCAATGGCGACGACCCGGAAGCCGTGGTGCACGCCACCAAGGTGGCGATCGAGTTCCGCATGAAGTTCCACAAGCCGGTGGTCGTGGACATGTTCTGCTACCGCCGCTTCGGTCACAATGAGGGCGACGAACCGGCCTTCACGCAGCCGCTCATGTACCGCAACATCCGGACCCACAAGACGACGGTGCAGATCTATGGCGACCGGCTGATCGCCGAAGGCCACATCACCCAGGCCGAGCTCGACCAGCTGAAGGCCGACTGGCGTGCGCATCTGGAAGCCGAATGGGAAGTCGGCCAGGCCTACAAGCCCAACAAGGCCGACTGGCTGGACGGCGCCTGGTCGGGCCTGCGCACGGCCGACAACCAGGACGAGACAAGGCGCGGCAAGACCGCCGTGCCGGTCAAGACGCTGAAGGAAATCGGCAAGAAGCTGACCGAGGTGCCGAAGGGTTTCGAAGCGCACAAGACGATCATCCGCTTCCTGGAGAACCGGCGTCAGGCGATCGAGTCCGGCGAAGGCATAGACTGGTCGACGGCGGAGGCGCTGGCCTTCGGCGCGATCCTGCTCGACGGCAATCCGATCCGGCTTTCGGGCCAGGATTCCGAGCGCGGAACCTTCTCGCAGCGTCATTCCGTGCTTTACGATCAGCGCGACGAGACCCGCTACATCCCGCTCAACAATCTGTCGGCGGCGCAGGCCGGCTACGAAGTCATCAACTCGATGCTGTCGGAAGAGGCGGTGCTCGGCTTCGAATATGGCTACAGCCTGGCCGAGCCCAAGGCGCTGACCTTGTGGGAAGCGCAGTTCGGCGACTTCGCCAACGGCGCCCAGGTGGTATTCGACCAGTTCATCTCGTCGGGCGAGCGCAAATGGCTCAGAATGTCGGGCCTCGTCTGCCTGCTGCCGCATGGCTATGAAGGCCAGGGCCCGGAACATTCTTCCGCCCGGCTGGAGCGCTTCCTGCAGCTTTGCGCCGAAGACAATATGCAGGTGGCGAACTGCACGACGCCGGCCAACTACTTCCACATCTTGCGCCGGCAGCTGAAGCGCGACTTCCGCAAGCCGCTGATCCTGATGACGCCGAAATCGCTGCTGCGCCACAAGCGGGCGGTGTCGACACTGCCGGAAATCTCGGGCGAAAGCTCGTTCCACCGGCTGCTGTGGGACGATGCCCAGCTGTTGCCGAACCAGGCGATCAAGCTGACCAAGGATTCCAAGATCCGCCGCGTCGTGCTGTGCTCGGGCAAGGTCTATTACGACCTCTATGAGGAGCGCGAGAAGCGCGGCATCAACGACATCTATCTGCTGCGCGTCGAACAGCTCTATCCGTTCCCGGCCAAGGCGCTGATCACCGAGCTGTCACGCTTCCGCAACGCGGAGATGGTGTGGTGCCAGGAGGAGCCCAAGAACATGGGCGCCTGGTCGTTCATCGATCCGTATCTGGAATGGGTGCTGGCGCATATCGACGCCAAGCATCAGCGAGTGCGCTACACCGGCCGGCCGGCGGCCGCGTCGCCGGCGACCGGACTGATGTCGAAGCACCTTGCCCAGCTCGCCGCGTTGCTTGAAGACGCGCTCGGCGAATAAAGCAGAATAGAACTGAAGAAAGAACGGACAGGCACAATGGCTACCGAAATCCGCGTCCCCACCCTTGGCGAATCCGTCACCGAAGCGACCGTCGGCAAATGGTTCAAGAAGGTCGGCGATGCCATTGCCGCCGACGAGCCGCTGCTCGAGCTCGAGACCGACAAGGTGACGGTGGAGGTGCCCGCCGCCGCCGCCGGCACGCTCGGCGAAATCACGGTCAAGGAGGGCGAGACTGTCGGCGTCGGCGCCCTGCTCGGGTCGATTTCGGTAGGTGGTGCTGCTGCTCCCGCGACCAAGCCGCAAGCGGTGGCGCAGGCTTCGAGCCCCGATGCGGCATCCACCACCAAGCAGGCCGCAGCCGAGACCGCCAAGGTTGCCGGCGACGCCAGCCCGGTCGAACCGCGCACCATGCCGCCGGCGCCGGCGGCGGCCAAACTGATCGCCGAGCACAATCTTTCGGTCGACCAGCTTTCCGGCTCGGGCAAGCGCGGCCAGGTGCTGAAGGGTGACGTGCTCGACGCCATCTCCAAGGGTGCGCCGTCGCAGCCGGCCGAAACGCCAAAGGCGGCGCCGGCACCGGTTGCCGCGCGCGCGCCGTCGTCGGGCGATGATGCATCGCGCGAGGAGCGCGTGCGCATGACCAAGCTGCGCCAGACCATCGCGCGCCGCCTCAAGGAAGCTCAGTCGACCGCCGCCATGCTGACCACCTTCAACGAGGTCGACATGTCGGCTGTGATGGCGCTGAGGACCAAATACAAGGACGTGTTCGAGAAGAAGCATGGCGTGAAGCTCGGCTTCATGGGCTTCTTCACCAAGGCCGTCACGCACGCGCTGAAGGAAATCCCCTCGGTCAATGCCGAGATCGACGGCACCGACATCATCTTCAAGAACTATGCCCATATCGGCGTCGCGGTCGGCACCGAGAAGGGTCTCGTGGTCCCGGTCGTGCGCGATGCCGACCAGATGTCCATCGCCGAGATCGAGAAGGATATCGGCCGGCTGGGCATCGCCGCGCGCGACGGCAAGCTGTCGGTGGCCGACATGCAGGGCGGCACCTTCACCATCTCCAATGGCGGCGTCTACGGGTCGTTGATGTCGACGCCGATCCTCAACGCGCCGCAGTCGGGCATTCTCGGCATGCACAAGATCCAGGACCGGCCGGTCGTGGTCGGCGGCCAGATCGTCATCCGGCCGATGATGTACCTGGCGCTCAGCTACGATCACCGCATCGTCGACGGCAAGGAAGCCGTGACCTTCCTGGTGCGCGTCAAGGAAAGCCTGGAGGATCCGGAACGGCTGGTGCTCGATCTCTGAGGGTCCGTACGAACGTGCGGCGTTCAGGGGAAAGCCTGGAATGCGCCCGCTAGCGGTTCTCCTGCCATGCTTGGCTCTCAGCTTCCCGGTTGCGGCTTCCGCCGCCTGTCCGATCGAACTCGCAGTCTATGGTGACGCCCAGAGCGGCGCGGAGATCGACTTCACCCAGACAGGCACGTCCGCCACCGTCACCAACACGTTCCGGCTGATCCTCGACAACAATGTGGTGCTGAACGGTATCGTCATGTGGACGAAGGACGTGGCGCGGCCTAACGGCGCGCTGATGTACAAATGCCCGGAAGGTGACGTCACCGGCGAGGAGCTTGCCGCCTGCACGCTGTGGAACGGCGTCATCTACACGTCCGACGACAAGGGCACTGTCGGGCTGCTGCCGGCCGAGGGCGTCGAGGCGCCGAAAACGCTGATCCTGCCCGATCTCGGGCCGGTGCTTCGGCAGTCCCAGGCCTATGGCGGCAGTGGTTTTTCGAAGGTGCCGTCGGATGTGTTCGCGATGAAGGGATGCCAGGAATGAGCGCTGCGCAAAAAGTGCTGCTGGTCACCGGCGGCAGCCGTGGCATCGGCGCCGCCATCTGCCGGCTCGGAGCCAAGGCCGGCTACCGCGTCGCGGTCAACTATGCCTCGAACAAGGCTGCCGCCGATGCGCTGGTCGTCGAAATCAAGGCCGGCGGCGGCGAGGCCGTTGCCGTCAGGGGCGATGTCGGCAAGGAAACCGATATCGTGGCCATGTTCGGCGCCGTCGACCACGCCTTTGGCCGGCTCGACGCCTTCGTCAACAATGCCGGCATCGTCGACGTCAAGGCGCGCGTCGATGAGATGGATGTGTCGCGGCTGGAACGCATGATGCGCATCAATGTCGTGGGCTCGTTCCTATGCGCCCGCGAGGCGGTCAAGCGCATGTCGACGCGGCATGGCGGGTCGGGCGGTGCGATCGTCAACATCTCATCGGCGGCGGCGACGCTGGGCTCGCCGGGCGAATATGTCGATTATGCCGCCTCCAAGGGCGCCATCGACACCTTCACCATCGGCCTTGCCCGCGAGGTGGCGCTGGAAGGCATCCGCGTCAATGCGGTGCGCCCGGGCATCATCGACACCGACATCCATGCCTCGGGCGGCCAACCGGACCGGATAGAACGGGTCCGCGACCTGCTGCCGATGAAGAGAGCGGGAACGGCGGATGAAGTCGCCGGCGCGGTCCTCTATCTTTTGTCCGACGCCGCGTCCTATACGACGGGCGCGATCCTGAATGTCAGCGGCGGCCGCTGAGCCCCAAGCAAAAGGGAAACAAACATGGCTTATGACGTGGTTATCATCGGCTCGGGACCGGGCGGCTATGTCTGCGCCATCAAGGCGGCACAGCTCGGGCTGAAGGTCGCGGTGATCGAGAAGAACGCGACCTTCGGCGGCACCTGCCTCAACATCGGCTGCATCCCGTCCAAGGCGCTGCTTCATGCCTCCGAAATGTTCGCCGAGGCCGGCCATTCCTTCGACACGCTCGGTGTCGAAATCCCGGCACCCAAGCTGAATTTGAAGAAAATGATGGCGCACAAGGACGCGACGGTGTCGTCCAACGTCAACGGCGTCGCCTTCCTGTTCAAGAAGAACAAGATCGACAGTTTTCGCGGCATCGGCAAGGTGATCGCCGCCGGCAAGGTGTCGGTGACCGGCGAGGACGGCAAGGTCGAGGAGATCGAGACCAAGAACGTCGTCATCGCCACCGGTTCCGACGTCGCCGGCATTCCCGGCGTCAAGGTCGACTTCGACGAGAAAATCATCGTGTCGTCGACCGGTGCGCTGTCGCTGGAGAAGGTGCCCAGCCGTCTGGTGGTGGTCGGCGGCGGTGTCATCGGGCTCGAACTCGGCTCGGTCTGGGCCCGGCTCGGCGCCAAGGTCACCGTGGTCGAGTTCCTCGACACCATTTTGGGCGGCATGGACGGCGAGGTGTCGAAACAGTTCCAGCGTCTTTTGTCGAAGCAGGGATTCGAGTTCAAGCTCGGCGCCAAGGTCACCGGCGTCGCCAAGGCCAAGAAGGGCGCGACCGTTACCTTCGAGCCGGTCAAGGGCGGCGCGGCCGAGACGATCGATGCCGACGTGGTGTTGATCTCGACCGGGCGCCGTGCCCTTTCGGACAGCCTCGGCCTCAAGGAAGCCGGGGTCGAGGTCGACGAGCGCGGCCGGGTCAAGACCGACGGGCATCTCGGGACCAATGTTCCCGGCATCTACGCCATCGGCGATGTGATCGCCGGGCCGATGCTGGCGCACAAGGCCGAGGACGAGGGCGTGGCGGTGGCCGAGACCATCGCCGGCCAGGCCGGGCATGTGAACTATGACGTCATTCCGAGCGTCGTCTACACCAGTCCGGAGATCGCCTCGGTCGGCAAGACCGAGGAAGAGCTGAAGAAGGCCGGCGTCGACTTCAAGGTCGGCAAATTTCCCTTCACCGCCAACGGCCGCGCACGCGCCATGCTGCACACCGACGGGTTCGTGAAGATCCTGGCCGACAAGCAGAGCGACCGCGTGCTCGGTGTCCATATCGTCGGCTTCGGCGCCGGCGAGATGATCCACGAGGCAGCAGTGCTGATGGAGTTCGGCGGCTCGTCGGAAGATCTCGCCCGCACCTGCCACGCGCATCCGACGATGTCGGAAGCGGTGAAGGAAGCGGCACTGGCCACCTTCTTCAAGCCGATCCACATTTAAGGGGCGTCCAACGCTTCGTCATCCAGGACGGAGCAGCCGCCGCGCTCCCCTGTTGGTGTCGCGGCATGGATCCTCGGGTCAAGCCCGAGGATGACGATGGCGTCGCCCAAAACAAAGCGGCCCGCCTTTCAGCGGGCCGTTCGTCTTTGATATCGAGCCGCTTACTGGGCCGGCGCAGGCGCTGGTGCAGGCGCGGGAGCCGGTGCAGGCGCGGGAGCCGGCGCTGGTGCCGGAGCGGGCGCTGGCGCCGGGGCGGGCGCGGGAGCCGGCGCGGGTTCGGCGGGTTTCATCGGTTCAGCCGGTGCCGGCGCCGGGGCCGGTGTGCTGGCCGCTGGCGGCTCGGCGGGTGCCGGATGCTCACCCCTTCTTCCAAAAACGTAATACGCGACAATCGCCAGAATAACGACGACCAGCGCAATCAGCCAAGGGCTGCCGCCGCCGCCGCCGCTTGGCCTGGGAGTGTCGTTTGGTGTGTTCGCCATGAAAGTGTCCTCCGTGGATGAAAATTATCAATCAACAGACATTAACGCGCCATCGTTGAACAGGTTTCACGCTAGCGAAGGGACACGCCGAAAATACGACGGGCAGATCCGCCAGTTGCCATCCGACTCAATTGACAGCGGTGACAGTATAGACAGCTTTACGAAAATCCTCGACCAGTCCCTCTGGACCGGGAAGATGCAGCGCGCCAAGCGCGATGAATACGTCGGCCAGGCGGCGTTTCGCCACGCAGCGAGCCACACCAGCCGATGCTATCGTTGGTTACGAGGGATTTGCCGGTATGACGCCAACTGCACAGACTTTTCCTGATCCCAAAGGTGCTCTTGCCGGCGCTCAGTTCGCCGACCGATATGTGCTGATAACCGATGGCCTTGCCCTGACCGCCATTGGCGCGGCCGAACGCGTGCTGAGGCGGACACCGGGATGGGTCGGCCGGCTGACGCAACTGCGCAACCTTGCGGTCAGGCCATTTGGGCTGAAAACGGGGGCGGAACCCGACGCACCGCCGGAAAGCAGGATCGGCATATTTCCGCTCATCAGCCAGGCACATGGCAGGGTCGTCCTTGGACTGGACGACCGGCATCTCGATTTCCGCATCCTGGTGGAGGTGAACGATCTCGGCGCGGGCCGGCAGGAGGTGGCTGCGTCGACGATCGTGAAGACGCACAATCTGCTTGGGCGGACCTATCTCGCCATCATCATGCCGTTTCACCGCATCATCGTTCCGGCGATGCTGGCTCAGGTCTTGATCAAATAGGCTTAAAGCCCCACCGCCGTGACAGTATAGCCGGCTTTACGAAAATCCTCGACCAGTCCCTCTGGACCGGGAAGATGCAGCGCGCCGACCGCCATGAAGGCGTTGCCCTTGGCCAGGATCGGCCCGGCATGATCGACCATCACCTTGTTGCGGCTGGTGATCATGGTCTCCTCGAAGGCGGCATAGCCCGCGGGGTCGTTCTGCTCGTCGGGCATGGCGGCGCGGAACAGCGGCCAGAACATGCCGGTGTCGCCACGCTGGTAGAGCACGATCATGGTTTCGTTGATGTCGTTGACCTTGTCGCCCAGCTTCAGCGTGTCGACCAGACCCTTCATGTGAAAGGCGAGTGGCAGCGAGGCCATGGCGCGCAGCTGGCTCTCGGCCGTTTCCAATCCTTCCACCGGCTTGCCGGCCGCCTTGGCGCTCTCGGCCAGCTTGACGTCGAGCACCGGCGCGCCGCTGGACTGGCGGGCGAGTTCGCAAGCCGGAAGCGCCATCATGGCCGACAGCATCCACGGCTTCATCTTGGCGACCGTTGCCGGCGGGATGCCGCGCGCGTCAAGCGCTGCGTTCATCGCCGCCGCGTCGTCCGGCGACAGCAATGACGACAGCGTCGTGGAGTCGGTGAACATCATCAGGTCCGGCTCCTTCAGCATCGCCGTCATCATCTTCTGCTTGTCGAGCACGTCGGTGGTTTCGATGATGAGGGTGCCGGCGGCGTCAAAGGCCTTCTGTGCATATGCCGGCAGCGTGGTGACGCGCGGATCGGTCATGTGCATGGTGCCGAACAGGTAGGACGGCTGTTCGCCTGATTTTTCCAGCTTCCATAGCAGGCCCTTGCCGTTGAGCGTGGCGGCCGCCTCCGCCTCGATCTTGTCGTAAGTGGCAGGGCTGCCCTTCTGCAAGGCCGACAGCATGTCGGCGCCGGTGCAGGTCGGGATTTCCGCGTGCGCCCTGCCGGCGGCGAACAGCAGGACAGCAAGGAAGGACAGGAAAAACAGCACGTTGAGCGCGACAAGCAGTTTCAGCGAGACGGAAGCTGCACGGTCGGCGATGGCAATGACGCGTTTCATGATCCCATTACTAGGACCGAAAAGCGGCAAAACCGTTAATCGGGACCGCAAAATTGAAGGATTCATGCCCTCGGATGAGCGGATTCGTAGATCTCCAGCAGCCTTGCGGTGTCGACGCCGGTGTAGATCTGCGTCGTCGACAGACTGGCGTGGCCGAGCAATTCCTGGATGGTGCGCAGATCGCCGCCACGGCCGAGCAGATGGGTTGCGAAGGAATGGCGCAAGGCATGCGGCGTCGCGGTGTCGGGCAGGTTGAGCGCCGAGCGCAGTTTGGCCATGTCGCGCTGGATGATGGCCGGGTTGAGCGGGCCGCCGCGCGCGCCGCGAAACAGCAGCCCCTTCGGATCGAGATGGTAGGGGCACAGCCGGCGGTATTCGGCGATCGCCCGGAGCGCAACCGGCAGCACCGGCACCAGCCGCGTCTTGCCGCCTTTGCCGGTGACGCGCAACACGGTGTCGGCTTCCGATGCCAGATCGGCGGCGCTGAGGCCAAGCGCTTCCGAAATGCGCAGGCCCGAACCATAGAGCAGCGTCAGCACGGCGGCGTTGCGGGCGGCGATCCAGGGTTCTTCCGCCAGCTGACCCTCGACGGAGACCACGTGCCTGGCATCGCTCGCCGTCAGCGGCTTGGGCAGCGATTTGGGCTGGCGTGGCGCGCGCAAGGCAGCCGCACCTGCCGCATTGGCCAGGCCTCGCCGTTCGAGGAAGCGCAGCAGTGAACGGATGCCGGCCAATCCGCGGCCAAGCGTGCGTGCGCCGGCACCGGCATTGCGGCGGGCGGCGAGGAAGCCGCGCAGGTCGGCCGGGCGCAGGTCGGCGATATCTGAAATGCCGGGCGGTCCGCCGATATGGCCGGTGAGGAAGTGCAGGAACTGACGCGTGTCCCGCTCATACGCCTCGACGGTCTCCGGTGACAGCCGGCGTTCGCGCGCCAGCATCTTCAGCCAGTTTTCACGCGCCGACTGGAGATCGGGCTTTGCCGGGATGAGGAATTCCTGCATGGGGGTCTTTTCCGGTTCGCCGTCATTTTCCGGCAGCCGGGTTAGGAACCGGTGAAGAGCCCGTCATTGAAATGACGGCGAGGCGGCGCTAGAGCAGGGGCAAAGGATTTTTCGCCATGAGCAAGCTGCAAAACCCCGTCCAGATGGCCGTGATCGGTGCAGCGCACGGCATCAAGGGTGAGCTCAGGGTGAAAACCTTCACCGGCGATCCAATGGCGCTGGCCGACTACGGGCCGCTCTACGCCAGGGACGGCCGTGCCTTCCAGATAACGGATATCAGGCCTGCCAACACCGTTGTCGTGGTGCGGTTCAAGGGCGTCAGCGACCGCAACGCCGCCGAGGCGCTCGCCGGTACGGAACTGTTCGTCGACCGCTCGATGCTGCCGGACGACGGCGAGGAAGATGAATTCTACCATGCCGACCTGATCGGGCTGGAAATCCGGGACGATACCGGTGCTGTCATCGGCAAGGTCGTCGCGGTGCACAATTTCGGTGGCGGCGACATTCTCGATGTGACGCTCGTCGGGCGCAAGGGTGTGCTGATCCCATTTACGCAGGCCGCCGTGCCCGCCGTGTCGATCGCCGAGGGCTTTGTCCGTGTCGACCCGGTGGCGGCCGGTCTGGTCGAGGACGAGGATGGCGAGGCGCCGCGCGAGGACGATTTCGACCCCAAGGGCCGGCCGCGCGGACCGCGCGATGCCGGAGGCAACCGGTGAGTTTTGCCGCGTCGGTGCTGACGCTCTATCCCGAGATGTTTCCGGGCGCGCTCGGCGTGTCGCTGGCCGGGCGGGCGCTGGAGGCCGGCACATGGTCGCTGGATGCGATCCAGATCCGCGACTTCGCCACCGATAAGCACCGCACGGTCGACGACACGCCGGCCGGCGGCGGCGCCGGCATGGTGATGCGCGCCGATGTGCTGGCCAGGGCGATCGACCACGCCTCGCCGCCGGGCGATGCGCGTCCACGCCTGCTGATGAGCCCGCGCGGCAAACCACTGACGCAGGCCCGCGTGCGAGAACTGGCCGCCGGGCCGGGCGCCGTCATCCTGTGTGGCCGCTTCGAAGGTGTCGACCAGCGGGTGATCGACACGCGGGGATTGGAGGAAGTCTCGATCGGCGATTTCATTCTGTCCGGCGGCGAGCCCGCGGCACTCGTGCTGCTCGATGCCGTGGTGCGGCTGTTGCCTGGCGTGATGGGCAATGCCGTGTCGGGCGAGGAAGAGAGTTTCGAGAACGGCCTGCTCGAACATCCGCACTACACGCGACCGCAGGAATTCGAAGGCCGGGAGATTCCCGAAGTGCTGATCTCCGGCAATCACAAGAAGATCGCCGCCTGGCGACGTGAGCAGTCAGAGAGACTGACGCAAGAGCGGCGGCCCGATCTGCTGGGCGCTCAGCCTTTGCTGAAATAGTAAAAAGCCAGAAACAGGCCGACGGCGATGACGAAGCCGCGCACTACGTTCTGCGGCACGCGCTTGGCGATCCAGACGCCGGCATAGCCGCCCAGCGCGCCGCCCGGGATCATGATGATCGCCTGCGGCCAGGCGACGACGCCGCCCGAGACGAAGACGACGATGGCGATTGCGGCGATGACCACGGCCAGCATGTTCTTGAGCGCGTTCAGCCGGTGGTAGTCGCCGGCCTGGGTCAGGCCGAGCGTTGCCAGCATCATCACGCCCATGCCGGCGCCGAAGAAGCCGCCATAGATGGCGGTGACGAACTGCGCGAGTGAACCGCCGAGCGATCCCACGGCCGCCTCATGTCCGGGTTTCGGCGCCGGCTTCAGCCAGGGTCCGGCGGCAAACAGCGCCGTCGCGCCCAAAAGCAGCCACGGCACCAGCGCGCGAAAGGACGGATTGTCGAGCGCCAGCAAGATCAGCGCGCCGGCCAGCGCGCCGCTGGCCGAGATCAGGCAGAGAAGCAGCGCGCCGCGCCAGAAATGCCTGATGTCTGCCCAGTAGGCGAGCGTCGAGGTGATGTAGCCGGGAAATTGCGTCACCGAGGAGGTGGCGTTGGCCACGATCGGCGGCACGCCGACCAGTGTCATGGCGCCGAAGGTGATGAAGGTGCCGCCGCCTGCGACCGCGTTGGCGGCGCCTGACAGAAAGCCCGCCAGGAACAGCAGGATAGCATCGAGAACAGACATGGAAGGCCGCCGTGAAGAAGTGTGCTATTTCTGGCTTAGGAAGCTTGCCGGAGCGGCGCAACCCGGCACGGCAGGATTATGATGGTGCCATACCGGGAGCCGTGCCGGCAAAAAATGCATGGGCAAGGCGTGACAAAGCGCCGAAATAGCTGTATGTGCCCGCCCGTACCGGCAAGAACAATCTTCCGGACCCGTCAACAATGACGGTGTAGTCGCCCCTGCCCGATGTCTAGGAGACAAATGTCTTGGAGACAAAGGACATAGCCGAGCGGTCAATGGAACTGCAACGTAAGCGTAGGGCGCTCTGACTGTCGGAAGAACAAGAAGTGGATTTTCAGATGGATCTCATCCGTCAGCTCGAGGCCGAACAGGCCGCCAAAATCGAAGCCAAGCGCAAGCTTCCCGAATTCCAGCCCGGCGACACCGTGCGCGTCCAGGTCCGCGTGACCGAAGGCACCCGCACCCGCGTCCAGGCTTATGAGGGCGTCGTCATCGCCCGTTCCGGCTCCGGCTTCCAGGAAAATTTCACCGTCCGCAAGATCTCCTACGGCGAAGGCGTCGAGCGCGTGTTCCCGGTTTTTTCGCCGATGGTCGAAGGCGTCGAGATCGTGCGCCGCGGCAAGGTGCGCCGCGCCAAGCTTTATTACCTGCGCGATCGTCGCGGCAAGTCGGCCCGTATTTCGGAAAACACCGGCGTGCGCGCCCGCAAGCTCAACGATGAGGAGCGCGACGCGCTGAACGCCGAGAAGGCCCGCATCGAGGCCGAGAAGGTCGCCGCCGCCCAGGCGCTGGCCGCCGAGACGGCAGCCAAGGAAGCCGCCGAGAAGAAGGCGGCCGCCGAGGCCGAGGCAGCCAAGGCCGCCGAAGCGACCCCCGCCGAATAAGATTTCGACGAAGGCTTTTTCGAAAAGGCGGCTTCGGCCGCCTTTTTTCGCTTCACCAGACTGTGAACGCTTTCAGCTCCGGGATGCTGGTTGACGTGCAATTACATCGTGTACTAAATAATCGTACACAATATGATTGGAGACTACGATATGGCACTCTACACCACACAGGCCCACGTAACCGGCGGTCGCGCCGGCCATGGCGAGACCAGCGACGGCCTGCTCAAGCTCGATTTGGCGATGCCCAAGGAGCTCGGCGGACCGGGCGGCGCCACCAATCCCGAGCAGCTCTTCGCCATCGGCTATGCCGCCTGCTTCGAAAGCGCCGTCCGCTTCGTCGCGCGCAAGCAGAAGCTGCCGCTCGAGGATGCCGCGATAAGTTCGACGGTCAGCCTGCTCCCCGACGGCGAGGGCTTCAAGCTCGGCGTCGCGTTGGCAGTGGACACGAAAGGCCTTGATCAGGCGGCGGCGGAAGCGCTTGTATCGGCGGCGCACCAGGTTTGTCCCTATTCGAACGCCATCAGGGGCAATGTCGAGGTGGCGCTTTCGGTAAAGGCGGCATGACGACAAAGGTCGAAACGAAAGCCACAGACGTCCCGGCGGAGGCCGCCGGGGCGATCCCGGTGCCACGGCTCGATCAGCAGCTCTGCTTCGCGCTCTATTCGGCGAGCGGTCTGATGACCAAGCTCTACCGGCCGTTGCTCGATCCGCTCGGCCTGACCTATCCGCAATATCTGGCGATGCTGGCGCTGTGGGAACGCGCGCCGAGCACGGTGGGCGACCTTGGCGAAGCGCTCGGCCTGGATTCGGCGACGCTGACGCCGCTGCTCAAGCGGATGGAGGCGGGCGGCCTGGTCACCCGCCGGCGCGATGCCGCCGACGAGCGCCGGGTGCTGGTCGAGCCGACGGCCAAGGGCCAGGCGCTGCGCGCCCGCATGAAGGATGTGGCCGCCGCGCTTGCCTGCAGCGTGCCGCTCGGACCAGGCGAAGCGAAGGCCCTGCACGGCACGCTCACCCATCTTGTCGCGGGCCTGCGCAGCGCCGTGGCTGATGACCGGTCGACGGATACGGATGCGTCGGTCCCGGACACGGGAAAATCCTGGCAGTCAACGCAGTCGTAGCACGCATCGTTGCGGAATCTTCCGATTGAAGGCATGCAAATCCGTTTTCGGCTGTTCCCATGCAGCGGACCGGCTTGCATGGCGCTTGCGGAAAGCTAAAGTCGGCGCCGGATTTTCCTGTAAGCCCGGTCGATATCCGGGCGCTTTCAATTTTCGGGGAGTGTGTCATGACCAAATCGAAATTGCTGCTGGCCGGCCTGTTGGCTCTGGTCCTGGCGCCCGTTGCCGCCTTCGCGCAGGCGCTGCCCGATCTCGCCGGCAAGAAGGTCGTGGTGGTGACCGAAAACGCCTACCCGCCGCTGCAGTTCATCGATGCCAAGACCGGCAAACAGATCGGCTGGGAATATGACGCGATGAACGAGATCGCCAAGCGGCTGAATTTCAAGGTCGAGTACCAGAACACCTCCTGGGATGCGATGATCCAGGCGGTTTCCGACAACCAGTACAATATCGGCATGACCGGCATCACCATCAAGGACGACCGCAAGGAGAAGGTCGACTTCTCCGACCCCTACATGCGCTCGGAACAGTTCATGCTGGTGCGCGGCGACGAAAGCCGCTTCACCGACGCCAAGACCTTCGGCGCCTTCAAGGACGGACTGATCGGCGCACAGGCCGGCACCACGCCGTTCTACACCGCCGTCTACAGCGTGCTCGACGGCAATGAACAGAACCCGCGGATCAAACTGTTCGAGACGTTCGGCGCCACGGTTCAGGCGCTGAAATCCGGCGACGTCGATGTCGTGCTGACCGACGGCACCGCGGGCAAGGGCTATGTCGACGCTTCGGAGGGCAAGCTGAAGCTGATCGGCGGCCCGCTCGGCACCGAGGATTTCGGCTTCATCTTCCCCAAGGGGTCCGATCTGGTGAAACCGGTCAATGCCGCGATCGCCGCGCTCAAGGCGGATGGGACGCTGGATGCGCTGAACAAGAAATGGTTTCTTGATTACAAGATGGGGCAGTGAGCCAATCTTGTTGAAGGCGTCGTCTGAGGGGCAGGGAGTCGCGCTGAGTCTGCGCCTAGGCAGCCCCCTCTGCCCTGCTGGGCATCTCCCCCGCAAAGGGGGAGATCAGCAGCTTCAAGCTCGCCGCAAGTTCTGCAACGTTGAGAATTGGCGAAAGCCAAGACGACATCCAATCTCCCCCCTTGCGGGGGAGATGTCCGGCAGGACAGAGGGGGGTGCCTTGGCGCGTCCCTCTCTCAGTTCTTACGCCGCTTGATGGCGCCGCCCTCCATCTCCAAACCCGAATTCCCCTGGTGGCTCGCCGTTGCCGGCGTCCTTGCGCTGGCGGCCGCGCTCTTCATCGCCACCAGCGACCTCTACGCCCAGGTCTTCGCCACTGTCGCCAAGGGCATCGGCATCACCGTCTTCGTCACCGTGGTCGCCTTCGCCCTGGCGTCGATCATCGGCCTCGGCATTGCACTCATGGGCCTGTCGGGCTCGACCTGGCTGCGGCAGATCGCTCGCTTCTATGTCGAGATCATCCGTGGCGTGCCGATCCTGGTGCTGTTGTTCTGGATAGCGTTTGCCGGCGCGCCGGCCTTCGTCGCGGCCTGGAACGCGCTGACCGCCCCGCTGCAAAGCGCCGGCATTCTCGGCGAGCTGCTGGTGCGCGACATGTCGTTGCTGTGGCGCGCCATCATGGCGCTGACCATCGGCTATTCGGCCTTCATCTCGGAGGTTTTCCGGGCCGGCATCCAGTCGGTCGAGAAAGGCCAGATCGAGGCGGCGAAGGCTTTGGGGCTGAGCCGCGCGCAGCGCTTCCGGCTGGTCGTGTTCCCGCAGGCGATCCGCACCATCCTGCCGCCGCTCGGCAATGATTTCGTCGCCCTGGTCAAGGATTCCTCGCTGGTCTCGGTGCTCGGCGTCGCCGACATCACGCAGATGGGCAAGGTGTATGCGGCCGGCTCATTCCGCTTTTTCGAGACCTATTCGATAACGGCCTATATTTATCTCATCCTCACCGTCGGCCTGTCGCTGTCGCTCAGGGCGCTGGAGCGGCGTTTGCGCCGCCAGCACGAGGAATAGTTTTTCAGCCAGGACAGCGTTAGGCTCGGGCGGCGTACCGGAGGAGGAGCATGCCCATGAACATCGACAAGGCCAATGCGGCGCTGGATTCGGTCTACACGGCCGATACGCCCGAAACCCTGGCACAGGCCTATGCCGCATGGGCCGAGACCTATGACAGCGAGACCGCCTCGCTCGGCTATTTGCTGCCGTTCCTGATCACCGCCTGGGTGACGCGCCACGTGCCTGTAGGCGAAGGACCGCTGCTCGACGCCGGCTGCGGCACCGGCCTGTCCGGACCGTCGCTGAAGGCGTTGGGCTACGCCGACATTGCCGGGCTGGATCTCTCGAACGACATGCTCGAGATCGCCGGCAGCCGAAATGCCTACAGCGAACTGAAGCAGGCGATGTTGGGCCGGCCGCTGCCATGGCCGGACGGCCATTTCCGCGCCTTCTTCTCCACCGGTGTATTCACCATCAGCCACGCGCCGGCGTCTAGCCTGCACGAACTGGTGCGCATCACGAAAAAGGGCGGCCACGCCATCTTCACCGTGCGCGACCAGGTTTTCGAGAGTGGTGGCTTTCAGGCGGTTTTCGACGAATTGGAGCAGGCAGGAAAGTGGCGGGCGGTGGAGGCAAGCCCGTGGTTTCGCTGCTATGCGATTGCCGAGCCGGACGCGCTGGTGAGGACATTTGTGTTCGAGGTGATCTGAGCGGCGCCTTCTTTCCTTCTCCCCTTGTGGGAGAAGGTGGATCGGCGCGCAGCGCCGAGACGGTTGAGGGGTGCGTGACGGAGTGCCGTCGGTGCCAAGCTGGAACACCCCTCATCCGACCTCGCTTCGCGAGGCCACCTTCTCCCACAAGGGGAGAAGGAAAAAGCGCCGCTCCTCTCACCAATTGCCGAAAAGCCAAAACATTGCTATCTACCCGGCCATGGAAGAGCTTTTTGGCGATCCTGCTTACAAGGGATTCGTGCTGCAGGACAGAAAACGCCTGCCGTCGCGCTTTTCCGCGCGTGTGTCCGGCGCCCTGACCAGCCGACTTCGCTGATCCCTGACGGCCGGCCGCGGGCTTGCGGCATCAGCTCTTTCCCATTCTCATATCGACGGATTTACGCACATGAGCGCACCGCGCACCCTCTACGACAAGATTTTCGACGACCATGTCGTCGACCGCCAGGACGACGGCACCTGCCTGCTCTATATCGACCGCCACCTCGTCCATGAGGTGACCAGCCCGCAGGCCTTCGAGGGCCTGCGCATGAGCGGCCGGAAAGTCCGTCACCCGGAAAAGACGCTGGCCGTGGTCGATCACAATGTCTCGACCTCGCCCGAGCGCAAGTTCGGCATCAAGAACGAGGAAAGCCGCATCCAGGTCGAGGCGCTGGCCAAGAACGCCAGGGATTTCGGCGTCGAGTATTATTCCGAGAACGATATCCGCCAGGGCATCGTCCACATCATCGGACCCGAGCAGGGCTTTACGCTGCCCGGCATGACCATCGTCTGTGGTGACAGCCACACCTCCACCCATGGCGCTTTCGGCGCGCTGGCGCACGGCATCGGCACGTCCGAGGTCGAGCATGTGCTGGCGACGCAGACGCTGATCCAGCGCAAGGCCAAGAACATGCTGGTGCGCGTCGATGGCGTGCTGCCCGAAGGCGTCACCGCCAAGGATATCATCCTCGCCATCATCGGCGAGATCGGCACCGCCGGCGGCACCGGCTATGTCATCGAATATGCCGGCGAGGCGATCCGTGCGCTGTCGATGGAAGGTCGCATGACGATCTGCAACATGTCGATCGAGGGCGGTGCGCGCGCCGGCCTGATCGCGGCGGACGAGACCACCTTCGCCTATGTCAAGGACAAGCCGCGCGCGCCCAAGGGCGCTGCCTGGGACGCGGCGCTCGAATACTGGAAGACGCTGCGGACCGACGAAGGCGCGCATTTCGATAAGGTGATCGTGCTCGACGCGGCGAAACTGCCGCCGATCGTCTCCTGGGGCTCCTCGCCCGAGGATGTCGTCTCCGTGCAGGGCATCGTGCCGAACCCGGAAGACATCACCGACGAGAACAAGCGCAGCTCCAAGCTGCGCGCGCTCGACTATATGGGCCTGACGCCCGGGACGAAGATCACCGACATCACGCTCGACCGCGTCTTCATCGGCTCCTGCACCAATGGCCGCATCGAGGATCTGCGCGCCGTCGCCAAGGTGGTCGAAGGCAAGACGGTCAGCCCGCATGTCGATGCCATGATCGTACCGGGCTCCGGCCTGGTCAAGGAGCAGGCGGAAGCCGAGGGGCTGGACAAGATCTTCCTCGCCGCCGGTTTCGACTGGCGCGAGCCGGGCTGCTCGATGTGCCTGGCCATGAACGACGACCGGCTGAAGCCGCATGAGCGCTGCGCCTCGACCTCGAACCGCAATTTCGAGGGCCGGCAGGGCTTCAAGGGCCGCACCCATCTGGTGTCGCCGGCGATGGCGGCGGCGGCGGCGATCGCCGGCCACTTCGTCGACATCCGCGACTGGAAGTAGGCCGCCTCGATCCCGAGCGCATCCCGGGCCCGGACAGCATCGCTGTCCGGGCCTTTCTTCATTCACGGCGCCGCATATGCGCCTTCGCTTAACCGCTTGTTTGGGCTTGCCCTCTATGGTCTTCCCCGACGTCAAACGAGGGGAAGTCACGGTCCTTTGGACACTGGCCTGTTGATAGCGCTGCTCAATCCGACGATCGCGCTGGCGCTCGGCGCGGCGTTCCTCGTGCTGTGGTTCCATCAGCGCCACCGTCCCTATCTGGCGGTGCTGGCGCTCAGCTACTGCCTTTCGGCGCCCGGGTTCCTGTTCCAGTATTTCACCTTGCCCATCGGCCTGGCGCTGACCAAGCTGGTGTCGAACATCTGCTTCACCATCGCCGGCTGCTGCCTGTCCGGCGCCATCATCGCCCGCTATGGCAGGAAGGTGCCCGCAGTGGGGATCGCCGTTCTGGCGGGCGGCGGCCTTGCGGCATTCGCGTGGTTTCTGTTCGTCACGCCGGATCTCACCTGGCGCATCCTGGCGATGAATTTCGGCTTCGGTGGCGTCAGCCTGCTCGTCGCCGCCGAACTGCGGCCGGTGCGCAACAATGGCCCGACAGAAAAGATCCTGTTCGTGCTGTCGCTGCTGTCCAGCGTCAATTTCTTCGTGCGCACCCTGGTGGTGGTCATCGCGCACGGACCCTTCGCCAGCTATGACGGCTTCTACGACTCGTCCTACTGGACGACCGCGCTGTTGTCGCACGCGCTGCTGTCGCTACTGATCGCCCTTTGCCTCTTCACCGCCGCCGCGCTCGACGTGATGAAGGCGCTGAAGACGGAAACCCATACCGATCCGCTTTCGGGGCTGCTCAACCGCCGAGGATTCGAGGAGCGCGCCGCCATGCTGCTGCAGCATTGCGCCATGGCCAAATTCCCGGTGGCGCTGGTGCTGGCCGACCTCGACCATTTCAAGGCCCTCAACGATATGTACGGGCACGCGGCCGGTGACCGGGTGATCGCGGACTTCGCCGCCAAGCTGCGCTCGGCCACGGGAGCACGGGGTGCCGCGGGCCGCATCGGCGGCGAGGAGTTTGCCGTGCTCCTGCCACTGACCGATCTCGCCGCCGCCAGGCTGTTCGCCGAAGCGGTGCGCACACTCTATTCGGCGGGCGGCGTCGACGGGCTTCCCGCCGGCACGAAGGTCACCGCCAGCTTCGGCGTGGCGGCCCGCAGTGGTGACGAGACGCTGGAACCCTTGATGCGCCGGGCCGACGAGGCGCTTTACAAGGCCAAGAAAAATGGCCGCGACAGCGTGCGCCTCTCCTACGAGCGGCCGGAGACGGTGTTCGTGCCGGAGCCGCTCAGGGCCAGCTGATCGCCGCGTCCGCGCCTGGCGTTAACGTCTCTTTCGCCCGTCGATGCTTAGCTGCCGGCGGGGGTTTGAGGATCGATGAGCGGCGCCAACTTCATCCTGTTGATCAACCTGTCGGTCGCCGGCCTGCTGGCGGCATGCTTCATGGCGGTCTCGTTCCATGATGCCGGCCGCGCGCCTGCGCGCTGGCTGGCATCAGGCTACGTCCTGGGCATGGTATACTTTGCCATCGAATTCAGCATTCCCGCCTTCAGCGACGCGCGGCTTCCGGTGGTTGCCGCCTTCGCCGTTTTCCTTGGCGCCACCATTGCCTTCAATGGCGGGCTTGCCCAGAAATATGGCGTGGCACCGCCATGGACGCCGATGCTGTTCTTCCTGGCCGCCGCCACCATCACGGTCTATTTCGTGCAGGATCTCCCGCGCCAGTCGCTCACCCGCATGATGGCCTACCAGCTTCCCTACGCCGCGATGCAGTTCGTCGGCCTTGGCATCGTCTGGTCGTCGAGGCAAAGCCGTGGCCGGCTCGATCTGATCCTGATGGCGGTGCTTGCGGCCAGCGGCCTGCAGTTTGCCTCCAAACCATTTATCGCGCATGCGCTCGGCGGTTGGGGCGCCAATCCGCAGGCCTATCTGCAAAGCCGCTACGCATTGGTGTCGCAGTCGCTCGGCACTGTCTTCGGGCTGGCGCTGGCGCTGCTCATTCTGGCCATCCTGGTCCGCGACGTGCTTGCTGAAGTAATCTCGAAGTCGGAGGTGGACACGCTGTCGGGGCTCCTCAACCGTGGCGGCTTCACACGTCGCGCGGAGCTGGCCGTGCAGGACGCCACGCGCCTGGGCGTGCCGGTGGCAATGGTCATTGCCGATCTCGATCATTTCAAGACGATCAACGACAGCTTCGGCCATGCCTCGGGCGACCGGGTGATAGAGGCCTTCGCCGGCCTGCTGCGAGAGGCGGCGGAGGGCCATCACATTGTTGGCCGCATCGGTGGCGAAGAGTTCGCCATTATCCTGACAGGAGCCAATCTTGCGGCCGCCCGGCTGTTCGCGGAAGGCACCCGCCACGCATTCGGCGCGTTGCCCATCAACGGGTTGCCGGCCGATAGCCGCTGCACGTCGAGTTTCGGCATTGCCGAGCTTCACATGGGCGAGGGTTTCCCCGACCTGATGCGGCGTGCGGATGAAGCGCTCTACCTGGCAAAGAATGCCGGGCGCGACTGCGTTCGTGTCTCCACCGGGCCAGCCGATGGGCTGGCCCTGGTAAAAATCGGCCAGGCCCGTATCAGCGGCAGGGGCTGAGCTCCGGCATCTCGCCGTCGGAAAGGCCGTACATATAGGAGCGGCCCTTGACGAACACAGGCGGGCGATAGCAACCCCCGTCGCCCGATATGTCGTCGGATTCGTTCTGGTAGATCACCTTGGGCTGGCCGGCGCTGGTGTAGTCGGACAGTTGCCTGGCCAGCTTGCCTTCGCCGACGATGATGCGCTTGTAGCCGGCGGCGCTGTCGATGACGAGATTGCCGAACGAATCGGCGTAAACGCGGTCGTGATGGCGCAAGCCGGCCTCGGCCGGCGCGGCCACCGCAACGGCAAGTGCTGTCAGCGTGACCGCGACGCTTGCCAGCACTAATTTGGCCCGTACTGATTTAGAACGCATGTCGCTCTCCCTTCGTCGGCGCGAGAGAGATCGCGCCCGATCCGATCCGAATCGGAAATTAACCCTTTCTTAACCTTTGTTAAGGGGAGGGGCGGCTCGATGGCCGTTTCTTAATGAACATGGTTAATTTTGTGGTTCGCCGCCGATGTCCCCAACCGGTCGACATGGCCGGTCGGGGTAAACTTGATCTTGGCGTGCCGCGTGGCTAGCGTGCCTGCGGCATGGGGGCGCAGCACATGATGTTTGGCCGAACGGTTCGGGTGTCGTTCGCTATTCCGCTGCTTCTCGCGGCCGGTGCCTGTGTACCGGAAGACGGCGCGCCCAAGGCCGCGAGCACGGTTACACCCGTGGTGGCGCCTGCCGCTTCCGCCCAGCAACAGCCCGCGCCACCGGCGACCAAGATCACCACGGATCTCACCGCGCCACGCCTCACCACGGGCATGGCCACCTATAGATGTGGCAATGGCGGCATGATCACCATCCAAAATCTCGGCGCGTCGCTGCGGGTGGTCGGGCAGGAAGGCGCCACCGAGGAGTTCGCGGCGTCGCCGGCCAACCAGAGCAGCCGCTACCAGGCGGTCACGCATGACGCAATCGTGATCGACGGACGCGAAGCGCTGGTGATGAAGAGGGGGTCGACGCCGCAGACCTGCACGCGGTGAGGCAAATCTCGACTCGGCCGAACCCTGGGCCAGACATGCTGCACCGCAGCGATATCGAGCCGGCTTCGGGTGTTCAGCCCCTAATCGATTGAAGCCGCATCCGGCGCTTTAGTCAGACTAAATTACGTTTTCGAAACGGTTTTCTGGCTTTGACGCGGTGCAAAAAGAGCATTAGAAACCGGCTGTCCGAAGTCGCAACCGGAAGCGGCAATGCCGCATTTCCACCTGAGGCGGGAGACGCCGAACTGGGGCAGCCATGAGCAAATCACCAGCCACCCATGCCAGACGCGAACGGCCGCTTTCGCCGCACCTGACGGTCTACCGGCCGCCGATCACCATGACGATGTCGATCATCCATCGCATCACCGGGGGCGCGCTCTATTTCGGCACGCTGCTGGTCCTCGTCTGGCTGATGGCGGCGGCATCCTCGCAGCCGGCTTTCGACTGGGTGAACTGGGCTTTCGGCACGTGGCTCGGCCGACTCATCCTGTTCGGCTACACCTGGGCGCTGATGCATCACATGCTGGGTGGTGTCCGCCATCTGATCTGGGATACCGGCGCCGGCCTTGAAAAACACACGGCCTCGAGGATCGCCTGGGCGACGCTTGCCGGCTCGGTCCTGCTCACGCTCTTGATCTGGATCGCCGGCTACATGGCGCGGGGAGCTTTGTGATGAGTGCGAAAAACACCGACATGCGTACCCCGCTGGCCAAGGTGCGCGGCCTGGGCTCAGCCCGCGAAGGCACCGGGCATTTCTGGCGCCAGCGGTTGACGGCGATCGCCAACATCCCGCTGATCCTGTTTTTCACCGGCTTCCTGATCGCGCTCAACGGCGCCGGCTATGCGCAGGTGCGGGCGGCGCTCGCCAACCCGTTCGTGGCGCTGGTCATGGCCCTGGTGCTCATCTCGCCGCTCTATCATATGCGGATCGGCATGCAGGTGATCATCGAGGACTATGTGCATGGCGAAGGCATGAAGCTTGCGCTGATCGCCCTCAACACATTCTTCACCATAGCGGTCGGCGTCGCTTCGCTCTTCGCCCTGCTGAAACTGGCATTCGGAGGCTGAAGTCTTGGCCCAGGACACGAAATCAGCCAATGCGGCAGGCTACACCTTTGTCGACCACAAATTCGACGTGGTCATCGTCGGCGCCGGGGGCGCTGGCCTGCGCGCCACTCTCGGCATGGCCGAACAGGGGCTGCGCACCGCCTGCATCACCAAAGTGTTCCCGACGCGCTCGCATACGGTCGCCGCGCAAGGCGGCATCGCCGCCTCGCTCTCCAATATGGGTCCGGATTCCTGGCAGTGGCACATGTACGACACCGTCAAGGGATCGGACTGGCTGGGCGATGTCGATGCCATGGAATACATGGTGCGCGAGGCGCCGGCGGCGGTTTACGAACTCGAACATTACGGCGTGCCGTTCTCGCGCACCGAAGAGGGCAAGATCTACCAGCGGCCGTTCGGCGGCCATATGATGAACTATGGCGATGGCCCGCCCGTGCAGCGCACCTGCGCCGCGGCTGACCGCACCGGCCACGCCATCCTGCACACGCTCTACGGCCAGTCGCTGAAGAACAATGCGCAGTTCTTCATCGAGTATTTCGCGCTCGACCTGATCATGGAGCCGGACGGCACCTGCGCCGGCGTCGTGGCGTGGAATCTCGATGACGGCACCATACACCGCTTCTCGGCCAAGATGGTGGTGCTGGCGACCGGCGGTTATGGTCGCGCCTATTTCTCCGCCACCTCGGCGCACACCTGCACCGGCGACGGCGGCGGCATGGCCGCACGGGCCGGGCTTCCGCTCCAGGACATGGAGTTCGTGCAGTTCCATCCGACCGGCATTTACGGTGCCGGCTGTCTGATCACCGAGGGCGCGCGCGGCGAGGGCGGCTACCTCGTCAACTCCGAGGGCGAGCGCTTCATGGAGCGCTACGCGCCGTCGGCCAAGGACCTCGCCTCGCGTGACGTGGTCTCGCGCTGCATGACGCTGGAAATCCGCGAGGGCCGCGGCGTCGGCAAGAACAAGGACCACATCTTCCTGCACCTCGATCATCTCGATCCGGCGGTCTTGCACGAAAGGCTTCCGGGCATTTCGGAGTCGGCAAAAATCTTCGCCGGCGTCGATCTGACCAAGGAGCCGATCCCGGTGCTGCCGACGGTGCACTACAATATGGGCGGCGTGCCGACCAATTACTGGGGCGAGGTGCTCAACCCGACAGCCGATAATCCCGACCGGGTCTCGCCCGGCCTGATGGCGGTCGGCGAGGCGGGCTGCGCTTCCGTGCACGGCGCCAATCGGCTGGGTTCGAACTCGCTGATCGATCTGGTGGTGTTCGGCCGCGCCGCTGCGATCCGCGCCGGCCAGGTCATCGACCGCAAGGCGGCGATCCCGTCGCCCAACCAGGCTTCGGTCGACAAGATCATGGATCGCTTCGACCGGCTGCGCCACGCCAACGGCTCGACGCCGACGGCGGTTCTGCGCGAAAAGATGCAGAAGGCGATGCAGCAGGACGCGGCGGTGTTCCGTACGCAGGAATCGCTCGAAAACGGGTGCAAGCGCATTTCTGAAATCTGGACCGAGCTCAAGGACGTCAAAGTCTTCGACCGCTCGATGATCTGGAATTCGGACCTGGTCGAGACGCTGGAGCTGGAAAACCTGATGGCCAACGCCATCACCACCGTCCATGGCGCCGAGGCGCGCAAGGAGAGCCGTGGCGCGCATGCGCGGGAAGATTTTTCCGCCCGCGACGACGCCAACTGGCGCAAGCACACGCTCGCCCATCTCGGCGAGGACGGCGCGGTGACGCTGACCTACCGGCCGGTGCACACCGAGCCACTGGTGCCCGAAAAGGACGGCGGCATCAGTCTCGCAAAGATCGCGCCGAAGGCCAGGGTGTACTGACGATGGCGACGGCGGCGGGATATTCCGATACGCCCCTCCCGGCCAAGCTCGGCCTGAAGGACGGTATGATCGCCGCCTTCATCGCGCTGCCAAGGGAACTCGAGAGCCTCACCGAAGCCGTTGATTTTGCCGAGGTCGACCGGTTGGCCGAATGGTCCGGCATTTCGGGCGCAACCCTGAAATACGACGCCGTTCACGCCTTCACCCGGCAGCGCGCCGAGATCGAGGATCGCCTTGGCGCACTCGAGACGGCGATCAAGCGCGACGGCATGGTCTGGGTCTCCTGGCCGAAGAAGGCGTCGAAAGTGCCCACCGACGTCACCGAGGGCATTGTCCGCGCTGAAGCGCTCAAGCTCGACCTTGTCGACGTCAAGGTCGCCGCCGTGAATGAAATCTGGTCCGGGCTGAAGCTCGTCATCCGAAAGGACCTGAGGTAATGGTCGAACTCACCCTCCCCAAGAACTCGAAGATCCAGCAGGGCAAGACCTGGCCGAAGCCGGAGGATGCCACCAATCTGCGCGAATATCGCATCTATCGCTGGTCGCCGGACGATGACGAGAACCCGCGCATGGACACCTATTTCGTCGACATGGACGATTGTGGGCCGATGGTGCTCGACGCGCTGCTCTGGATCAAGAACAAGATCGACCCGACGCTGACCTTGCGCCGCTCCTGCCGCGAAGGCATTTGCGGCTCCTGCGCCATGAACATCGACGGCTCGAACACGCTCGCCTGCACCAAGGGCTGCGACGACGTTTCAGGGGCGATCAAGGTCTATCCGCTGCCGCATATGCCCGTGATCAAGGACCTGGTGCCCGACCTCACCAATTTCTACGCCCAGCATGCCTCGATCGAGCCATGGCTGAAGACGGTGTCGCCAACGCCGGCCAAGGAATGGCTGCAGAGCCACGAGGACCGCGAGAAGCTCGACGGGCTCTACGAATGCATCCTGTGCGCCTGCTGCTCGACCTCGTGCCCGAGCTACTGGTGGAACGGCGACCGCTATCTCGGCCCGGCGACGCTGCTGCAGGCCTATCGCTGGCTGATCGACAGCCGCGACGAGGCCAAGGGAGAACGCCTCGACAATCTGGAAGACCCGTTCCGGCTCTATCGCTGCCACACCATCATGAACTGCGCGCAGACCTGTCCCAAGGGGCTGAACCCCGCGAAGGCGATCGCCGAGATCAAGAAAATGATGGTGGAGCGGCGCGTCTGACGGCGATCGTTTTTCTCTTCTGTGCGCCTTCGGCGACACGGCTGCCGAGATCAAGAAGATGATGGTGGAGCGAAGGGTATAGTAAACCCCCAAAGGCAGTCCTTTCCCTGATCGAAGACTTGGCTTCCTGATCGAAACGCCGAATCGCTCACACTCAACATGACGCATGCCACCGCCAACCGGCGCCATGGGCATTAGATGGTGCAGTGATTGTCGCGGACGGATCCGCCTTGCTCTGCCAGCTCTTGTTGCATGGGCCGCTGACCGCGATTGAAATGCTGACGCGCGCCGAACGCCACCATCGTTGTTTCCAAGCATGTCGCTCGGCAAGACCTAGGACACCTCTGGCGACATATTAGCAATCGCGCAAGCAAGCGTCGTTTATACCCGGAATCACACAGCATTGCCTTAGTATAGTTTTAAGCGATCTTCGATATCCACTTTCGAGATCGTCGACCGAGTGCAAAGTGATGCGCGCCTTCACCATGAGTCGTTACTGGGTATCTGGACCATTGATCATCACCGCGACGGTGGGATCGCTCACTTGGCTTGTGTCGCTGATTTATTTTCAGGAGAAGGGGCTGCTCGCGGCTCTCGGCGTGGGAGTCCTGATCCCGCTGCTCTTGCTGGATCGTTTCCAGAGTAAAAAGGCGGATCAGTCAGCAAGCAGGTGGTTCAAGGTCTATTTCTCCCTCTTTCCGTGCCTCCTTTTCCTCGCATATGTCTATCTCGAAAGCGTCTTCGGCTATTTTGATTGGGGCGCGATGCTCATGCATGTCGATGCGGGCATCCTGACGCCCGGTGTCGTTCTTGAATATCTGATGAATACCGGAAGCACGATACTGGTCATCGCAGTCGTTCTCTTCGGCCTTGGCGCACTGAAGGCGCGCGGCACGCTGACAAGAGGTTTGGACGTCGCCTTGATGGCATTCTTTCTGGCGGCAAACCCCATGCTGACCCGTCCGATCTCGGCAGCGATCCATCCCAACCCGCTCCATGACCTCCTGTCCACACGGTTCGTCGATATCGCTCCGTTGACAAGGCCGGACGCCGGAACGGAGTCCGCCGCCGCCACGCCAAAGAATCTCGTCCACATCTTCATCGAAAGCGCCGAGCGCACCTACATGAATGAGGCGGAGTTCGGCGACGTCATGGGCCCGCTGATCGAGTTCGACAAGCGTGGCCTCTCGGCGACCAACATGGTGCAGCTTGCCTACACCAATAACTCCATGGCCGGGATGGTGGCGGCGAACTGTGGAACGCCGTTGCTGATGACGTACTTCACGACGCGCCAGTATCTGGAGGAGAATTCGCAATTCCTGCCAGGCCTGACTTGCCTGGGCGACATTCTGAAGGCACGGGGCTATCAGCAGAGTTTCATATCCGGTTGGCCGCTCAGCTTCACCGGTCAAGGATCATTCTATGCCACCCATGGCTACTCGTCGCTTTTTGGTGGATCAGAGGTGGTGGCTGCCGTCCCCGGAAAAGGCAGCGCTTTCGGCGCCGACGATGCCCAGGTTCTGGATATGGGTCTCGATGTCTTGCGGCGTGCGCGCCGGAATGGCGAACCGTTCTCGTTGACGATCGCCGTCAGTGGCGGGCATGCGATAGATGGCTATCTGACCGAAAAATGTACCGGCAAGACAGGGCTTCCTCCGCAAACCCCCAACATTCTCCATGCGGTGAATGCACGAACATGCTCATCGCGGATTTCATTCACGAGGCCGAGGCCGAGGGCCTGATGAAGGACACCGTGCTGGTGCTGCAAAGCGACCACCTTTCAGCGCCAAGTGCGGTGACGGATATCCTGAACAAATACGAGCGACGCAACTTTTTCTCTGTATCGGGCGATGGCGTTCCCTCGAAAACGTATGCCGGGCTCTCGGGCACGATCGACATATTTCCCACAATTCTGGACGCATTAGGCCTGCCGCTGGCGAATGGCCAGGCTGCCTTTGGCGTTTCTTTGCTCAGGGATCGGCCGATGCTGGTCCAGGTCCTTGGACAGGCTCAGTTCGATGATGCGATCTATGCCGAGGATGTGCTCGTCAGATCGTTCTGGCAGCTGAAACCAGTGCGGACGGCTGTGGCGCCTAGGGCTGATGCGCGCTAATGCCAACGCGGGCGCCCGATGACGTTCTGCCCTGTCGCAAGGCTTTGATGTCTGTCAAAATCATCAGCGCCGACAAACAGCGAATAGTTATCCAATGACCGACCCTGACCTTCCCATCCTCTCCCCCATCGAAGCGCGCGTGCTTGGCTGCCTGATCGAGAAGAAGGAACTGACGCCGGACGTCTATCCGCTGACGCTCAACGCGGCACTTGCGGCGGCCAACCAGAAGACGGCGCGCGAGCCTGTGATGGCGCTGGAGCAGACGGAGGTGCACCGGGCCCTGAAGCTGCTCGAGCAGAAGGGACTCGTGCGGCAGATGTTCGGCTCGCGGGTGGAGCGCTACGAGCATCAGATGGCGCAGCGCTTCTCGCTGACCACGCCGCAGACCGCGCTGCTCGGCCTGCTCCTGCTGCGCGGACCGCAGACGGCGCATGAACTGCTGGCGCGCGCTGAGCGCATGGCGCGGTTTGCGTCGATCGAAGACCTGCGCGCAGAACTCGACATGCTGATCGGTCGCCGGCCGCCGCTGGTCCAGGAAATCCCGCGCGGGCCAGGCCAGCGCGAAGACCGCTATGTGCATCTGCTTTCTGGACCTGTGGACGTTGCAGCTCTATCGGCGCAACGGAGTGCGCCGGCTATGCCTGCCTCCGACCTGGAAGCGCGGTTGGACGCGTTGGAACAGGAAGTTGCGGCCCTACGCGCCCGGCTTGATGCGCTGGGCGGTTGAGGCCGCCAATCTGGGACGTCGGCGGGCCAGCGCCCCCCTCTGTCCTGCCGGACATCTTCCCCACTAGGGACCACGAGGGGGGAGATTGGATGTCGGGACCGCTTTCGCCAATCTCCAATGCTGAAACGCCGACCTTGGGGCCGGCGTTTGTCATTTCAGGCCAAGCTCATCAGCCCAGCCTGGCGTCGAGCGAAACCTTGATCGCGCCGAGCGCCTGGGAGACCGGGCATTCGGCCTTGGCCTTTTCGGCCAATTCCTTGAATTTCGCGGCATCGATGCCGGGCACCTTGCCGACCAGCGTGATCGCGCTGCCGGTGATGCCGGTGCCGGGAACCAGCGTCACAACGGCCTTGGCGTCGAGCTCGGCTGCGGGGGTGCCGTTCTCGGCCAGGAAATGCGAGAGCTGCATGGCGTAGCAGCCGGCATGGGCAGCAGCGATCAGTTCTTCCGGATTGGTTCCGGATTTGCCGCTTTCGTCCTCGAAGCGCGCCTTGAACGAATAGGGCGTACCGTTCAGGGTTCCGCTCTGCGTGTCGAGCGTGCCCTTGCCCTCTTTCAGATTGCCTTTCCAGACGGCGTTTGCGGTGCGGTCCATGGAGTCCTCCTGGGTTGTCGTGAACTTGTCCTGGGTGAGCCAGCGTCAGGCCAACTATAGCGCGAGTGGGCGCGAAGACCACTGCGCTGTTTGGACCACCGCACGATGACGGCCTCTTTCTCTTCCGGGAAAAAATAAGCCTGCAAAAATGTCGGCTTCCATCCGGTCCGGCCGTCCTGCGGGCGGCCACGGGTTTTGTGGTCGGATGGAGGTTCACATGGACAATCTGTTTTTCGTGCTGTGGAAGAGGCCGGGCCGTAGGCTGGAGCGACAGGAAGACTTCTGGCTGGACCCGCCGGCGTCCGGCTTCGGCAGGTTGCTGGCGGCGGTTGCCATCATCGCGGTCGCGGCATGCCTTCTCGACCATGCGGCGGCGGTCGCGGGCAAGGCTGACACGGTTGTCGCCGCATCCTATGGTTTGTCACAGGAAGGGAGCTTGAAATGAAATACGTCTGCCTGGTCTATGGTGAGGAAAAAGATCTTTACGCGCTGACCTCCGAGGGTGCCGCCAAGCTCGACGCGGATTCGCTGGCCTATGACAGGTCATTGGATCAGCAAGGCAAGCTGATCATCGCGCAGGCGCTGCAATCGGTAAAGACAGCCAAGAGCGTGCGTCGGCGCAAGGGCAAGAGACTTGTCACCGACGGGCCGTTCGCCGAAACCAAGGAGCAGTTGCTCGGTTTCGTCATGATCGAAGCGAAGGATCTCGACGAGGCGCTGGACATCGCCGGCGAGATTCCGCTGGCCGAAATCGGCACCATCGAGGTGCGCGCGATCTACAAAGTGCCGGGGTCATAATTCCCTGTCATGCGTTGCGGTCCCTTGGAAACCGAGGGCGGTCGAGCGAGCGTCCCCGTTTGCCGGGCTCAATTCTTGCGTGTTGAAGCGAGCCACGAGTTCTCCTATCGTCGCCCAGGACTTTGGGGGATCTGGACATGCCTTTCCTGATTGCTGTCCTTGGCGTGCTCGGAGCGGCGGCGTTGTGGTGGTATCGGATGAAGGCCATGAACGACGCCGCGCGCGAGGTCGCCGACGTCGTCGGGCGCGTGCAAGGCAACATCAGGCGCAAGAAGCTGCGCAAGCAGGCCGCACTGTCGCCGCTGACGGCGATCGACGATCCGGTGGTGGCCGCCGCGACGCTGATCACCGCGATGGTTTCGGAAGGTGGCCCGGTTCTGCCGCAGCGCGAGGCCGTCATTCGGGAGGTGATTTCGCAGATCGCGGACGGCCAGAAGAAGACCGACGAGGCGGTTGTCTATGCCAAGTGGGCTGCCTCGCAGATAGATGACACCACCATCGTCATCGACAAGTTGGCGCCCTTCTTGCGCGAACGCCTCGACCCGAACGAACGGGACGATCTGCTGCAGATGCTGAACCGGGTGGCCCAGAGCGGAGAGCAGCGCCTGAAGATTGCGGATCAGCGCATGCTACGACTGCGCCAGAAGCTCGGCTTCGAGGTCAACTAATCCGCGACGGGCGATCAGATCGCCTCGCCCTTCAGCAGTCGCGGCGTGCCGGCCGAAAGCCCCGACGCCTGGCGGATGAAGAACTCCTTCAGCCGTGGCATGCGTTCGACGAGGCCGAGGCCGATGTCGCGGACGGTGCGCAGCGGGGTGATGTCGTTGGAAAACAGCCGGTTCAGCACATCGGTCGTGATGCCCATCTGCACCGTGTCGAAACGGCGCCATTGCTGGTAGCGCTCCAGCACGTCGAGCGCGCCGATGTCCTGGCCGAGCCGGTCGGCCTCGACGATCACCTCGGCAAGTGCGGCCACATCCTTGAAGCCGAGATTGAGGCCCTGGCCGGCGATCGGATGGATGCCATGAGCGGCATCGCCGGCAAGCGCGATGCGTGGCGCGACGAAGGCGCGCGCGATGGTCAGGCCGAGCGGCCAGGCGCGCGGCTTGTCGGCAACGCGAATCTCGCCGAGCTTCAGGCCAAAACGCTGTTCGAGTTCATGTTCGAAGACGAGATCGTCGCCTTCCACGAGCTTTTTCGCATCTTCCGCCCGTTCGACCCAGACGATCGACGAGCGGTTGGTACCGTCCTCGTCGGGTTTCAGCGGCAGCGTGGCGAAGGGGCCGGGGGGAAGGAAATGTTCTTCGGCGCGGCCATTGTGCGGGCGTTCATGCGTCACGGTGCAGACGATGCCGGACTGGCCGTATTCCCATTTGACCGTCTTGATGCCGGCCATGTCGCGCAGTTTCGAATTGACACCGTCGGCGGCAACCAGCAGCCGCGCCGCCAACGTGGCGCCGTCGGCAAGATGCACCGTGATGCCGGCGCCATTGGTCTCAAAACCTTGCACCGCCACCCCTTCGATGATGTCGATGCCGAGCTTTTCGGCCTTGGATCGCAGGGCGCCGTTCAACGCCCTGTTGGCGACCATGTGCGCGAAGGGTTCGCCCGGCGCCACTTCGCCGCCGAAGGTCAGGAAGATCGGGCGCACCGGATCGGCGCTGCGTGAATCGGTGATGATCATCTCGGTGATCGCCTGCGCCCGCGGCGCGATCTCGGCCCAGACGCCGAGCTGGTCGAGCATGCGGCAGGCGGCCGCGGCGATGGCCGAGGCGCGGCCATCCTTTTGCCAGGAACCGGCGGGCGCCGCGTCGACCAGCGCCACGGTGAGGCCCGGGCGGGCCTGCTTCAGCGAGACCGCGGCGGCCAGCCCGACATAGCCGGCGCCGGCGACGAGGACATCGAGCCCGGCCCTTGTCTTGGCGTCCGCCTTGCGTTCCATTGTCTTGGCTCCTTGCGCGCCCACCGGGGCCTGCGCCCTTGACGGCTCGTTGTTCCTGTCGGAAACCGCCATAGCAATTTTGCGGCGAGGTCACAAAACATGACGGCGGCGATCGACGAGCTTCTGCGCATTCTCGACCTCGAGAGGCTGGAACACAATCTGTATCGTGGTCGCAGCCCCCAGGTGGAGTGGCAGCGCGTGTTCGGCGGCCAGACCATCGCCCAGGCGCTGGTGGCTGCGCAGCGAACGGTGGAGCCGGACCGTTTCGTGCATTCGCTGCACGGCTATTTCATGCGCCCGGGCGACATCAAGGTGCCGATCATCTACGAGGTCGACCGCATCCGAGACGGCGGCTCCTTCACCACGCGGCGTGTGCTGGCGATCCAGCACGGACAGGCGATCTTTTCGCTGGAGGCTTCGTTCCAGGTCGACGAGAAGGGGCTCGAGCACCAGTTCGCGCTCCCCGACGACGTGCCGCCGCCGGAAGGGCTGAAGACGCAGCGCGAGCTGCTCGAAACGGCCGACCGGGTGCCGGAGGCGGTGCGCCGCTTCTGGGCCCGCGAACGGCCGCTGGAACTGCGGCCCGTCAATCTCCAGCACTATGAGAGCCGCGACAAGCTGCCGCCCCGGCAGAATGTCTGGATCCGCCTTGCCGGCCCCGTTCCCGACGATCGCGCGCTGCAGTCGGTGCTGCTCGCCTATCTCTCCGACATGACGCTGCTCGACACCTCGACCTTCGCGCATGGGCGCGGCCTGTTCGATCCAGACATCCAGGCCGCCAGCCTCGACCATTCGATGTGGTTCCACCGGCCGCATCCGCTCGACGGCTGGCTGCTCTATGCGCAGGACAGTCCCTCGAGTTCGGGATCGCGCGGTTTCAGCCGTGGCACGCTCTATGCCCGTGACGGCACGCTGATCGCCTCGATGGCACAGGAAGGCCTCATCCGGCTCAAGCGTTGAGCATCGCGAGTCTTGTTTGAGCAAGATTCCTTCCGAAAGCCGGTTCCATATTTTGTGGTCATGCTCAAAGCCGGCAAAGTAGGCAATTTCGTAAAAATGCCTATTTTTTTAGCACATGGTGCGGCGCAGACGCAGGCACCTGTCGGCGCTGGTCGCTTCATTCCCTTTGTTTACAATAGGTTAACACCCTGCTTCGGCACTTGGCACGGAGCTTGAATCCTTGGGGGCACTCTCCGGGCTCTTTGGGATCGGTGAAGGTGTGCAAACGCGGGGGACCGCAACAGCAAAGGGTGAAACCTTATGAAAATCGTGATGGCAATCATCAAGCCGTTCAAGCTGGACGAGGTGCGCGAGGCGCTCACCGCCGTCGGCATCCAGGGCCTGACCGTCACCGAAGTCAAAGGCTACGGGCGTCAGAAGGGACATACGGAAATCTATCGCGGGGCGGAATACGCGGTCTCCTTCCTGCCGAAGATCAAGATCGAAGTCGCGGTCGCGGCGGACATGGTCGACAAGGCCGTCGAAGCCATCACCGCCGCAGCCAAGACCGGCCAGATCGGCGACGGCAAGATCTTCGTCTTCGGCATCGACCAGGCGGTGCGCATCCGTACCGGCGAAACAGACACCGACGCGCTCTGAGCGGCGAACACGTATTCCAATGGAGAGTTCAATGAATATTCCTTCCACCTTGAAGACGACGGGAAGGGCGGCCCTTCTGGGCTCGCTCGCTCTCGCAGCATTGGGCAGCGTCGCCGCCTTCGCGCAGGAAGCCGCACCCGCTGCCGCGGCTGCCGCGCCGGCTGCCACTCCGGCCCCGGTGCTCGACACCGGCAACACCGCCTGGATGCTGACCTCGACGGCGCTGGTGCTGATGATGACCATCCCGGGCCTGGCGCTGTTCTACGGCGGCATGGTGCGCAAGAAGAACGTGCTCGCCACCATCATGCAGAGCTTCGCCATCACCTGCCTGGTGACGGTGCTGTGGTTCATGTTCGGCTATTCGCTGGCCTTCTCCGACGGCGGTGGCATGAATGCCTATCTCGGCGGCGCCTCGAAATTCTTCCACCACGGCATCACCACCGCCAGCCTGTGGTTGCCGGGTGTGGCCAACATCCCTGAATTCGTCTTCTCTATGTTCCAGATGACCTTCGCCATCATCACGCCGGCGCTGATTGCCGGCGCCTTCGCCGAACGCTTCAAGTTCTCGGCACTGCTGATCTTCATGGCGCTGTGGCTGCTGATTGTCTACGTGCCGATCGCGCATTGGGTCTGGGGTGGCGGCTTCCTCGGTACGGCTGGCGTTCTCGACTTCGCCGGCGGCACGGTCGTCCACATCAATGCCGGTGTCGCGGGCCTCGTCTGCGCGCTGGTGCTTGGCAAGCGCGAAGGCTATGGCACCACCAACATGGCGCCACATAACCTTGTCTATTCGGTCATCGGCGCATCGCTGCTGTGGGTCGGCTGGTTCGGCTTCAACGCCGGTTCGGAACTGGCGGCCGACGGCCTTGCCGGTGCCGCCATGCTCAACACCCAGGTTGCCACAGCCGCCGCGGCACTGGCCTGGATGTTCGCCGAATGGATCATCGCCAAGAAGCCTTCCGTGCTCGGCATCATCTCGGGCGCCGTCGCCGGCCTCGTCGCGGTGACACCGGCTTCCGGTTTCGTCAACCCGACCGGAGCCTTCATCGTCGGTATCGTCGCCGGCGTCGTCTGCTACCTCTCGGCGGTCAAGGTGAAGCACATGTTCGGCTATGACGACTCGCTCGATGCCTTCGGCGTGCATGGCGTCGGCGGCGTGGTCGGCGCCCTGCTGACCGGCGTGCTTGCCGACCCGGCGATCAACAGCCTTTCGTCGGGCGCTTCGCTCGGCAAGCAGATCTACGGTGTCGCCGTCACCATTGTTTGGACGGCGGTTGCGACCTTCGTCATCCTCTATGTCGTCAAGGCGCTGGTCGGCCTGCGTCCGTCGACCCAGGAAGAGGTCGAAGGCCTCGACATCTCTCAGCATGGCGAAGTGGTGCCGTAAGGCATCCTTGCCAATGGGGCCGGCGGAACCCTCCTCCCGCCGGCCCCATATCTCCCACGCAATTCCGGACGGAAAACCGCCAAAGCACTTTTCCTGGAATTGCTTTGAAAAGCATCCCGTCGTGACGTCCTCCAAAGGGCCTCACGCCTTGAGGCCCGGATCGCTCCGGGCCTCTTTTTTTGGAAATTCGTTCTGGTGAAGATCAACTTCGCGCAATCACGTTCGCGTGAAAAAAATTCTCGAGGAAACATCGACCGCCCTGTCTCCGAACTGTGGAGGCGACCGTCGGTCTGACGCTCGCGTTTTTGAACACAGGGAAGGAATTTTCACATGAACCTCAAGAATATCTGCCTCGGGGCACTCGCGCTTTCCATGGTCAGCGGCTTTGCATTTGCCGGCGCATTGGACGAGCCGGACAACATGGCGCCGTTCTTCACCGATTCCAGTATGAAAACCATGAAACCGATGGCGGAATTCAAGGCTGCCTTCATGGCCATGCCGAAGGAGAAGCAGGACGCCATGATGAAGGAATGCCAGGATGCGGCGATGAGCAAGCCGCACGCCGAGTTCTGCGCCAATGTGAAGATGCTCGGCGGCAGCAAGTAACACGCTGCCCGACCCAACGAATGGATGGCGGGCCAGGGCGCCCGCCATTTTCATGTGGTGCGAGCACTGGCAGGTCTCGACGTCAAAAGGACGGTCGCCGGCAGACTTATAGTTAATGCGCCCTTAACCTTCCCACGCCTAGTCTGGCATCCGAATCTGCCGGAGTGCGTCATGTGCTCGGGCCAGGCAATCACTGACGGGGAAGAGCATGCGTTCAGGGGCTTCAGCACCGCTCGCGCTGACCGATACGGGGCACGGCATCCAGGCATTCGCGCGGCGCCAGGTCGGCCGTCTGGTCGGCGCCGGCCTGTTTGTGTTCACCGCCTTCGCCGTCGCAAGCCTCGCGACCTGGAATGTCGCCGACCCGAGCTTCTCGCACGCCACCGCCAACATCGTCACCAACGCCATGGGTTATGCCGGCGCGGTCTTCTCCGACCTCGCCATGCAGTTCTTCGGCCTTGCCGCGGTCGCCGCGCTGGTTCCGGCCGTCGTCTGGGGCTATCTCCTGTTTTCGGCGCGGGGCGTCGACAGGCTGCCCAAGCGCGGGCTGTTCTGGTTCGGTTTCGCGCTGCTCGCAGCCGCGATCGCGGGCTGCATCGTTCCGCCCAAGACCTGGCCGCTGCCCACCGGCCTCGGCGGCGTCTTCGGCGACATGGTGCTCAAGATTCCCGGCGTCCTCATCGGCGGCTATCCGACCGGGCTGATCGCCAGCGTGCTCGCCATATTGCTGGCTGCACCCGCGCTCTGGCTGTTCGCCTATGGCGCGGCGCTGATCGGGCGCAAGAACGGCTTCGCCGTGATGGAAGAACCGGCTGCCGCGGACCCGCGCGAGGACGAGTTCCTGTTCGACAATGACGAGGACGAGGGCGACGAGGGCATGCTGGCGCTCGGCGCAATTACACATTGGTGGCTTTCGTTCCGCGCCTGGATGCATCGCCGCGCGGTGCGCCGCAGGCAGGAGCGCGACGAGTTCGAACCGGAGATGGAGCCGCGCGCCAGCGCCTGGCGCCGTGCCGCCGAACGGGTCGAATCGGCCGAATTCGCAGAATCCCGCATGAGCCAGGACGGCCGCGCCCGTGTCGAACCGGAATTCTTCGCCGCCATGGTCAACGACCGCGGCGTTTCTGTCGATCCGGCCGACGACGATGTCTTCGGCCGCGACGATGACGACATGGATTTCGACGACGAGCCGGTTGCCCAGCGGCGGGCCCCCGCGGCCAAGGTCCAGCAGTTCCGTTCCGATGCCGCCACCCGGGTCGAGGCGCCGGCGGCGCGACCCGTGCCGGGCGCCCGCGTCCAGCGCGAGGCGCAGACCTCGCTGATCGGCTCGGACACGTTCGAAATGCCGTCACTGCATTTCCTGTCCGAACCGAAGAACGTCGCGCGCGACCCAAGTCTCTCGAAGGATGCGCTGGAACAGAACGCGCGCCTGCTCGAAGGCGTGCTGGAGGATTTCGGGGTCAAGGGCGAGATCATTGCTGTTCGCCCGGGTCCGGTCGTCACCCTTTACGAGCTCGAACCCGCGCCGGGCATCAAGTCGTCGCGCGTCATCGGCCTGTCCGACGACATCGCGCGCTCGATGAGCGCGATTGCCTGCCGCGTCGCCGTCGTACCCGGCCGCAACGCCATCGGCATCGAACTGCCCAATGCCAAGCGCGAGACGGTTTATCTCAGAGAGATCATGGCCAGCCGCGATTTCGAGACGACCAAGGCCAAGCTGGCGCTGGCGCTGGGCAAGACCATCAATGGCGAGGCCGTCATCGTCGACATCGCCAAGATGCCGCACGTGCTGGTCGCCGGCACCACCGGTTCGGGCAAGTCGGTCGCCATCAACACCATGATCCTGTCGCTGCTCTACCGGCTGACGCCGCAGGAATGCCGGCTGATCATGATCGACCCGAAAATGCTCGAACTTTCCGTCTATGACGGCATTCCGCATCTCTTGACGCCGGTCGTGACCGACCCGAAGAAGGCGGTGGTGGCGCTGAAATGGACCGTGCGCGAGATGGAGGACCGCTACCGCAAGATGTCCAAGGTCGGCGTGCGCAACATCGACGGTTTCAACGCGCGCGTGCAACAGGCCGAGAAGAAGGGCGAAAAGATCTCGCGCACCGTGCAGACCGGCTTCGACCGCCAGACCGGCGAGGCGATCTACGAGACCGAGAATCTCGATCTCGAGCCGATGCCCTATATCGTCGTCATCATCGACGAAATGGCCGACCTGATGATGGTCGCCGGCAAGGACATCGAAGGCGCCGTCCAGCGCCTGGCGCAGATGGCGCGTGCCGCCGGCATCCATGTCATCATGGCGACGCAACGTCCTTCGGTCGACGTCATCACCGGCACCATCAAGGCCAATTTCCCGACCCGCATCTCCTTCCAGGTGACGTCCAAGATCGACAGCCGCACCATTTTGGGCGAGCAGGGCGCCGAGCAGCTGCTCGGCATGGGCGACATGCTCTACATGGCCGGCGGCGGCCGCATCCAGCGCGTGCACGGGCCGTTCGTCTCCGACGACGAGGTCGAGAAGATCGTCGGGCACCTGAAGCTGCAGGGCGTGCCGGAATATCTCGACGCCATTACCGAGGATGACGGCGAGGACGACGACGAGCCGTCCGGCAAGGGCGGTTCCGGTGGCGGAGGCGGTGGCAATTTCGAGGATTCCGACGATCCCTACGACCAGGCGGTCTCAGTGGTGCTGCGCGATGGCAAGGCCTCGACCAGCTACATTCAGCGGCGTCTGGGCATCGGCTATAACAGGGCCGCCTCGATCATCGAGAAGATGGAAAAGGAAGGCATTGTCGGCCCGGCCAACCATGCCGGAAAACGCGAAATCCTGGTGCCGACCGAAGACGACAAATTCTGACAGTGGAGAGTTCGCGGCAACTTCGAACCTTCTGGCGCGTTCAACCGGCTGAGCAGCCATCGCCTCGCCAAACTTCAGCCCAACTGGGGGTTCACGACAGCGACCAGATCAGGAATCAGACGAGAGTGACCGATATGAAAAACGATCTTTCAGCACTCAGCGATCTTGCCCCGACCCGCCGCCAGTTGCTTGGCCTCGGCCTGGTGTTCGCGGGTGCCGCCGCGCTCAACGTGGTGCCCGGATTCGAGCTGCTGGCCTCGGCGCAGGCGGCCGTGCCTGCGGCGGCGCAAAAGATCGCCGACCATTTCTCGGCGGTCAAATCGATGAGCGGCGAATTCGTCCAGTTCGGCCCCAAGGGCGAGCAGACCGGCGGCAAATTCTTCCTGGAACGGCCGGGCAAGATCCGCTTCAACTACGACGGGGCTTCGGATTTCCGAGTGATTTCCGACGGCAGGTCGGTTGTCATCCTCAACAAGAAGCTAAACACGTCGGACCTCTATCCGCTTTCGAAGACGCCGCTGAAGCTGCTGCTAGACGACCGGATCGACCTCTCCGGCGACCGCGTCAAGAGCGTCAAGGAAGAAGACGACCTCACCACCATCCAGCTCTCCGACAAGTCGGTTTTCGGCAATGCGCGAATCACCATGATGTTCGACCCGAAAACCTATGATCTGCGGCAGTGGACGATTACCGACGCGCAGGGCAAGGACACGACGGTGATGATCTTCAACACCAAGGAAGGGGTCAGTTTCGCGCCCGACACCTTCGCCATCGACTATACGGCCAACCGCGAACTGAACACCAAGACACGGTAGTCTTCGTCGCCTCGCTTGTTTTTCCGGTGTGCGGCTGGCAGTAGTTCGGCGATCTATCGCCGGACCTTGCCGCATGCCCTTTTCCATCGCCACCTGGAACATCAACTCCGTGCGCCTGCGCATGCCGATCATCGAACGCCTGCTCGATGAATACGCGCCCGATGTGCTCTGCCTGCAGGAGACCAAGGTCCCGGACGAGCTGTTTCCTGAAAAGGCGTTCCGCAAGATCGGCTATCCCTACATCGCCTTCCATGGCCAGAAGGGCTATCACGGCGTGGCGACGGTGGCGAGGCGGCCGATCGAGGTAGTCGAAAAGCGCCGTTTCTGCGATATCGAGGACAGCCGGCATCTGTCGGTGACGGTGCGGGCCGGCGGCAAGACGATCCTGCTGCACAATTTCTACGTGCCCGCAGGCGGCGACGAGCCGGATCCCGAGATCAACAGGAAGTTCAGGCACAAGCTCGATTTCGTCGCCGAGATGAACGCCATCCGGGCGGAGCATGGCGAGGTGTCGGCCTCGGTGCTGGTCGGCGACCTCAACATCGCGCCGCTGGAGCATGACGTCTGGTCGCACAAGCAACTGCTCAACGTGGTCAGCCACACGCCGGTCGAGACCGAAAACTTCGAGGCGATGCGGCTCGCCGGCGGCTGGGTCGACCTGATGCGGCTCAACGTGCCATCGGAACAGAAGCTCTACACTTGGTGGAGCTATCGGGCGCAGGATTGGGAGGCGTCCAATCGCGGCCGGCGGCTCGACCATGTCTGGTCGTCGCCAAACCTGGTGCCTGATTTTGCCGGCTACGAAATCCTGAAGGCGGCGCGCGGTTGGGACCGGCCGTCGGACCATGTGCCGGTGATTGCCAGGTTCGATCTGGATTAACAGATTCGTCGATAAAAAGGCGTTCTGTCGCGATCCTTCGCGCCCCCCTCTGTCCTGCCGGACATCCCCCCGAGGGGGAGATTGCATGTTTCGAAGCTTTCGCCAATCACTGATGTTGCAAGATCGAGCGGAGCGCCAAGGCCGCTGATCTCCCCCCTTGTGGGGGAGATGTCCGGCAGGACAGAGGGGGGCGCTGTCCCGCCAAGCTTCGAGTTCTATCGCGGCAAAGGCTTCACCCCGAAAACCGCGGGGCCAGTTCCTCGATGCGGCGGATCATTTCGTGGAATTCCTCGGAGATGCGCTGGTGCAGTTTCACCGCCAGTTCCGGATACTCCTCCAGGATGCGCCGGAACATCTTGCGGCTCAGCCTTATCACTTCCGAGTCGATTTCGGCCGAGGCGCTGGTCAGCCGGTTGGTGTCGGCGATCAGCGCCAGTTCGCTGAGCATCGTGCCGGGGCCGACTTTGCCGATCGGGACGCGCTCGCCATTCTGCTCGCGATAGAGCACGATACGCCCGCTGACCACGACATAGGCCGAGTCGGCCACGTCGTCCTCGCGATAAAGCTTGTGGTCCGCCTGCACGAGAGTGGTCTCGGCGCCGAAGGCGAGCAGGCGCAGCTGTTCCTGCGTGAAGCCTTCGAAAAGCCTCACGGCGGACAGGATGCGGATGTCGTCATCCAGCGCCATCTAGCTGTGTCCCCGAACGGTCAGTCCAATCCCTCCTCTGCGGTACGGCCCTGAATCCCCCTCCAACAGGATCGTACCCGAAAGCGGCCCCGTCCAGACCGCTCATTGGATAGTGAAATGTTTAAGGAACCAGCTTGTAGCCGCCGCTTTCTGTCACAAGAATTTCGGCATTGGAAGGATCGCGCTCGATCTTCTGGCGCAGACGGTAGACATGGGTTTCCAGCGTGTGCGTGGTGACGCCGGAATTGTATCCCCACACTTCCTCCAGCAGCACGTCACGCGTCACCACCTTCTGGTCGGCGCGATAGAGATACTTGATGATCGAGGCCTCCTTTTCCGTCAGCCGCACCTTGCCGCCGCGCGGGTCGATGAGCAGTTTCTGGCTGGGCTTGAAGGTGTAGGGGCCTACCGAGAAGGTCGCGTCCTCGCTCTGCTCGTGCTGGCGCAGCTGCGCCCGGATGCGGGCAAGCAGCACCGCGAAACGGAACGGCTTGGTCACATAGTCGTTGGCGCCGGCCTCGAGACCCAGAATCGTGTCCGAATCGGTGTCGTGGCCGGTCAGCATGATGATGGGCGCCTTGTAGCCGCCCTTGCGCAGGATCTTCACGGCTTCCCGGCCATCCATGTCGGGCAAGCCGACATCCATGATGAGTAGATCGATGAGCCCGCCGCGCGCCGCCGTGACGCCTTTTGCCGCAGTCGATTCCTGCAGCACGTCGAATTCCTCGTAGAGGGACAGTTGCTCGACCAGTGTGCCGCGCAGGTCGTCATCGTCGTCGACGATCAGGATGGTGCGTGAAGTCATGGATCAATCCGTTGTTTTGAAAAGTGAATTCAGTTGACCGCTGCGTATTTATGCGGAAGCTTGCCGGCACAATAGCCGATCACAGTGATTTGTTCCGTGGCACGATCATACAAGAAAAAACGCGATCGCAATGCAGCCGGCGCAATTTTGGCAAAACAGCTGCGCGTGCTGACCGTGCGGACGAGGCCCGGCCACCCAAGCCAGGGCTTGTTGCAGGCCGGCAAAACGGTGTTTGCGTGCGCGCTGGGACGCGGCGGCATCTCTTCCGGCAAGCGCGAGGGTGACGGCGCCACGCCGCTCGCTTCGATGCGCATCCTGGCGGGCTATTTTCGCGGGGATCAGTTTGCCGCCGGCCGCAGGACGCGGCTGGGGATGGCGCTGATCGGGCCTGATCTCGGCTGGTGCGAGGTATCTGACGACCGCAACTACAACAGGCCGGTCAAGATACCCTATGGCGCCAGCCATGAACGCATGCGGCGCGACGACAGGCTCTATGACGCCTGCCTGGTGCTCGACTGGAATATCGCGCCGCGCCGTCGCGGGCGCGGCAGCGCCATCTTCTTCCACCTGGCGCGTCCCGGCTTCACGCCGACGGAAGGTTGCGTGGCGGTCACCGCGCGCACGATGGCGCGGCTTTTGCCGCTGCTGTCGGACCGGACGGTGGTGAGGGTGGTGAGATAGGGGAATAGGGGAATAGGGGAATAGGGGAAGGCTTCAGTAGCAGACACGTTCAGGCTGCATCACCAATCCTACTCCCCTATTCCCTACTCCCCTATCCCTTCCTGTTCCTCTGCCAGCCGATGTCGAGAAGGCCCAGCCGGCCGGTCTCGCGGTCCATGGCGCGGGCGATATCCTTGCGGTGGGCGCCGATATCGCGCAACTGGCGATCGGACAGGTCCTCGACGTTCTGGTGGCCAAGATTGACCGCGACCCTGGCCTGCCGCAGCCAGTCACGAACAGCCGACAGCCAGCTCGGCCGGGCGATATATGCAGGGTGGAGAACGATGTGAGACATGATGTGATCCGTATTCTCCGGACATCAAATCCGGTTTGATGGTGTTTTGATGCTGCAAATCATGCCGGATTGAAAAACAAATGGGAAACGAGTAGTTTTTTCTCATCATCAAGTTTTATTTGAGGATTGAGGGCTCCATGGATCACTTCGATCGGGCCGTGCGCTGATGGCAGCGCTCTTGCCGGGAACGCGGGCGCTCAGGACGCTGGAGGCGGCGGCCCGGCACCTCAATTTCACCCGAGCCGCCGACGAGCTGGGCCTGACACCTGCCGCCGTCAGCCACCAGATCAAGGAAATCGAGGATCAGCTCGGCATCGTGCTTTTCACCCGCACCAGCCGCACCATCCGGCTGACGGAGGCGGGCACGGTGCTGTACGAGGCGGCGACCGACACGCTCGACCTGCTTGGCCGGGCCGTGATGCGGGCGCGCAAGATGGCGCGCGGGACGGAATTCTTGAAGGTGACGCTGGACGCGCAGTTCGCGGCGAAATGGCTGATGCGGCGCGTCGAGAATTTCCGCCAACAGCGGCCGGGCATCGAACTCAGGTTCGACATCGCCTACGGCTTGCGCGATTTCGATCTCGACGACGTCGATGTCGGCATCCGCTTCGGCGCCGGCAAATATCCAGGACTCTGCGCGCATCGCCTGTTCGACAACATCATCATTCCGGTGTGCAGCCCGGGCCTCCTGGCATCGGGGCCGCCCCTGCGCGAGCCGCGCGACCTGTTCAACCACACGCTTGCCCATATCGAATGGGCCCGCCAGGGCGTGACATGGCCAAACTGGCGCATGTGGATGGCGGCGGCCGGCATCAACGATTTCGACGACAGCCGCACCGTCGTCTTCGGCACGTCCACGGATGCTGTCCAGGCAGCGCTGGACGGCAATGCCGTCGCGCTCGCCGATCTCGCCATGGTGGCAAACGACCTGTCCGAGGGCCGGCTGGTGCGGCCCTTCGAGTTCAGCATCAGGGTTGCGCCGGAATTCGCCTATTTCCTGGTCTATCCCCAGGCCACGGGCGACGATCCCCGTATCGTCGCCTTCCGCGAATGGATCCTGGAGGAAGTTGCCAGGACGCGGACGACGGACAAGGTCTGATCTCTTGTTTCATGCAATTCCCTAGGGAAAGCGCTACGCACTTTTCCTGGAATTGCTCTGCACTCAGGACCGGGCGTTGTGGCCGAAGATCATGCGTCGGTATTTCTTCACGTTCCATTTCAGCTTCTTGTACAGAAGCGGCTGCTTTTTGCCGGCGACGGAAGTCTGGAAAGCGCCGTTTTCGCTGCCTTGCTCGACAATTGGTCGCTCGAACCACAGCATCTCAATGCCCAGTTTTTCGTCCATTTGCTCGATCTGGTGATCGATCACGGTGTATATCTTGTGCTGATCGATCCAGGCACAACGGGCTTCGGCGACCGGACGGGTGATGAGGTAGGAATCCGCGCACCTGGCATGGAGTGCCGGGTAGAGCCTCTGACCCCTGCGCAATTTCCAGCTCGGCGTGTAGTAGTTGCTGCCATTGCCGAGATAGATGACGGCCTTGCGCATCGGGCTGCCGAGTTCGGCCAGCCCTTGCCGGAATTTGGGGATGAAGTCGCGCGCGAGGAACACGTCATCCTCGAACACTAGGCAATAGGGCAGGTCGGTTTCGAGGAAATCGCGCCAGATCCCGACATGCTTCAGCGCCAGCGAGACCTGCGCCGGGTGGACAAAATCGGGAGCGACCAGTTCAGCACGAATCTCCGGGGTGATATCCGGCTGGTCCCAGTCGGTGTAGAAGGTGACCGGCACGCCGCGCCGCTCGAACTCGCGCACGATATGCCGGCGCCGGTCGTCATAGCCTTTTTTGACATGACAGACCCGGCTGAACACCAGGTCGCGCGGAAAGGCGGATTCATCCGTCATCGTCAAATCGCTATCTCAGCTCGCCGCGGCGCCGAACCAGCCGATCACCGCGCCGATGATCAGCAGCACGCCCAGCCAATGGCCGCCGTCGATGAGGGTCAGGTCCCAGCCGAAATTCTCGTAGCGATGGTTGACCGACAGCGTCGTGGCGACGAAACCCAGCCAAAGCACGAAGCCGAAGATCAACCCCGCCAGCCAGGTCGGCTCACCACCCGTCATCGCGCCGACGACCAGGGCCATGATGGTGGCCATCAGCAGCTCGGCGATGAAGGAGATGACGAAGGGCAGCGGCGATTTCTTCATCGTCGCCGGATCGAGCTTGACGGCCTTCAGCCAGGGCTTGCTCAACGCCATGTACCAGGCGGCACCGAACAGCCATGCGACGACGGCGGCGGCAACCACCGCGATCCAGTTCACTGCTGAAAAATCCATGAGCTTCCCCCTCCAGATGCGGTTTATGGAAGCGCCTATTCGGCGATGGCGTCAAGCAGCCGCCAGACGGTCGTACGCTTGACTTCGGCATCCTCGAGCGCCCTTGTCACCGGCACCTGGTAGACGCCAAGCGGCTCCAGCCCGGATCGCGGCAGATAGGACCGGCCGGGATCGCCGATCAGGATGTCGGCGCCACTCCGTTTGAGCGCCGAAAACCATGGCATAAGCCGGTCGGCGAAGGGTTTGTCGTAAAAGACGTCGCCAGCCAGGACCACGTCCCAACCCGCGTCGGTGCCGATACAGTCCGTGCCGTGGAATTCGATCCCGACGCCATTGGCCTCGCTGTTGAGCCGGATCGCGGTGGCGCAGAACGGGTCGATGTCGGCCGCCGTCACGTCCGCGGCACCGGCCTTGGCGGCGGCGATGGCGACGAGGCCGGAGCCCGAGGCGAAGTCGAGCACGCGCTTGCCCCGCACCGTTTCGGGATTGTCGATGACATGACGGGCGAGGCCCTGGCCGCCGGCCCAGGCGAAAGCCCAGAAAGGTGGCGGCAGGCCGATCTCGACCAGTTCGTCCTCGGTCCGCTGCCAAAGATCATGCGCTTCGTCGGCGAGGTGGAGAAGAATCTCAGGTACATGCGGCGGCGCCATCAGCGCCGTATTGTCGAGGATGAACTGCCTGGCGCTGTCGGGGGTGAGCGCCGTCACGGAGCAGGCGTCAGGCCGCCCATACGGCAGACTTCCTTCCATTCGGCCGGGGTCACCGGCTGCACGGAAAGCCGTCCGAGCCGCACCAGCGCCATCTCGGCCAGTTTTGGGTTGGCCTTGACTTCTTCCAGCGTCGGCGGGTTCGGCATGTCCCTGACGGCGCGGATATCGACGCACTCCCAGCGCGGATCATCCGACGTGGTGTCGGGATGAGCGAGCGCGCAGACCTCGGCGATGCCGACCACGTTCAGCCCCTCGTTGGAATGGTAGAAGAAGCCGAGATCGCCGATCTGCATGGCCTTCATGTTGTTGCGGGCGGCGTAGTTGCGCACGCCGTCCCATTGCGTGCCTGCCTTGCCCTTGGCCTTCAACGCCTCGAAGGAGAAGACCGAGGGTTCGGATTTGAACAGCCAGTAGTTCATTCTCTCTCCTCCTTGCGGCCCAGTCGCCGGCGACCGGAAATTAACTAGCCGCCGGCTTGTTGAACGTCCAGTTCCACTGGCGGATTTCGACGCTTTCGAAAAGGCCGGCCTTGGCATAGGGGTCGGCGGCCGACAGAGCCTGCGCGCCCGCCAGATCGGGCGCCTCGACCACCACGAGGCTGCCATCGGACTTGCCGTCGGCGTCGAGGAACGGACCGGCGAAGGCCAATTTCTTGTCGCCGTTCAGCCCGTCGAGAAAGGCGACGTGCTCGGGGCGCGTGTCGAGGCGCACCTGCAGGCTCCCGGGCTTGTCCTTGCAAATCAGAGCAAACAGCATGGTCATTCTCCTCGGGCGGTTGGATCAGAGTGTGGGGATCAATCATTGGTTTCGGTCTTCAGCGGCCGCGTCATCAGGGCCGTCACGGCCTGGCCGATGGTGATGGTGCCGTCCAGTATGGCGGCCACGGCGGCGATGATCGGCGCATCGATGTTGCGCTCGGCGGCGATGCGGGCGGCGATGGCCGCGGTCGGCACGCCCTCGGCCAGCGGTAGCCCGGAAAGCGCCTTGCCTTGCCCCAGCGCCAGCCCATAGGCGAAATTGCGCGATTGCGTCGACGAGCAGGTGAGCAGCAGGTCGCCAAGGCCGGAAAGCCCCATGAGGGTCTCGGGCCTGGCGCCGAAGGCGGCACCGATGCGGCGCAACTCGACGAAGCCGCGCGTGACCATGGCGGCCTGGGCGCTGGCGCCGAGCCCGGCCCCGGTGACGGCACCGGCGGCGATGGCGAAGACGTTCTTCAAGGCGCCGCCGATTTCGACGCCGATCAGGTCGTCGCTCGAATAGCAACGCAGATTTTCAGCCGAAAAACGGGCGGCAAGGTTGGCCGCAAGCGCCTCGTCGCCGGCGGCCACCACCACCGCCGTCGGCAGGCCGCGGGCGACATCGCTGGCGAAGCTCGGCCCGGACAGGGCGGCGACCGGGTTTTGCGGCAGGATTTCCGTAGCGATTGCCGACAGCAAGGCGCCGGTGTCGCGCTCGATGCCCTTGGCGCAGAGCACGAGCGGAATGCCGGCCGGCATATAATCTTTCGCGGCCGCCAGTGTCGCTCGCAACGCCTGCGCCGGCGTCACCGCCAGCACGCAATCGGCCCCAGTGAGCGCTGCCTCGATGTCGCTCGTCGCCTCGATGCCGGGCTCGATTGCGATGCCCGGGAGATAGCGCGGGTTCTCGCCACGACCGATCGAGGCCACGGTTTCAGAGTCGCGCGCGAACAGCCGTACCGAGTGGCCTGCGCGCAGCATGGCCAGCGCCAGGGCCGTGCCCCAGGCGCCACCGCCGAGCACGGTGACATGCCAACCGCTTTTGCCCAGGCCCTCGCTCTTCGTGGCTCGACCGGTCATGCCTTGGCTCCGCGCCGGCCCGAGCCGACCATTGGCGTCGAGACGCTGTCCAGCGGCCAGCGCGAGCGCGGCACGAAATCGAAGCCGTTCTCCTGCGCCATGCCTTCGCGCAGCCGCTCGATGCCGGCCCAGGCAATCATCGCGGCATTGTCGGTGCACAATTTCAGCGGCGGCGCGACGAAGGTGAAACCGGCCTCAGTACAGAGTCGCTCGAGCGTCGCCTTGATGGCGCGGTTGGCGGCGACGCCGCCGGCGACGACCAGCGCCGGGTTCTTCGTGCCAGGGAATGTTTGGCTGAATCGTGCCAGCGCGCGGGAAACGCGGTCGGCCAGCGCATCGGCGACGGCCGCCTGGAACGAGGCGCAGATGTCGGCGACATCCTGGTCGCTCAAGGGCTCGATCGCGGTCGCCGCCTGGCGCACGGCGGTCTTCAGGCCGGAGAAGGAGAAATCGGGCTGCGCCGAGCCTTTCATCGGCCGTGGGAAGGCAAAGCGCGAGGCATTGCCCGACAGCGCCGCCTTCTCGACGTTGGGACCGCCAGGATAGGGCAGGCCGAGCATCTTGGCCGTCTTGTCGAAGGCTTCGCCGAGCGCGTCGTCGATGGTTGTGGCCCAGCGCTGGTAGTCGCCGACGCCGCGCACGGCGAGAACCTGCGTGTGGCCGCCGGAAACCAGCAGCAAGAGATAGGGGAATTCCAGGCTGTCGGTCAGCCGCGCGGTCAAGGCGTGGCCTTCGAGGTGATTGACGGCGATCAGCGGCTTGTTCGCCGCGGCCGCGATCGCCTTGGCCGTCATCAGGCCGACGATCAGGCCGCCGACGAGGCCTGGCCCGGCAGTGGCGGCGATCGCGTCGATATCGCCCAGAGCCACGCCTGAATCGGCGAGCGCCGCCTCGACGATGCCGTCCAGCGCCTCGACATGGGCGCGCGCGGCGATCTCGGGCACGACACCGCCGAAGGCGGCATGCTCCTCGATCTGGGAGAGCACGATATTGGACAGGATTTTCGGCGCGGCATTGCCCTCCAGCGCCACGACGCTGGCGGCGGTCTCGTCGCAACTCGTCTCGATGCCCAGAACGCGGATCAATTCGTCGCTATCCCAAGAGATTGTCTATGGGGCTATTCCCCATTAGGAAAAGGCCGGCAAGACCTCGATTTCGCTCGGGGGTTATCACGGACCGCGCGCCATGCAAACTTTGAAAATCGAAACACGGAAAATCGGAACGCGCGGCAGTCCGCTGGCGCTCGCCCAGGCGCATGAGACGCGTGTGCGGCTGATGAAAGCGCATGGGCTTCCCGAGCAGGCTTTCGAAGTGGTGCCCATCTCGACCAGCGGCGACCGTATCCAGGACCGGCCATTGTCGGAGGCCGGCGGCAAGGGCCTGTTCACCAAGGAAATCGAGGAAGCGCTGCTCGACGGGCGTATCGACATCGCCGTGCATTCGTCGAAGGACATGCCGACGGTGCTTCCCGATGGACTGGAGCTCTCCACTTTCCTGCCGCGCGAGGACGCGCGCGACGCTTTCATAGGCAAGGCGGTCAAGCGGATCGCCGATCTGCCGCATGGCGCCAAGGTCGGATCCTCATCGCTCCGCCGCCAGGCGCTGATCCGCCGGATGCGGCCGGATTTCGAGGTGGTGATGTTCCGCGGCAATGTGCAGACGAGGCTGCGCAAGCTGGATGAAGGCATCGCCGAGGGTACCATCCTCGCCCATGCAGGGCTGAAGCGGCTCGGGCTCGAAGGCGTGATCACCGACCTGATGCCGCTGGAGGATTTTCCACCGGCGCCGGGACAAGGCGCGATCGGCATCGAGACGCGGGTCGGCGACCGTGAAATCGAGAACATGCTTGCGGCGATCCATCATGTGCCGACGGGCCAGGCCTTGGCCTGCGAGCGCGCGTTTCTCGCCGCGCTCGACGGTTCGTGCCGCACACCGATCGCCGGCCATGCGACCGTATCGGGCGGCAAACTGTCCTTTGCCGGACTGATCATCTCGCCCGACGGCACGGAATGGCATGACGTCCGGCTGGAAGGCGAGGCCGCGGACGCGGCGGAAATAGGCGCGAACGCCGCGCGGACAGTTCGCGCCAGGGCCGGCGAAAAGTTCTTCGACGGCTGGCTCTGAAAATGCTCCGCGTCCTGGTCACCAGACCGGAGCCCGGTGCGTCGCGCACGGCGCGAAAGCTGGAAGATATGGGTTTCGAGCCTCTTCTCCTGCCATTGACGGAGACGATGGTACTGCCGGTCGATGCCAAGGCAGTTCCGGACGACGTGGCGGCCGTCGCCATCACCAGCGCCAATGCCGTGCGCCATGCCCCGAGAGATGTGATAGCGGCGCTTTCCAACCTGCCTTGCCATGCTGTCGGCAGGAGGACCGCGGAGGCCGCGCGCAAAGCCGGCTTTCTGTCGGTCGTCGAGGGGCCTGGCGATGCCGAGGCGCTGGCCGACGGCATGGCGATCGCGTTTTCCGGTAAAACGATCGTCTATCTTTGTGGGCGCGTGCGGTTTCCCGCCTTCGAACAGAAGCTGGAAGCAGCTCATGTCGGGGTCCATGCCGTCGAGACTTACGACACGCTTGCGGTAAGCCATTCGGACGAAGCGATCCTTTCGCTGATATCAGGCCAAGCCGTCGACGTGGTGCTGCTCTATTCGGCCAAAGCGGCTGCCGCGATGCGGGTCCTGACCAGCCGGCCTGCCCTGCAAAAGGCCTTTGAAAAGACACGGGTTTTTGTCCTTTCCGCGCGCATCGCCGCCGCCTTCGGCGACAACGCCGGCAAGGCAATCCGCGTCGCCGTACGACCCGACGAGGAGGCGCTGCTGGCACTTTTGCGGGAACGGCCCTGACCCGCGTCATCACACCGCCCCTTTTCACCGCTTGGTGATGTGCTAGACCCTTCTGAACCATCACGCGCCGCCGGGCGTTGAGACGAAGCGAATTTTGCGGAGCCCATGCATGGTCAAGACGCCGAAGATGCGACACTCGAAGAGCCGCCGCGAGCCGGTGACCATCGATCTCGATCCGGGCGCCGTCTCACGCGTCGTCGACGAGGATGCCGCCAAGGATACCGCCCAGACCGACGAGGCGAAGGCCGAGGAAGCAGCGAACGCCTCGCAGCCGGAGGCTCCGGAAGAGCCGGTGCATGCCGATCAGACCGACCTAGAACCCTGGGAGCATGACGATGCCGCCGCGGGGCAGGCCGGGACAGATGCGCCCGAGGCCAAATCCGCTGAGCCGGAAATGCCTTATCCCGGTTCGGATACACCCCCCAACCGCGCCACGGCTTCCGACTACAATTTTGAGGATGCAACCGCCAAAACCGCCGAGACCAAGGCGGCTCCCGGAAAAACCGACGCGAGGAGCGAACCGATGACAGCACAGCCGAAGCGGGGCGGCCTCAACGGCATCGCCGCCGGCATCATCGGCGGCGTCATCGCGCTGGTCGGCGCCGGTGGCCTGCAATTTGCCGGTCTGCTCGGCGCGCCGGGCTCCGCTCCCGGCGCCTCGCTCGATGGCGTCAATGGCGAGATCGCCTCGCTGAAGAGCGAAATCGCGGACATGAGGCAAGCCGGCAACAACAATGGTGCATCGGCCAAGGTCGATGGCCTGTCGTCGGCGCTGGACCAGGTCAAGAGCGATGTCGCGGCGCTGAAATCGACGGTCGAACAGGGCGGCGCCGGCGACAATGCCGGGCTCGCCGCACTGGGAGACAAGGTCAAGCAGATCGAAACCACGGTGGCGGCCCTCGGCAAGGCCGGCAGCGCGGCGCCCGTCGATCTCGGTCCACTCAACGAAAAAATGGCGGCTCTCGATGCGCTGGTGAAGTCGACAGGCGAGGCAGCGAAGGCGCAGGAGGGCCGTCTCTCCGCGCTGGAGCAGTCGGTGTCGCAGCTTTCCGGCAAGGTCGATGCGCAGGCATCGCAGCCGAAGATCGCGCTCGCCATCGCGGCTTCGGCGCTGAAGTCCGCGCTCGACCGTGGCGCGCCGTTTTCGGCCGAACTCGATACGCTGGCCGCGATTTCGCCTGATGCGCCGCAGCTCGCGACATTGCGCCCCTATGCCGAAAAGGGCGTGCCGACCCGCACCGAGATTGCCTCGCAGATGGATGCCGCCGCGAACGCCATGGTGGCAGCGGCCACGCCGGACGACCATAATGCCGGCTTTCTGCAGAACCTGATGTCGAGCGCCGAATCGCTGGTCAAGGTCCGGCCGATCGGTGCCGTCGAAGGCACCGGGGCACCAGAAACCGTGGCGCGCATGGAGGTTGCGGTCACCCAGGGCGACTATGCCAAGGCACTCAGCGAATATGACAGGCTGCCGCAAGCCGTGAAGGCCGCGGGCGCCGACTTTGCCGGCAAACTGAAGGCGCGCATCGAGGTCGAAACCCAGGTCGACGCGTTGATCTCCGGCGCGATGAAGGCATGAGGACAACACGATGATCCGCCTGCTCGCCTTCCTCATCGTCGTCTTCGCGCTCGGGCTGGGCTTTGCCTGGCTGGCCGACCGGCCCGGCGACATGGTCGTCACCTTCAATGGCTACCAGTACCAGGTCAGCCTGATGGTGGCGGCGGTGGCTGTCGTCGCCGTCGTCGCGGCGGTGATGATCGTCTGGTGGCTCATCAAGTCGCTGTGGAACAGCCCTTACACCATCTCGCGCTATTTCCGCGTGCGCCGCCGCGACCGGGGCTATCAGGCGCTGTCGACCGGCATGATCGCCGCCGGCGCCGGCGACGGGGCGCTCGCCCGTAAGAAAACCAAGGAAGCGGCCAAGCTGATCCGTTCCGACCAGGAGCCGCTGATCCATCTGCTCGAAGCGCAGGCATCGCTGCTAGAAGGCGATCATGACGGCGCGCGCCAAAAGTTCGAGAGCATGCTCGACGACCCCGAAATGCGGCTGCTTGGCCTGCGCGGGCTTTATCTGGAAGCCGAGCGGCTGGGCGACCGCAATGCCGCCCGGCACTATGCCGGCCGCGCCGCCGCAGTGGCGCCGCAACTGGCCTGGGCGGCCGAATCGACGCTGGAGGAGCTGACCGCGCGCGGCGACTGGGACGGCGCGCTGAAGCTGGTAGACGCGCAGAAGTCGACGCGGCAGATCGAGCGCGACGCCGCCAACCGCCGCCGCGCGGTGCTGTTGACCGCCAAGGCGCAGTCGCTCGCCGACAGCGATCCCGCGGCCGCCAGGACAGCGGCGGTCGAGGCCAACAGACTGCAGCCGGACTTCGCCCCCGCCGCAATTGCCGCCGCGGCGGCGCTGTTCAAGCAGAACGACGTGCGCAAGGGCTCGAAGATCCTCGAAGCAGCATGGAAGGCCGAGCCGCATCCCGAAATTGCCGAGCTCTACACCCATGCAAGGCCGGGTGACGCCGTGCTTGATCGGCTCAACCGGGCAAAGAAGCTGCAGGAGATGAAGAAGAACCACGCCGAATCGTCGATGACGGTGGCGCGTGCCGCGCTCGACGCACAGGATTTGTCGACCGCTCGCCGCGAGGCCGAAGCCGCGATCCGCATTGACCGCCGCGAGGGCGCCTATCTGCTCCTGGCCGACATCGAGGAGGCCGAGACCGGCGACCAGGGCAAGGTGCGGCAGCTGCTCTCCAAGGCGGTGCGGGCGCAGCGCGATCCAGCCTGGGTCGCCGACGGCGTCGTCTCCGAGCGCTGGGCGCCGGTCTCGCCGGTCACCGGCCGGCTCGACGCCTTCGAATGGCGCGCGCCGATGGAGCGGCTTGGCCAACTGATCGACAGCCGCGATGAGCTGGATGCCCCGGTAGTGGCCATCGAGGCGCCGGGCAGGCCGGAAAAGCCGGTCGACGTGATCGATCATGCCGCCCCGGGCAACGAGGCGACGAGCAGGGGTGCCGAGAGCCGCGAGGATCATGTCACCCCGGTCACGGCCGCCGCCTTTGCCGCGGTGCCGGCCGATGCCGAGGCCGTCGAGCCGGCGGAAGAACTGGCGCGCCTGCCGGACGATCCAGGCGTCGATCCGGACGACGAGGCGGAAAAGTCGCCACGCCGGTTCCGGCTGTTTTGATTTTGGTCATCGGGTGATTTGACTTGGCCATCGGGCCGTTTTGGGAATGAATTGATGTTCGAGCGCGTTCTGTCGTTTCTCAGGGATTTGCCGGCCGGCTCCGGCAGCCACACCAGCACGGACGATCCGCGCGTCGCGGCTTCGGCGCTGCTCTACCATGTGATGAATGCCGATGGCGTGCGCCAGGACGTCGAATGGGAGCGGTTCAAGGCGGTGCTGGCGCAGAGCTATTCGATCAACGGTGCCGAACTCGAAGCGCTCGCCGCTGCCGGCGAGCGCGCCGACAACGAGGCGATCGACCTCTACGCCTTCACCAGCGTGCTCAAGCGCCATCTCGACGCGGAGGGGCGCAAGGCCTTCATCGGCCTGATGTGGGAGATCGTCTATGCCGATGGCGAGCTGCATGAGCTCGAGGACAACACGGTGTGGCGGGTCGCCGAACTGATCGGCGTCGAGCGCCGCGACCGGGTCGAGGCGCGCCGCAAGGCTGCGGCCGAGGTACCGGGCGCCACCGGAACATCGAGCGACGAGTAGGATTTTCGCCTTTCCATGCCGCCCAGAACGAGCCCGAAGCCAAAGATCCTGATCATTCTACATCAGGAGAATTCGAGCCCCGGGCGCGTCGGCCACATGCTGCTGGAAGAAGGCTTCGATCTCGACATCCGCCGCCCTCCGCTCGGCGACGCCTTGCCGGAAACGCTGGATGGTCATGCCGGCGCGGTGGTGTTCGGCGGGCCGATGAGCGCCAATGACGAGGACGAGTTCGTCCGCCGCGAGACCAAATGGCTGGAAATTCCGCTCAGGGAAAACCGGCCGCTGCTCGGCATCTGCCTGGGCGCGCAGATGCTGGCCAACCATCTCGGCGGCAAGGTCGAGGGCCATGGTGAAGGACTGGTCGAGATCGGGTGGTATCCGCTGAAGGCGACCGAGGCCGGCAAGAAACTGATGCATTGGCCCGAAATGGTCTACCAGTTCCATCGCGAGGGCTTTTCGCTGCCGGGCGACGCGATGCTGCTGGCCACGAACGAGACCTATCCCAACCAGGCCTTCCGCTATGGCGACAATGCCTGGGGCATCCAGTTCCATGGCGAACTCACCCGGGTGATGATGCAACGCTGGGTGGTGCGCGGCGCCCATCGCTTCGAACTCCCCGGCGCCCAGCCCGGCCGCGACCATCTCGGCGGCCGGTTGATCTGGGATATGCACCTGAAGCGCTGGCTGGACGAATTCTTGCGGATGATTTTTGGCGGGCCGGTGGCGCGGTAGAGTCGGACCAGTGGTCGGAATGGCCAAATCTGGCCGAACGTCGGCTTTCGGAGCGTAAAAACTAGTCCGAAAAGCTCACGCTCACGCCGCGCTGCCGAAAGTAGGCCTGCATCAACTTGCGGCCCGAGCGGTTGTTCTGCGCCAATTTGGTGGGATCGAACACCGCCTGTTTTATCCCCTCTCGTGCCAGCGCTGCCTTGAGCGTCGCGATATGTGCGTCGATGTCAGCATTGTCCGCCCGGAGCGATGCATAGATATTCTCGGTCGCCTCGGCCACGGTCGGTTCGCTCATGAGTGTCGTCCTTGGTTGATTGGGCGGCGGCTTAGCACAGATTCGCGGCTCCGCCGATACCGATGAAGCCGTCAGTTTCGCCCATTGAGGTGGCGAACCCTGCGCAGTTGCGGGAACAGGTAGGCCCACAGGCCGGCAACCGCGATGGCGCCGACGCCGCCGATGACGACCGCCGGAACCGTGCCGATCAGCGCCGCCATGGTGCCGGCGCGGAATTCGCCGACTTCGTTGGAGGCGCCGACGAAGACCTGGTTGACGGCGTTGACGCGGCCGCGCACTTCGTCCGGCGTCCACAACTGGATCAGCGTTTCCCTGATGTAGACGCTGAACATGTCGGTGGCGCCGAGGAAGACCAGAGCAACGATCGACAGCCAGGTGAGGGTCGACAGACCGAACAGCACGGTGAAGGCGCCGAACGCCGCGACGAAGCTCAGCATGATCTTGCCGGCACGGTCGCGGATCGGGTGCCCGGCGAGCCAGACCGCGACGCAGACGGCGCCGATGCCCGGTGCAGAGCGCAGCAGGCCGAGGCCCCAGGGGCCGAGTTGCAGGATGTCGCGCGCATAGACCGGCAGCAGTGCCGAGGCGCCGGACAGGAGCACGGCGAAGAGATCGAGCGAGATGGCGCCGAGCACGATCTTCTCGCTCCAGATGTAGCGGAAGCCGGCAAACAGTGTTTCCATCGTCGGCTTGTCGGTGGCGCTTTGCTGGGCGGGTTTGGGAATGGTGAAGATCAGCAGACCGGCCACCAGCATCAGCACAGAGGCGACAGCGTATGCGGCTTCGGCCGAGACGCCATAGAGCAGGCCGCCCGCGACCGGACCGATGATCGTCGCCGTCTGCCAGGCGGACGAGTTCCACGCAATCGCGTTGCCGAAATCTTCAGGCGGCACCAGATTGGCGAACAGCGACGACGAGGCCGGTCCGTAAAAGGCGCGCGCCATGCCGAACAGCGCCAGAACGGCGAAGATCGGCAGCGGACTGACGAGGCCGCGCAGCGTGAAGTACAGGAGAACGAGCGCACAGCCTGCCTCGACCACCGTTGCCAGCGCCATGATCAGGCGGCGGCCGAAGCGGTCGGCGACGACGCCAGTGACCAGCACCAGCAACAGCGAAGGCAGGAACTGGACGATGCCGACAATGCCGAGGTCGAACGGATCGCGCGTCAGATCATAGATCTGCCAGCCGACGGCGACGGAAACGATCATCGTCGCGAAGGTGGTGAGAAAGCGCGCTGTCCAGTAGCTGAGGAAGGCTTTGTGCCGGAAAGCCGCATAGCGCTGCTCCGGTAAAGTTTGTTCAGGTTTCATGGAGTGAGGCCCCGTTGCTATGCCGGCGGGGCACTTCCCGAATGGGCGCTGGTCCGACCAATGGAACTTGGTAAAGTTCGGCGCGCATATGCTTCAAAATCAGGTCTGGATCAAGGGACTTTCGAGCCGCGCTCTCGGTAGCACGCGGAAGTTACTGCCGCAGCGCGGCCGAAATCGCGTCCAATCCGCCTTTCAACTCGGCCTCCGTCGGCCAGCCGAAGCCGACGCGGAAGAAGCGCTTTTCCATCTCGAACCAGTGGCCAGGCCCGACATAGGTGCCGTGGTCTTTCAGCAGCCTGACATAGAACCGGTCGAGGTCGAAGCCGGGCTCGACATCGAGGCGCGGGAAACCGACGACACCGCCCTCAGGCCGCACCCAGTCGACCAGCGGCTCGCGGTCGATCCAAGCCTGGACGATATCACGGCGCTTGGCCATCTCGGGCAGCAGCTTTGCCAGAAACACGTCCCGGCGCTCCAGCACGCCGCGCGCTATGCCTTCGTCGATGACGCTGCCACAGATGCCGATCTGCTCCTTGGCGGCGAGGAATTTTTCCTGGAGGGCGGCATCCCTTGCAGTCAGCCAGCCGATGCGGATGCCGGGAATGCCGAAGGCCTTGGACAGCGACGAGACGCTGATGGCCTTTTTGCTCAGCGAGGCCGCCGAAGGCAGGCGCCTGCCATAGGAGAGGTCGCGATAGGTTTCGTCGACCAGCAGATGGCAGCCGCTGGCCTCGGCGAGCGCCACCAGCGCGTCGAGTTCGGCACGGCTCATCATGGTGCCGGTTGGATTGTGCGGGCAAGTGACGCTGATCAACTTCGTATTCGGCCGCATCGCTGCCTTGACGCGCTCAATATCGACGGCAAAGCCTTCCTCGAAGGCGAGGTCGACGAAGCTGATGGCGCAGCCGATCGCCCGCGGCGTTTCGATGTTGGTGGCGTAGTTGGGCCTGATGACGACGAGGTGATCGCTGGCCGACAGCAGCGAGGTCGAGATGATGAACAGCGCGCCGGCTGCACCGGCGGTGACTAGCACATCGTCGGGCGAGATGCCGGCATCATGTGCTGCGATCAGGTCGCGCAGCGCCTTGTCGCCGCGATGTTCGCCGTAAAAGAGCGTCAGGTCGGGCAGCGAGAGGCCGATGTCGGAGAGCTTCTGGTCGGCAATCGAGCTTTCGGAGAGATTGTAGCGGATACGGTCATAGCCGTATTCCTCCGGCGCCTCTTTCTCGATCACCATCCTGGTGTAGTTCATGGCTTCCCCCCCCCGGAGCGGTTCACCGTTTCACGGAAACGGCAAACAGCTCCATCCCCTTTGTCTAGACGCAATTCCGGACGGAAAACCGTTTCACACTTTTCCTGGAATTGCTCAAAGCTTGTCCGGTTCATCCAAGCCACAAAAACATGAAGCCTGCCAAGGCAGTTTCGCCGGCAGGCTTCTGTTCCAGTCGTCCCAAGTATTGGCTCAGGACTGAATTGCTCAGGCCGGGACTTTGGCCTTTCGGCCTTTGCCCTTGGCAGGCGGGGGGGCGACGGCCTTGCGGCCGAGCCCGATCGACTTCGCCAGTTCCGAGCGCGAAGCGGCGTAGTTGGGGGCAACCATCGGATAGTCCGACGGCAGGCCCCATTTGGCGCGGTAGGCATCCGGCGACAGGCCGAAATGCACGCCGAGGTGACGCTTCAGCGATTTGAACTTCTTGCCGTCCTCGAGGCAGATGATGAAATCCGGCGTCACCGACTTCTTCGGGTTGACGGCCGGGACCAGCGGTGCCGCCACCGGAGCGACCGGCTGGCCGAGCCCACTGATCGAGGCGCTGACGCTGGCGATCAGCTCGGGAAGGCCGGACGCGGGCAGGCGATTCTTCTCGACATAGGCCGATACGATGTGGGCTGTCAGTTCGAGAAGGTCGAGGGTCTTGCTGGCGTGGCTGTTTTCGTCGGTCAATCTATTTCCTCCATCCATGGCGCATGACCTCGAAAATGGGGCCGTTTTCAAAAAGGATGATGCGCAAAATTAAAGTGCGTCGTCTTTGTGCGTCGCGCGCGACGCGATGTAGTGGGGCTGACTTCCTAGTCGGCAAACCTGCACAATGCAATCTATCGGCGCGACATCACACGCCATTTTGAACAACTATACTAAACTGTAATAATATCAGACGATCAGGGCCTTGTCGCGCCACAGACGAAATCCGCCTTCGAAAGCGCGTGTGTTGTCACCGCGCCTGCAGTTGGCGGGCAATTCGTCGAGCTTGTCGACATTGCCGCCGCCGATGACGACATAGTCTGGCTGCAGGGCGGCGCGCAGCCGGTTGACGACGTCGAAGACATAGCCGCGCCACTTCTTCTTGCCGCGCTTTTCCAGGCCGCGTTCGCCGACATAGTCCTCGAAACTCTGGCCTTTTCTATAGGGGAGATGGGCGAGTTCCATCGGCTGGCCGACATTATCGAGGATCATCGCCGCACCGAGGCCGGTTCCGAGGCCGAGGAACAGCATGCGCCCGCCCTCATAGCTGCCGAGGGCCTGCATCAGCGCGTCGTTGACCACCTTGACCGGCTTGCCGAACTCAGCGGTGAAATCGAAGCCGACCCAGCCCTTGCCGAGATTCATCGGGTCGAGCACCGGCTTGTTGTGACGCACCGGGCCCGGATAACCCATCGAGATGACGTCATAGGACAGTCCCTCGGCGAGCTTTTTCACCTTGTCGATCATCTGCCGTGGCGTCAGGTCAGGCCCGGAATCCGTCCGGCGCTCGGTGCCACCGTCGCTGGTCAGGATCTTAACGTGCGACCCGCCGATGTCGATCGAAAGGACGACCTGCCCAGTGTTCGACGCAGCCTGCTTATTCACCTTGGCCATCTGGTCCCCTCCGCTCATGTTACCGGGTCGATCCAGCCATTGGGCGGTCCGAAGCCGGCCATGGCGTCCATCGGCCCCCATGTCTTCGGCTCGTAAAGATGCGGCGGCGTGGTATCGCCGAGCACCGGACCGACGATGCGCCAGGCCAGTTCGGCCGCGTCCTGGCGGGTGAAGAGCTGGCCATTGCCGTTCATGGCGTCGCCGATCAGCCGCTCATAGGGCGGCATGTCGCCCTTCGAATCGTCGAGCGCGGCGAGTTCCACCTGCTCGCCGATCATGTCGTCGCCGGGCGCCTTGCGCTGGGCGCCGATGGCGATCATCACCTGCGGGTCGATGCGGAAACGGACGTAATTCTGGTCGGCGGGCTTGATCGGGTCGAAGACGTCCAGCGGCGGCCGCTTCAGCCGCACCACCACCTCGGTGACATGCACCGGCATGTTCTTGCCGGCGCGGATGAAGAACGGCACGTCCTGCCAGCGCCAGGTGTCGACGAAGAAGCGCACCGCCGCGAAGGTCTCGACCGGCGAGTTCGGCGCCACACCGGGCTCGGCCAGATAGCCTGTGAACTGGCCGCGCACGACATCGTTCTTGGTCAAGGTGCGGATGGCGCGCAGCACCTGCACCTTCTCGTCGATCAGGTCGTCGGCGGAGCGGCCGACCGGTGGCTCCATGGCCAGGAGCAGCAGGATGTTGAGCAGATGGTTCTCGATGACGTCCCGGATGCAACCGACATCGTCGTAGAACCGCCCCCGCCCTTCGATGCCGAAATCCTCGGCCATGGTGATCTGCACGCTCTCGACGTAATTGCGGTTCCAGATCGGCTCGAGCAGGGAATTGGCGAAGCGGAAATAAAGCAGGTTCTGGATCGCTTCCTTGCCGAGATAGTGGTCGATGCGGAAGATCGACTGTTCGTCGAACACCAAGTGCAGCACCCGGTTCAGCCAGCGCGCCGATTGCAGATCGTGGCCGAAGGGCTTTTCCACCATCAGCCGCGCGCCATGCGTGGTGCCCGACTGCTCCAGCCCTTGCACGACAGTCTCGAACATGGTCGGCGGCACCGCCATGTAGTGCAGCGGCCGTTGGGCGCTGCCGAGCGCGGTCTTCAGCTTCTCGAAAGTGGCCGGATCGCGATAGTCGCCGCTGACATAGCGCAGCAGCGACGCCAGCTTGGCGAACACCTTCTCGTCGACCTTGCCGAGCGCGTTGACGATGCCGTCGCGGGCGCGGTCCTGCAACTGCTTCAAATCCCAGGCGTCGAAGGCGACGCCGATCACTGGTTCGGTGAGCGTGCCCTTGGCGACCATCTGGTAAAGCGCTGGAAATATCTTCTTGTGGGCGAGGTCGCCGGTCGCTCCGAAGAGCACCAGCGTGTCGGACCGTTCCTGGCTCATGCGTGCGTCTCCCCTGTCGCCGTCACTTGCCGTCCTTCGGTTTTTCGATGTGGCCGCCGAAGGCATAGCGCATGGCGGACAACAGCTTGTCGGAGAATTCGGATTCGCCTTGCGAGGAGAAGCGGTCGAACAGGGCCGAGGACAGGACGGGCGCCGGCACGCCGGTGTCGATCGCCGCCTTGAGCGTCCAGCGACCCTCGCCGGAATCCGAGACCCGGCCGCCGAATTGCGCCAGGCCCGGATCGCTCTTAAGCGCGCTGGCGGTGAGATCGAGCAGCCAGGAGCCGATGACGCTGCCGTGCCGCCACACCTCGGCCACCTGCGGAAGGTCGACATCGAACTGGTAGTATTGCGGGTTTTCAAGCGGGCTTGTCTCGGCGTCCGCCGTCCGTTGCCGCTTGCCGGCATTGGCCGACTTCAGGATGTTCATGCCTTCGGCATAGGCGGCCATGACGCCGTATTCGATGCCGTTGTGCACCATCTTGACGAAGTGGCCGGCGCCGCTCGGTCCGCAATGCAGGTAGCCATAGGGCGCCGTGCCCGCGGTCTTGTCCGGGGTAGGCGCGCCGGTATCGAGACCAGGCGCCAGCGTGGCAAAGACCGAATCGAGGTGCTGCACCGCCACGTCGGGGCCGCCGATCATCAGGCAGTAGCCGCGTTCCAGCCCCCAGACACCGCCGCTGGTGCCGACATCGACAAGATGGATGCCCTTGCCAGCCAGTTTCGCGGCCTCGTCGACGGCGGCGTGATAATAGGAATTGCCGCCGTCGATGACGATGTCGCCGGGCTCCATCAGCGCCGCGACCTGATCGATGATCTTGCCGGTGATCGCCGCCGGCAGCATCAGCCACACGCAGCGCGGCTTGGCGAGCTTGCCGACGAATTCCGCCATCGAAGCCGCCCCCAGCGCGCCGTCGCTCACCAGCGCGGCGACGCTGGCCGGGTTGATGTCGTAGACGACGCATTCGTGGCCGTCGCGCATCAGGCGCCGCACCATGTTGGCGCCCATCCGGCCCAGTCCCATCATTCCGATCTGCATGGTTTCGTCCTGTTTCCTAGAGATTTGCTGGGTTTGTCGAGGAAGGATCTACTGGCTGTCCTGAGCGCCTGACATGACGGAGAAGTCGACATTCTCCCAATCGCCGGTTCCGGGCCAGAAAAAAGTGAAGATCAGCGTGCGTCCGCTGGGGAGGTTGGCCGTGGGCAGATCGACAAGGTGGATGTCGAAAGCGTTTTCCGCCGTCTGGCTATCGTGGGCGGTTGCCCAGTTGTCGGCGCTCCAGTGGACGGTGGCTGCCGCCAGAAGCTCGACGCGCAATGTCTTGCCCTCGGGCAGCGTGCGGATCTTGTTGTTGAAGCGCCATGTCCTGAAGGGCGACACGGTCTTGTCCTCGATGTAGCGCTTCACGCCTTGCGGCGGCATGTCGAAGACGGCGCCGTCGCGCAGGGAGCGCAGCAGCTTGACATGTTCGGAATGCGCCCAGACCAGCGGCATGGCGCTGCCCGACGGCTTGCCATGCAGCAGCTCGCGGCCCGGAATATCGGCGCCGTCCCAGACCTGTTCCGGCAGCAGGCCGCCGGTTCCGGCCGAGCGTTCCAGCGTGTCGAGCAGGCTGGCCGCCTTGTCCTTGCGCCCGGCCGCGAGCTCGTAATGGGCGCGTTCGCCGGCGAGCAGGGGCCAGGGCCGGCCCTGACCGGTGCCGTCGAAAGGCGCGCCATCCTCATGCTCGCCATAGCCGTCGCTGTCATAGCGGTACCAGAGCGGCCCTTGCGGCAGCTCGCTGCGCAAATGCGCGTCGATGACCTTGATCGTGTCGACGATGCGCGGATCGTCGGCGGCCCTCAGGCCAAAGCGCACCAGCGCCAGCGCGTCGGGGCTGACGATTTCCTCGGCCGGTCGGTCCGTGTCGCCGGGTGGGCGATTCTTGATCGGCACGTAGCCGTCCTTCGGCGAGCTGGCATCGGCGCTGTCCGGCGGCGCGATGCGGACGTAGTAGCCGGCGACGCCGGCGGCCTTGCAGAGGGCGGTGCCGGTGACATAGGTCCAGCGCTCGACCTGGTCGTTCCAGCAGTCGGCGGTCTCGCGCAGATAGCTTGCCGCGGCCTGCTTGCCGCAGGCATCGAGCAGGTCGGCCGCGGCCAGCAGTGCGGCTATCTCGACGGCCAGCGTGAACGGGCTGTAACCGGCGTCTTCTTCCCAGCGGTCCTCGCCGGTGACGGGTCCATTGCGCACGACATAAGAAGCGGCACTCTCGATCATCTGCAGGAAGGTCTTGAGCCTGGCACTCGGCAAGTGGCCAGCGCGATGCAGGGCATCGGCCAGCAGCAGGGGGAAGGCGCATTCGTCCATCTGGATGCCGGGCCAATAGGCCGTGCCGTCGAGCCAGGCGTTCTGCGGCCAATGGCCGTCCGGCTGCTGAATGGAGCGGAGGTATTCCAGGATCCAAAGGGCCGAAGCGGCATCGCCGGCGGCGAGAAAGCCGCCCGCCGTTTCGACCAGGTCGCGTGGCCAGACCAGGTGATAGCCCCCGAGATCATCGTCGCCCTTGTCGAACCCCCACGGGATCGACAGGCTGGCCACCGCCGCGCCCGGCATGACCGATGACCGGTGGGTGGCCAGCACCGCGGTGGAGACGCGGTAGCCGTTCACTCCCGGCACTCCGGGCGTCCGGTCGCGGTCCAGTGGCAGCAGCCCGGCCTGCCATTCGCGCCATTTTTCGACATAGGATTTCGCCGCCGGTTCAAATCCCCGCTTCAGGCTGGCGAAGGCGTTTTCGGCTGCTTCGTCCGGCGTCGTCCCAAAACCCAGCGCCAGCACGGCTTTTGTGTTGGTGGCGGTGAAGCCGATCTCGCCGGTCAGCGCGACATTGCCGTCCTCGGCGCGACAGCATGCCGGATCGAGCTTGCCGGCATGGTTCAATTGCTGCCAACCATCGGAGACGCCGACATAGCCGGCCGAACAATCCCGCCAGGGCAGCGACGAGGCCAGCGCCAGGTAGGTGCCGCGCCCCGAGGCAAAAAGGACGGGCTTTCCCTGGTATTCGCCGACCCAGGCGGTGTTGCCCATGCCGGCATTGACCAGATGCGGCGCCAGAAGCGCGTAGACGCGGTAATCGGCCGGAACGCCCTCGAGCGGGGTGAAGGTGATCTCCTGCAGCAAGGTCGGGCGAGCCGGATCGGCCAGAATGCGCTTCTCGATCCGGTAGGCGCCGTCATCAGCCGTATTGGCCAGCCTGTAGGCGGGCACGCCGTCCTCGAACGGCTCGATGCCGTGCGTGGCATCGCGTTTTTCCTCGGAGAAATATCCATCCTTGCCGGTGACGATCAGGCCGAGGTCGCGCGTGCAGGCGCTGTCGACGCCGGGATAATAGATCTCATTCAGGATGCCGTGGCTGATCGTGAACCAGACAGGGCCGGCCGACGAGAGAGAAGTTCCGACGCCGCTTTTGGCGCTCGACGTCCAGCGCGCCGGAATTCCCGGGGCTCCAGGGGGAACGATCGGCGTCACCGCCATGCTTTTCAGCCTCATGAGCCATGCCTAGCCCATTCACCGAAGCGCTTTCAATCATTGCACCGCAAGTTGATCGCCGGCCTTTCGCGGATTGCAGTTGACAGCCCGCCGGCCCTGCTGCACTTTTGTCTGATAATAGATAAAAAACAGGTACGCAATCGCGACGCTCATCAGTAGCAGACCAGCAACACTCGGGAGGAGTATGACATGAAGAAACTGTTCGTTCTGGGCACCTTCGCAGCAGTGCTCGCAGCCGGCACGGCACTCGCCGACACCAGCGGCAAGAAAATCGCATTCTCGAACAATTACGCCGGCAATTCGTGGCGGCAGGCGATGCTCGACAGCTACGCCATCGTCACCAAGAAGGCGGTCGACGACAAGATCGTCGCCGCGGCCGATGTCTTCACCACCGCCGACAAGGAGGTGCCGACGCAGGCAGCGCAGGTACAAAACCTGATCCTGCAGGGCTATGACGCCATCGTCATCAACGCCGCCTCGCCGGATGCGCTCAACGGCGCCATCAAGCAGGCCTGCGACGCCGGCATCACCGTCGTTTCCTTCGACGGCACGGTGACCGAGCCTTGCGCCTACCGCGTGGTCGTCGACTTCAAGGACATGGGCAAGCAGGAAGTCGAGCATATGGCCAAGTTCCAGCCCAAGGGCGGCAATCTGCTTGAAATCCGGGGCCTGGCCGGAACCTCGATCGACGACGCCATCCATGCCGGCATCCTCGAGGGTGTGGCCGCGCATCCCGAGTTCAAGATCGTCGGCTCGGTCACCGGCGACTGGGACCAGACCACAGCGCAGAAAGCGGTCGCGACCATCCTGCCGTCGCTGCCCGACGTCGTCGGCGTCGTCGACCAGGGCGGCGACGGCTATGGCGCCGCGCAAGCCTTCGCCGCCGCCAACAAGCCGCGGCCGACCATCATTATGGGCAACCGGCAGGACGAATTGAAGTGGTGGAAGGAACAGAAGGAGAAGGACGGCTACCAGACCTGGTCGGCCTCGATCGCGCCCGGCGTGTCGACGCTCGCCTTCTGGGTGGCGCAGCAGGTGCTCGATGGCCGCAAGGACATCCCGCACGACCTGCTGGTGCCGTATCTCGCCTTCACCCAGGACGATTTCGAGGCGGCCCTGCCGAAGATCAAGGAGGGTGGTGTCGCCACCCACGAATACACGCAGGAAGATGCCATCGCGGCGATCAAAGCCAACATCAAGTGAACGTCGCACACGCGTTGCCCGGGCATCACTGAGCGGATATCGTTGAGCATGGCCGCAGGCAACACGGACATCAGACTTGGCGGCGCCGAAAAACATTTCGGCGCCGCCAATATTGACATCGTAAGACTGAACGGTGCCGAAAAACATTTCGGCGCCGTTCGCGCGCTGGGCGGGGTGGATTTCCATGTCGGACCCGGCGAATGCGTCGGCCTCGTTGGCCATAACGGCGCCGGCAAGTCGACGCTGATGCACATGGTGGCCGGCACCTCGAAGCCCGACAGCGGGACGATCGGCGTGCATGGCGGCATCGAGGACAATTATTCCGTATCGCGGGCACAGCAGCTCGGCATACGCTGCGTGTTCCAGGAACTGTCGCTGTGTCCCAATCTCAGCGTCGCCGAGAACACGCGCATCAACCATGCGTCGCTCTCCGGCTTCGGCTGGCGGCGCAAGGCCGCCGAGCTGATCGCCGCCAAGCTCGATGAGATCTTCCCGGACCATGGCATCTCGGCCTGGGACATTGTCGGCGATCTGTCGATCGGCCGGCGGCAGATGGTCGAGGTGGCGCGCGCCTTTACCGTGACGCAGGACCGGCTCGACCTGGTCATCCTCGACGAGCCGACTTCGTCGCTCGACGCGCACACGGCCGGCCAGCTGCTGGCCTTCGTGCGCCGCTTCGTCGCCGGCGGGAAAAGCTGCATCCTGATCTCACACGTGCTGGGTGAAGTGTTGCGGAACGCTGACCGGATCGTGGTGATGCGCGACGGCAAGATGGTGGCGTCGGACGCGGCTGGTGCCTTCGATCGCGACCGGCTGGTGACGGTGATGGGTGGGGCGGCGGCGCGCGAGAAGACCGCCGCACAGGCCGCTGCCGCCAAGCCAGGCGCCAGACCGCTGCGCGTCCGGGCGCGGCCCGCCGGGCAGACCGACGGCAAGGACCTTGTCGCCTGCGGGGGCGAGATCATCGGCCTTGCCGGGCTGGCCGGCCACGGACAGACCGACTTGCTGCTGCGGATCTTCGACGCCGCCGCACGCGCCAAGGCCGGCATCGAGGTCACGGCGCCGGTGGCGCTGGTGGCGGGGGACCGCCAGTCGGACGGTATTTTCCCGCAATGGTCGATTGCACAGAATATCGGCATCCGTTCGCTGGCGCGTCTGCGTAACGGGTTGCTGATCTCGCCGCGCCGCGAGGCGGAGCTCGCCGATGCCTGGAAGAAGAAGATCGGCATCCGCACGCCCGACATGAACAACAACATCTTCTCGCTATCGGGCGGCAACCAGCAGAAGGCCCTGTTTGCCCGTGCGCTGGGCTCCGATGCCGAAATCGTGCTGATGGACGATCCGATGCGCGGCGTCGACATCGGCACCAAGCTGGAGGTCTACGACCTCGTGCGCGAGGAGGCGGGCCGCGGCCGCACCTTCCTCTGGTACACGACCGAAACCGAAGAGCTCGACAATTGCGACCACATCTATGTCTTCAAGAACGGCCGCATCGTCGCCAACCTGACGCGCGACGAGCTGACGGAAGAGAAGATCATCCAGTCCTCCTTCGGCGATGCGGCCTGAGATGACGGCGACGCCGATCGACAATGGCTTCAAGGGATCGGCGGCACGCAACGCGGCGGCGCGGGCCCGGCTGTTGCGCGGCCTGCTGCCGGCGCTTTCGCTGGCGCTGGTGTTGGCGGCAATCGCCTGGCTCAACCCGCGCGCCATCAGCTATTTCGGCTTCAGCCTGATGCTGAACCTGGCGATTCCGATCGCGCTGGCGACAATCGCGCAGATGTTCGTCATCGCCGGCAACGAGCTCGACCTCTCGATCGGCACCTTTGTCGGCTTTGTCGGCTGCGTCACCGCGACATGGCTGAAGGACGCACCGCTTATCGGCGTCGCGATACTGCTCGGGTCGATCGGCATCTATGCGCTGCTCGGCGCGCTGATCCATCTGCGCAACCTGCCTTCCATCGTGGTGACGCTCGGCATGAGTTTCGTCTGGCAGGGGCTGGCCATCCTCGTCCTGCCCAAACCCGGCGGCAAGGCGCCCGACTGGCTGCTGGCGATCATGTCCTTCAAGCCGCCCTTCATTCCGTTCCCGATCATCGCCGCGCTGCTGATTGCGGCGGTCGTGCATTTCGGCCTGATGCGCACCTCGTACGGCGTGATCCTGCGCGGCTCCGGCGGCAATCCGGCGGCGCTGCGGCGGGCCGGCTGGTCGCTGCTCAAGACCAAGATCGTGCTGTTTGCGCTTGCCGGCCTCTTCGGCGTGCTGTCGGGCATGGCGCTGATCGGCATCACCACCTCCGCGGATGCCAATATCGGCAATGGTTACACGCTGCTGGCCATCGCCGGCGTCATCCTCGGTGGCGGCGAGTTCGTCGGCGGCCGGGTCTCGCCGATCGGCGCTGTCATTGGCGCGCTGACGCTGGCGCTGGCCGCCTCGCCGCTACTCACCTTCATGCACATTCCGCCCGACTGGCAGGTGGCGGCCAACGGCGCCATCCTGATCATCGTGCTGGCGGCGCGGGTGCTGATCAGCCGCAGGGAAAGGTGAGCGATGGCTTCGCTGAAAACGCTGCTCACAAAACCCTGGATCTGGTCGTTTGTCGGCGCGCTGCTGGTGTGGCTGGCGACGATCGCCTTCACCGGCGGCTATGGCGGCGGCGGCATGGTCACGGCCGCATTGTCGCTTGCCGTGTTCACCGTCATCGTCGGCGTCGGCCAGATGTTCGTCATCACGCTCGGACCCGGTAATGTCGACCTGTCGTTGCCAGCCAATATCGGCCTGGCAAGCGCGGTTGCGATGAAGGTGATGGGCGGCAGCGATGCCATGATCGTGGTCGGATTGCTGGCGGCGCTCGCCTGCGGTGCCGCGATCGGCGCCATCAACTATCTGCTGATCTGGGCGCTGCGCATTCCGCCGATCATCGCGACGCTGTCGGCGAGCTTCATCATCCAGTCGGTCGATATCAGTTATGGGCGCGGGCTGCAGATCAAGCCGCCGCCGGGCTTCGCCGATTTCACCAACTGGCAGGTGCTGGGCATTCCCGTGCTGGCGATCCTCACCGTGCTGTTCACCATCGGCGCGGCCATCGCCCTGCAGCGCATGATCTATGGCCGCTCGGTGCTGGCGATCGGCCAGAACATCCGCGCCGCCTGGCTCGCCGGCGTCAAGGTCGGGCGCATCCGCTTCCTCACCTACACGCTGTCGGGGACGCTGGGTGGCATCGACGGCGCGCTGCTCGCAGGCTATTTCCGCGGCGCCAATGTCGATATCGGCAACGAATACCTGCTCGCTTCGATCGCCGTCGTCGTCATCGGCGGCACGTCGGTGGCCGGCGGCAAGGCCAATGTGCCCGGCGTCTGGGGTGCGGCGCTGTTCCTGGTGCTGCTTTTGACCATGCTCAACACATTCGGCGTCAGCGCCGGCGTGCGGCTCTTGCTGACGGGGCTGATCATCGTAGGGGTGATCACGGCGGCCGGTGGTGAGAAGGCGGTGCGCTGACCGCAACGTCTACGACGCGCCCGCTGCCTGTCGGGCCAACAATTGGACCAGCCGGTTCCCATTTGTAACGTGGCCTAGTAAACCGGTCCGCGATGTCAGTCGGTCTCGGGAGGCTCCGCTTGTCCAGTTCTGTCAGTGTCGCGAACGAAGGTGGCGTCGCCATCGTCATCATCGACAATCCTCCGGTCAACGCGCTGAGTTTTCACGTCCGCGAGCCGCTGATGCAGGCGCTGGTCGCTCTGCGCGATGACACATCGGTCGCGGCAATCGTCATTGCTTGCGCCGGGCGGACCTTCGTTGCCGGCGCCGACATCACCGAGTTCGGCAAGCCGGTACAGCAGCCGGAATTGCGCGCCATCGTGGCGGTGCTCGAAGCCATCGCCAAGCCGACCGTCGCCGCCATCCACGGCACCGCGTTCGGCGGCGGGCTGGAACTGGCGCTCGGCTGCCATTTCCGCGTTGCCGATGCCGGCGCCAGACTCGGCCTTCCCGAAGTGAAGCTCGGTATCCTGCCCGGTGGCGGCGGCACTGTGCGGCTGCCGCGCCTGGTGGGCGCAGCCAAGGCCCTGAAGATGATCGTTTCAGGCGCACCGATCGGTGCCGATGAGGCACACGGCGCCGGCCTGGTGGATGCCGTTTTCGAAGGCGATCTGACCACCCACGCGGTGAATTTCGCCCGCGAAATGGCCCGCAAGGGTGGTCCCTTCACGCCGGTGCGCGATCGCGATGAGGGACTTAGGGAAGCCGACCTGGCGGCCTTCGATGCCGAGGCGACGGATTTGGTCAGGAAGGCGCGCGGCCTCGACGCGCCGATCGCCTGTGCCCAGGCGGTGCGCAATGCCGTCACGCTGCCCTTCGACGAGGCGCTGGCGGCCGAGCGGGCGCTGTTCGTCAAACTCGTCGCCAGCGACCAGTCGCGCGCGCAGCGGCACCTGTTCTTCGCCGAACGCGAGGCGACAAAACTTCCCGGCAAGGATATCATCAAGCGCAGGATCGCCCGCGTCGGCGTCATCGGCGCCGGCACGATGGGCGGTGGCATCGCCATGGCTTTCGTCAATGGCGGCTTTCCCGTCACCTTGCTTGAAACCAGCCAGGAAGCGTTGCAGCGGGGGCTGGCCACGATCGAGAAGAATTACACCGTCTCGGTCACACGCGGCTCCTTGAGCGAAGACGTCAAGCGGCAGCGGCTCGGCCAATTCAAAGGCTCGATCGACCACGCCGACCTCGCCGATTGCGAGCTGATCGTCGAGGCGGCGTTCGAGGACATGGCGGTCAAGAAAGAAATCTTCGGCAAGCTCGACGCAGTGGCGAAACCAGGCGCTATCCTTGCCACCAACACATCCTATCTCGACGTCGACGAGATCGCCGCCTCGACCTCGCGGCCGCAAGATGTGCTCGGCCTGCATTTCTTCTCGCCGGCCAACGTCATGAAGCTGCTGGAGATCGTGCGCGCCGAGAAGACGGCGCCCGATGCGCTGGCGACCGTGGTCGACCTCGCCCGGCGGATCGGCAAGGTGGCTGTCGTCGTCGGCGTCTGCCACGGCTTCGTCGGCAACCGCATGCTGGCCGCGCGCGGCTCTGAATCGGAAGCGTTGCTGCTGGAAGGCGCGACACCCAGCCAGATCGACAAGGCGTTCACCGATTTCGGCTGGCCGATGGGGCCGTTCCAGATGGGCGACCTGGCCGGCCTCGACATCGGCTGGCGCAACCGCAAGGCGCGCGGCTTGACGGCCGTCATCGCCGACACGCTGTGCGAACAGGGCCGTTTCGGCCAGAAGACCAGCCGTGGCTTCTATCTCTACGAGAACGGTTCGCGCACGCCGGTACCCGATCCCGAGGTCGAGGCGCTGATCCGCGACAAGGCCGCCGAGAGGGGCATCGCGCCGCGCACGATAGGCGCCGACGAGATCATCGAACGCACACTCTATCCCCTGATCAACGAGGGGGCGAAGATCCTGGAGGAAGGGATCGCGGCCCGTGCCTCCGACATCGATGTCGTCTGGGTCAATGGCTACGGTTTTCCCGTCGGCAAGGGTGGTCCGATGTTCTGGGCCGGCCTCGAAGGCGGGGCCAGGATCGTCGAGCGGCTCGAGCATTGGTATCGGCAGACCGGCAAGGATGTCTTCAAGCCGGCCCCGCTGCTTCGGCGCATGGCCGAGACGGGCTCGTGGGATACCGACGCGACGGGCTGACCGAGCTATCCCCGATCCCGTTCGAGCATGCAGTCGGCGCAGCGGCCGTTGACCTCTATGCTCGTCGCCTCGATGTCAAAGCGTTCGCGCGCGGCCCATTCGGCGAGCCGGCGGTCGGTGATGTCGTCGCTGAATTCGGTGACCCGGCCGCATTGTTCACAGACCGCCAGGATCGTGGTTCTCGGACCATGGGCATGCCGACCGGCGCAGGGCACGAAAGCATTGAGGCTTTCGACCTTGTGAACCGCGCCATTCTCGATGAGCTTCTTGACCGCCCGGTAGACCTGTACCGGTGATTTGATGCCATGCGGCCTGATATCGCTCAGAATGTCGTAGGCGCTGACCGGCCTGCCGGCGCGTGAAATGGCCGCCAGCACCAGCTTCTGGTTCCGGGTGAGTTCAGGATCTGTCATCGGCGACCGGGCGTCGGGCCATCGTGCGTTGCGCGATGCCGCTGACCAGATAGGCTGATGTACCCAGCGCGGTGATCCAGAAACTCGTCGGCCAGTCGGTCAGGTAGGCAAGCGACAGGCTGATCCAGGCGATGGTGACGGCCAATGCCATCGAGATCGTTATGCCGGCGAGTACCCCTTGCGTCAGTCGAAGCGCGGTCGCGGCGGGAGCCACCATCAACGCGAAGACAAGCAGCACGCCGACGATTTGTACAGCTTCCGAAGTGGCGAAGGCGACGAGCACCATGAAAAGGGTCGAGACGAGGTTGAGGGGCACGCCCCTTGCCTCGGCGAGTTCCGGCTGCAGGCTGGCGAACAGCAGCGGCCGGGCGATCAGCACCAAAGCGACCAGGATCGCTACCGCCAGCGCCGCGAGCACGATGACGGTGCGCAGGCTGATGCCCAGAACATTGCCGAACAGCACGTTGGTCGCCTGCGAGGCGAAGGCGGTGTAGAAATGCAGGAACAGAAGGCCGAGGCCGAGCGACAGCGTCAGCACGATGCCGATGGCGACGTCGCGATGCGCGCGCTCGCCAAGCAAGCCGATACCGATGCCGGCGACGACGGTGAACACGGTCAGGCCGAAGAACGGCGACAGCCCGATGAGGCCGGCGCCGGTGGCGCCGGGGAAGCCGACATGAGCGAGCGCATGGCCGGCGAAGGTCTGGCCCCTGAGCACCAGGAAATAGCCGACCGCGCCGGCGACGATGCCGACCACCGTGCAGGCATAGAAGGCGTTGCGCATGAATTCATAGTCAAAGATCGTGGACATGCGCCTCGCCTTCCAGTTCCACATCGTCAGCCATCACGAAGATGCGCCCGGCGACCCGCACGACATTGATCGACGTGCTGTAGAGTTCCGACAGCACCGGCCCGCTGATGACCTCGTCGACACTTCCGATCGCGGCCTTGCCGTTGCCGAGGTAGAGCACGCGATCGACGGCGCGCAGGAGCGGGTTGATCTCGTGCGAGCAGAACAGCACCGCGATGCCGAGCCGCTCGCCGATCTCGTGCACGAGGTCGATGATCGTCCGCTGGTGCGCCGCGTCGAGGCTGATCAGCGGCTCGTCGAGCAGCAGGAGCTTGGGGTCGCCGATCAGCGACTGGGCGATCAGGATGCGCTGGCGCTCGCCGCCGGAGAGCTCTGCCAGCGGACGCCGGGCGAGGTCGCTCGCTCCGACGGCTTCGAGCGCTTTCCAGGCGGCTTCCTTCTCGGTGGCGGAAGCAACCGGCCAACCCCAGCGGTGGCCGCCGGCCGCGATGAGGACGAAATCCAGGCCGCTGATCCCCGTCTGGGTCAGGGCACGCCGCGCCTGCGGCATGTAGCCGATATCAGCGTTGCCGCGCGTCGGCGGTTTGCCGAGCACCGAAATGGCGCCGCCGGCCGGCTTGATGAGGCCGAGGATGGCGCGCAGCATCGTCGTCTTGCCGGCGCCATTGGCGCCGAGCAAGCCGACAAAGGCGCCTTGCGGAATCGAAAAGGAGACGTCGGACAAAACCCGGCGTCCCCCATAGGTCAGCGTGACCTTGGCGAACTCAATTGCATTCATTCGGTCACGTTCATTGTGTGCGGGCTGCGAGCGCCTTCTGGACCGCGTCGATCTGGCCGCCGAACCAGCTCTGGATCGTCTTGCCGGCGGGCTCCGTTTCGGTGACGCCGATAACGGTGACCTTGTTCTGCTTGGCGAGGTCGAGAAGCCGGGTCGTCGCCGGATCGGTCACCTGCGAATTGTAGAACAGGATCTTGGCCGAACCATCCTTCAGGCTGTTTTCGAATGCCGCGACCTGTGTCGCGCTTGGCTCGGCGTCGTTCATCACCGTGACCTGGAAATCATAGTTCAGCATCTTGAGGCCGAGCGCCTCGGCCATGTAGCCGAACACAGGCTCGGTGGCGGTCACCTCGGTGCCGGCATAGGCTTTCTTGACGGCTGCGATTTCCTTGTCGATGCCGTCGAGCGAGGCCTGGAATTGCTTGAGATTGGCCTCGTAATGCGCCGCGTTGGCGGGATCGCGCTTCGACAGCTCGGCGGCGAGCGTCTTGGCGACCGCCGGCAGCGTCGTCGGGTTGTACCAGAGATGCGGGTTGTCGCCTGACTTCTTGCCGATCAGGTCGGCGGCGACGATGGCCGTGCGGTCCGGCTTGCTCGATGCGGCGAGCAGCTTGTCCATCCATGGGTCGTAGTCGGCGCCGTTATAGATGATGACCTTGGCATCGGCGATGGTGCGCGCCGTCGACGGGCTGGTCTCGAAGAGATGCGGATCGTCGTCGGGATTGGACAGGATGCTGGTGACGGCGACATGGCTGCCGCCGATCTGACGAGCAAGATCGCCATAGAAATTCTCGGCGGCAACGATGTTCAGCTTGTCTTCTGCCCGGGCAATGGTGCCGGTCAGCAGCGGCGCCGCAACCAGCAGCGCGGCCAGGAAGGGAAGGGAACGCATCCTTGGTCTCCTTTGGAAAGTCGGGGGCGGACTCAATACACCGCCACGCGTGTCACGTTGTGGCATATCCGTTACAGTATAACGTTTACGGTAGAAATCCGAGACGATCAATGGCACTTTCCGATGCAGCCATGTTTGGCGGACACAAAACCGTGACCTCGGTCAGCATGGCAAAGCCATTCGGGATTGGCCGAAGCGATCGATGTCTCCGCCCGTCGCCGAAGCATGCGGTCCGTCAGCACGGACGCATTCGCCCCTTCAATTCCTTATCCGCGCGTCGATGATCTCGACGAAGCGGGCGAAGAGGCCGGCCTGCGACTTGATCTTGAGCTTGCGGTAGATGTTGCGGCGATGGACCTTCACGGTTCCCGGCACGATGCGCATCGCCCTGGCGATCGATTCCGTCGAATGGCCCTGCAGCACCAGGTCGACGACGTGCTTTTCGCGCGGCGTCAGCGACAGGCTTTTCCAGATATGGGCGCGGTCGAATTCGTTGACCGCGGCTATTTCCGCGTCCTGCTTCGTCTCGGCCGGTTCGTCGGCGGGGAGGGCAGGCCAGCGCAATCGGATGAAGCTGATCACCGCCGGCGCCATGTCGCGCAGCAGCCTGGCATCGGCGGTGCCGAACGGGCCGGAAGCGCTGAGCCGCATCAGCGACAGCACCAGCGCGTCCTTGCCAGGCAGCGGCACGAAGAAGCCGACCTCCTCGGCCAGTTTGGTCTGGCTGTAGTAGGAGCGAAAATATTCGCTGGCGTAGAAACGATCAGGCGCGAGTTCCCGCATGCGCCAGAAGCCTTCCTTGCGCTCGACCGCCGCGTGGTGGAACGGGTCGAGCAGGTAAGGCCCTTCCTGGTAGAGCGCGACGAAGACGTGGCTTTCGGCCGGTGTGAAGGTCTCGAACAGCAGTGGCGGTCGTGAGGCGCCGCGATAGCCGAAGATCACGCAGTGGTCGAAGCCGACATGCTGCCGCAGCCAATCGACCATCGCTTGGCCGAACAGGTCGCCGCTCGTCTCCCGCGTCGCCGCGACAAGGGTGGCGAGCCGGCTGTATTCGTCGTTGCGGGAAGCGCTCAACCCATACCCCCTTAAACGAGAAAATAGATCAGATATACCACCTGCGAGGTATATACTAGCTGCCATTGGCTCTGCTAGCGTCTTGAAATCGCATCGTCCTGGAGCCCGCAGCCTTGACCGCAGTGCCCGACATCGAGTTTCGCGGCGTCACCAAGCGCTATGGCGCGGTGACCGCCGTCAGCGGCATAGATCTTGCCATACCGCCTTCCGCCTTCGTTGCGCTGCTCGGACCTTCCGGCTGCGGCAAGACGACCTGCCTGCGCATGATCGGCGGTTTCGAGCAGCCGAGCGAAGGCCAGGTGTTCATCCGCGGCCAGGACATGGCCGGCACGCCGCCCTACCGGCGGCCGGTCAACATGGTGTTCCAGCAATACGCGCTGTTTCCGCATCTCGACGTGGAAGCTAATGTTTCCTACGGGCTGCGCCAGGCGAGGCCACGGCTGTCGTCGCGCGAGATAGGCCGGCGGGCCGGCGAAGCGCTCGAAATGGTGCGGCTCGCCGGCTATGGCGACCGCAAGATCCACGAACTGTCCGGCGGCCAACAGCAGCGTGTGGCGCTGGCGCGGGCGCTGGTCAACAAGCCGGCGGTGCTGTTGCTCGACGAGCCGCTGGCGGCGCTCGACAAGAAGCTGCGCACCGACATGCAGATCGAGCTGCAGAACCTGCAGCGCGAGATCGGCATCACCTTCGTGCTGGTCACCCACGACCAGGAGGAAGCGCTGTCGATGAGCGATTTCGTCTGCGTCATGAATGGCGGCCGCATCGTCCAGCTCGGCCAGCCGAGCGAGATCTATGACGAGCCGGCTGATCTGTTCGTGGCCGATTTCGTCGGCAAGACCAATCTGCTTGCCGGCAAGGTCGCGGGGCATACGGGCGAGCTGGTGGACGTGGCGCTGGCGGACGGCACCGTCATTGCGGCGCGCAAGCGCACCACCCTGCAGCAAGGCGAGGTCGTCTCGGTCAGCCTGCGTCCTGAATCACTCAGCCTTGGCGCTCCTGAGAGCGGTCCGCTCAAGGGCGTCGTCCGCAATCGGATTTTCCTGGGATCGACGGCGGAATACGCGATCGAGGTCCAGGGCATCGGAACATTACTCGCCAAGGCCGACCATCTGATCGGCAACGGCAATCTCTTCAAGCCGGGTGAACCCGTCGCCATCGGCTATGCCTCCGGAACGCCGCTGGCGTTTTCGGAAACCAAGAACAACGGGACCAACCAGAGGGTAAACAAACATGTCGAAATCATATCGTGACGGACTGCCGATAAGCTCCGAGAATTTCGTCGACCAGCTGATGCGTTTGAAGCGCGGCTCGATCGGCCGCCGCGACTTCCTCGGTCTCACCGGCCTCGGTATCGCCACGGCGGTGATGGCGCGCGAGATCGGCATCATGCCGACGCCGGCCTTTGCCGCCGAGAGCCTTGGCGACCGCATGTCGATCGCCACCTGGCCGAATTACCATGACCCGCAGACCTTCGAGAACTTCAAGAAGGACACCGGCGTCGCGGTCGAGGTCAACGTGTTCGGCTCCAATGAGGAGATGCTGGCCAAGCTGCAGGCCGGCGCCTCGGGTTGGAGCCTGTTCGTGCCGACCAATTATACGATCTCGACCTACAAGAAGCTCGGCATCATCGAGCCGCTGGAGATGGCGAAGCTGCCGAATTTCGACGGCACCCAGGAAGATCCGCGCTTCACCTCGGAGGGCACGATCGACAAGGTGATCTACGCCGTGCCGAAGAACTGGGGCACGACAGGCTTTGCCGTCAACACCAAGAAGCTCAGCAAGCCGATGACGAGCTGGAAGGAGTTCTGGGATACCGCCATGGCCGAAGGCGATGGCCGCACCATGGTGCATGACTACCAGCTCACGACCATCGGCAGCGCGCTGAAATATTACGGCTATTCGTTCAATTCGCTGAAGCAGGATGAGCTCGCCAAGGCGGAGGAATTGCTGCTGAAGGTCAAGCCGCATCTGTTCGCCGTCTCGTCCGACTACCAGCCGGGCATGCGCGCGGGCGACGCCTGGATGACCATGTGCTGGACCAATGACGGCGCGCAGCTGCATCGCGACATCCCCGAGATCGCCTATGTGCTGGGCAAGGAAGGCGGCGAGATCTGGACCGATTTTTATGCCATCCCGAAGGACGCGCCGAACAAGCCCGCCGGCTATGCCTTGCTCAACTATCTGATGAACCCGCAGGTCGCGGTGAAGGAGCACCTGGCCAATGGCGCACCTTCCACCGACGCGCGCGTCAACAAGCTGCTGCCCAAGGAAGTGCTCGACAATCCGATCCTCTACCCGGCGGCGGACCTGTTGACGCCACTCGAATTCGGCGCGGCGGCGACGCTGACCGACCCCGGCCGCGCTGAACTGATGGCGCGCTTCAAATCGGCTTGAGACTGGCCTGGACAAAGACAATCGACCGGCGGGCTCGTGTCCGCCGGCACCGGGACGGTTTCAATGCACGGCAACAGATTTCGGCGTAATTTCCTGACCGCCTTGCTGCTCGCTCCGGCGACAGTATGGCTGGTGGTGTTCCTGGTGCTGCCGTTCATCGCCATTGCCGTGTTCAGCGTCGGCGAGCGGGCGCCCGAGGGCGGCTACCAGGCGGCCTTCACACTGGCGCAATACGCCAATCTTCCGGCGCGGGCGACCGCGTTCTGGAACACGATGGTGCTGGCGCCGGTGGGAGCGCTCGCCTGCCTGCTCGTCGCCTATCCGGTCGCTTATTACCTTGCCTTGCAGGCGCCGCAGCGCTGGCGGCTGATCCTGCTCGCGCTGGTCGTCATTCCGTTCTGGACCAGCCTTCTGATGCGCACCTATGCCTGGATGTACATTCTGGGCGGACGCGGCATACCGGCGCTGCTCGCCTTTGTCGGCATCGAGGATGTCAGGCTGATCAACACGCCGGGCGCCGTCCTGCTCGGCATCATCTACGGCTATCTGCCGCTGATGATCCTGCCGATCTATGTCAGCCTCGAGCGGCTCGACCGAAGGCTGCTGGAAGCCTCCGCCGATCTCGGTGCGACGCCATTGTCAACCTTTCTGGGCGTGACCTTGAAACTGTCGCTGCCGGGCGTGATGACCGGCTTCTCGCTGGTCATGATCCTGCTGCTTGGCGAATATTTGATCCCAACGCTGCTTGGCGGCGGCAAGGTATTCTTCATCGGCAATGCGCTGGTGGACCTGTTCCTGCAGTCGCGCAACTGGCCGTTCGGCTCGGCCATCGCAATCACGCTGGTGCTGGTTTCGGTGGTGGTGCTGATTGCCGCCAACCGCATTTCGAACCGGGTTGCGGGCGCCCGCCGGGTGGACCTGATCTGATGCGCGCCTTCGTCATCGCCATCTTCGCGTTCCTTTATCTGCCGATCGTGCTGGTCGTGCTGTTCTCCTTCAATGCCGGCCACCATGCCAGCGAGTTCACCGGCTTCTCGGTGCAATGGTACGGGAAGGCGCTGTCCAACCCGTTCCTGGTCGAGGCGCTGAAGAACAGCCTGTTCATCGCCACCACCAGCGCCCTGCTGGCGGCGGTGTTCGGCACCGCGGCGGCCCTTGGCTTGGCGCGTGTCGGCATCAGAACCCGTGCCATCTTCGACGGGTTGCTTGGTGCGGCGATCGTCGTTCCGGGCGTCGTCATCGGCATCTCGACGCTGGTCGCGCTCGTCCAGCTGTTCGCCGTCGTCAATCCATTCCTCGCCTCGATCTGGCCCGGCGACCAGCCGCCGCGCCTGTCGCTCGGCTACGGCTCGATCATCGCCGCGCATGGCCTGTTCTCGATGGCGCTGGTGACGGTGATCGTCGGCACGCGGCTGGGCAGCCTCGACCGCAATCTCGTCGAGGCTTCCAGCGACCTCTACGCCACGCCGCTGACGACCTTTCGTTCGATCGTCCTGCCGCAGATCATGCCAGCGGTGATCGCCGGCTTCCTGCTCGCCTTCACCTTCTCTTTCGACGACTTCATCGTTGCCTTCTTCGTCGCCGGCGCGCAGACGACGCTGCCGATCTATGTCTTTGCCTCCATCCGGCGCGGCGTGACGCCGGAGATCAACGCCATCGCGACGATCGTGCTCGTTGCTTCCGTCCTGCTCGTGGTGCTTGCCCAATGGCAGCTGCGCCAGCGCAAGCCATCAAACTGAAAGCCGCTCCATGATCCTCAAAGACCGCATCGCCGTGGTGACAGGCGCCGGCTCCGGCATCGGACGTGCCGGCGCCATGATCATGGGTCGGGAAGGCGCGATGGTCGTCATCGCCGACCGGGATGCGGCCGCCGGCGAGGCAACAGCTTCAGAGATCCGGGCATTGGGCGGTCTGGCCGAGGCCATCGCCACCGATGTCGGAGAGGACGCGGCTGTCGAGCAACTCATTACCGGCACGCTGGAAAAGCATGGGCGCATCGACATCCTGCACAATCATGCCGGCATCCAAGTCGGCGGCACGCTGACCGAGGTCGAAACCGACGGCATGGACGCCTCCTGGCGGGTCAATGTGCGGGCGCAGTTCCTCGCGGCGAGGATCGTCATGCCGTCTATGATCGCGCAAGGGGGCGGCGTCATCCTCAACACGGCTTCGAATTCAGGTGTGTTCTACGACCGCGAAATGATCGCCTATGCGACGTCCAAACATGCCGTGGTGGCGATGACCAGGCAGATGTCGCTCGACTATGCCCGGCACAATGTACGCGTCAACGCGCTCTGCCCGGGCTGGGTCGACACGCCGTTCAACGAACCGTTCATCGCCCAGATGGGCGGACGCGAGGCGATCGAAACCTATGTCCGCACCAAGATCCCGATGGGGCGCTGGGCCGTGGCTGAAGAGATCGCCGAGGCGATCCTGTTCCTGGTGTCGGACCGTTCGTCCTTCATGACCGGGCAGGCGCTGGTGATCGATGGCGGCGAAAGTATCGGCTGAGACCTCCGCTTTCATCTATCGACCTTTCCATTTCAGCCCCTTTTTGCTGCGGTTTCGCGTGGTGCCGGACGGCACAGGACCATGGTCTGGTTGGCATGGGACTTCAGTGCCATGGCAGGGCCAAGGCGGTAATTTCCCTTTCTTTTCAAGTGGATACGAGTTTTTGGCGGCGCCTGCTCTCGCATTGCGACCGAGTTTGTCTAAAGTTTACCGGGTATAATTAGCGATTTCTCATACCGAGATGGTTCAGCGGTGGGCGAGAACGCGATTCCCGAGGAGATTACCATGACAAACCGGAAAACACTGTTCGCGGCGCTGGCCGCATTGGCGCTTCTGGCGTCTCCGGCGCTCGCCGGCAATGGGCACGGCAATGGCGGCGGTAATGGCAACGGCGGCGGCAACGGCAATGGCGGGGGCAACGGCAATAGCGGAACTCACGGGAATGGTGGCGGCAACAGCGGCGCTTCGCACGGCAAGTCGTCGACGGCGCCGGGACATGCGGCCAAGTCGGAGACGGACACAACCACCGATACCACGGTCGATACGACCACAACGGTCTCGTCCGTATCGAAGGAGAAGAACATCCACGCCAAACTCGGCCGGCTGAACTCGCTGCAGCGCAACATCAACGCCTATATGAACTCCAAGAGCAAGAAGTTCGCCGCCATTCAGGCATTCGTAACGCAATCGGCGACAGCCAAAAATGCGCAGGCAGCTGCTGCCGCGGCCGCCGCCACTGCCGCCGCCGCCCAGGCCCAGCTGGATGCACTGAATTCGCAGCTGGCCGCGCTGGCGTCGCTGTCGCAGGCCGAGATCGACGCCCTGCCACCCGAACAGCAACCGGCGGCGCTGCAGGCTGACATCACCGCCCAGCAGGCGGTGGTCGACGCCGACAATGCGGCGGCTAAGCAGGCGGCGGACGCTGCAACCGCGGCGGCGGTCGGTACCGACCCGGCAGCGCTCGACGCGGCGCTGACGGACATGGCCAACAAGCCTGTCGATGCCGAGGTCACGGCCTGGGCCCAAGGCGTCCTTGCCGACAAGATCGACCAGACGGCGGCCAAGCTTCAGGCGGGAACGACGCCGTAGCGGTTCGTCGCTGAAAAGGCGGTAGCCAGTCAAAGGAGGTGCCGCTGGACGTTGTCCGGCGGCATCGCTTTTCCTGCTCGCGCCACTGGTCGAAGGGATTGAGAAACAACAAGCGCGTGGTGTTGCCGCGCGCCATTTTTCATACGTGTTTGCGACCGCCGGTCTCGCGGAACCAGCTGTCGGGGTAGGGATACCACCAGTCCTGGATTGCCGGCCTGTGGTCGATGATGACCATCTTCGAGCGGCGGAAGGCGTCGAGCCCCTGGCGGCCGAGTTCGCGGCCGAGGCCTGACGCCTTCCAGCCGCCGAAGGGCAGGGCGTCATTGTCGATCAGCGGGTTGTTGACCCAGACCATGCCGGCCTCGAGCCGTTCGGCCGCCTCATGCGCTTCAGCCAGATTCGTCGTGAACACCGAGGCACCAAGGCCGAACGGGCTGTCATTGGCGAGCTGGATCGCCTCGTCGAAATCCTTCACCCGGCAGATCGCGGCGACCGGCCCGAAACACTCTTCGCGCGCGATCGCCATGTCGGGGTTTACGCCGGTCAGGATGGTCGGCTCGTAGAACCATCCAGTGTTGTGCGCCGGCGGGATGCGGCCGCCAGTGACGGCCTTGGCACCATTGGCAATGGCATCGTCGACAAGGCGCATGACCTTGGCGCGAGCCGCCTCGCTGACCAGCGGGCCGATCTCGGTCTTGTGCATGCCGTTGCCGATGCGCAGAGCGCGCGTCCTTTCGGCAAACAATTCGACGAAGCGGTCATGCACGGCATCGACGACGAAGAAGCGCTCGGCCGAGGTGCAAACCTGGCCGGTGAGGTGGAAGGCGGCGGTGACGCTGCCGGCAGCCGCGACCTCCAGCGGGGCGTGTTCGCTGATGATCAGCGGATCGCTGCCGCCGGCCTCGATGACGCAGGGCTTCATGCGTTCGGCGCAGGCCACCGCAACCGCCTTGCCGGCGGCGACCGAGCCGGTGAAGGCAACCGCGTGCGTGCGCTCGGAGGCGATCAGCGCCTGCGCGGTTGCCGCGCCGCCGGGCAGGCAGGAGACCAAGCCTTTCGGCAGCGCGCGGAAGACGGTCATGTACTCCAGCGTCGACAGCGTCGTCGCTTCGGCCGGCTTGACGATGCAGGCATTGCCGGCGGCGAGCGAGGCGGCGACGGTCCAGCACATCAGCAGGATCGGGAAATTGTAGGGCATGATATGGACGGAGACGCCGTAGGGCTCGTAGCGCGCATATTGGAACGAACCGGCCTGCGTCGTGCCGGCGACCTTACCGGCATCGTCGCGCGCCATCTCGGCATAGTAGCGGAAGATCGGCGCGCAATTGGCGATCTCGCCTATGGCTTCGGGATAAGGCTTGCCCATCTCGCGCACCATCAGTTCGGCGCAACGCGTGAGGTCCGCCGCCTCGATGGCATTGGCGACGGCGTGCAGATGTTTTGCCCGGCTCTTGGCATCGAGCTTTTTCCAGGCAAGCTGCGCCTTGGTCGCGGCGGTGAGCACGGCGTCGATCTCGCCGTCGCTGGCCGCCGCAATCGCGCCGACGGTTTCCAGCGTCGCCGGATCGATGACCGGCCTGTTCGCACCGGTCATCGGGCGGTAGTCCGGGTTGACGAAGAAAGTCGGCCGGTCAGGGGAGAAATGCATGGACATCCTCTCAGAACCGCTCAGCGGATCATGTAGACCTTCTTGATGGTCTCATGAACGGTGCAGACGCCTTTCCAGTCCTGCGGAAAGAAGGCCGCCGTGTCCGGCTCGATCTCGATGACCTCACCGGATTCATGCACATAGGTGCAGCGGCCTTCGAGGAAGTGGCAGAATTCGTCGCGGGTGACGTGGCAGTGCCACTTGCCTGGCGTGCAGACCCAGAGGCCGCATTCGGAACGTCCTTCCGGCCCCTTGTAGAGCAGCTTGCCCGACGTATGGGACTCACCCTCGATCATCGTCGGGATGACGCCCCAGTCGACGAGGTCCGTGACGGCAAGCGGCGATTGCATGATCGGCGTGGTCATTTGGATTTCCCTGGTAAAGTGCTCACCGGCACATGAAGGCCTTGGTCAGCGTTTGCGTGATGATGGAGATGCCGGTCCAGCCGGCGGGGAAGAAGACGAGCGTGCCGGCTCCAACCGGAATGTCTTCGCCATCGTCCCTGACATAACTGCCGCGCCCCGACAGGAAATGACAGAACTCGTCGGCGGCAAAGGTCACCTTGCGGGTGCCCGGCGTGCACGACCACAGGCCGCACTCGCTCGATCCGTCAGGATTTTTCGAGAGGGTCTTGCCTGAGGCCCGCGGCGCGCCGGCGAGCGTGTTGGCGCCCGCGGCCCAATCCTCCAGCTCCACGGTCGAGGCATCAGGCCAATGCGGTGTCGACATATCTTGCTCCCATGCGGCTGATTCTTGCTCAGGCCAGCATGTAGACGTTGCGCATGGTCTCATGCACGGTGCATTCGCCCGTCCAGTCGGCGTGAAACATGACCACGCTTCCCCTGGAGACTTCTATCACCTCGCCGACATCCGACCGGTAGGTCGCACGGCCGGCGACGAAGTGGCACAGTTCGTCGCGCGGGATCGAGAGGCGCCAGCGGCCTGGCGTGCAGACCCATATGCCGGATTCCGGCTGATTGTTGGGACCTTTGTGCACGAGCTTGCCGGTGGAGTGGGAGGTGCCGGACAGGGCGTCAGGTTGAGTGCCCCAGTCGACGAGATCGGTGCGGGTCGAGGCTTGGCGGAGGTGCGGGGCGGAGGAGGTCATGAGCGGGCTCCATAGTTGTGCTCCCCCTGGATTCGTTGCTGCTCTACGAGGCCCCCCTCTGTCCTGCCGGACATCTCCCCCTCAAGGGGGGAGATCGGATGTCGTCCCGGTTTTCGCCAATCACCAAGATCGCCAAGGGAGAACCGGCCGCTAAGCTGCCAATCTCCCCCCTTGAGGGGGAGATGTCCGGCAGGACAGAGGGGGGCGCCTGGGCTCGGCATTGCAATTCCAATCACAGCAACCCCTCCAACAAACCCGCCGCCTTCTCAGGCCCATTCTGCGCCTGCATCTGTGCCGACGTCTTCGCCAGCCTCGCCTTCATCTTGGCATCGGTCAGGCAGGCTTCGATCTTGGCAACGAGCTCGGCATCCGTCCAATCATAGCGCGGCATGCCGAAGCCGTGGCCGGTTTCCTCGACGCGGGTGGCGTTGTCGTGGCCGTCCCAGACATAGGGCATGATGATGGCCGGCTTGCCGAAATAGAGGCACTCGGTGAACGAGTTGTTGCCGCCATGGTGGATGACCGCATCGACCTGCGGGATCACGGAAGGCTGCGGGAACCAGCCGTCGACGATGACGTTGCCGGGCACGTCGGTGTACTGATCCTTGTAGGCGCCGACATTGACCAGCGCGCGGTAGCGGGTCTTGCCCAGCGTCGCGATGATGCGCTTCAAAAGCTCGACGTCGCCGGCGCCCAGGCTGCCGAAGGAGACATAGAGCAGCGGACCGTCATTATTCTCTGTGAAGGTCGGGACGGTGTAGGGCTTTTCCTGCCGCACGCAGCCTTCGAGGTACTGGAATTTTGCCGGGTCGAGCGGGTGGGTGCGCTTGAACTTCGCCGCCTCGGGATAAAGCAGCAGATTCAAGTACGGCGAGGGCTCGAAGAACTGGCCGATCGGATAGGCTGCCTCATCGTTGGTGGTGAGGAACGCATTGAAGTCGTCATGGATCGGCTTGATCACCGCGTTGAAATGGTCGCGGTAGCGCCGGTGTCCGGCGTGGTCGTTTTCGCCGCAACCGGAGAGATGCGGCGGGATGCCCTCGTCCTCGATCTCGTTTTCCGAGCAGGAGATGACGCGCACCCAGGGCTTGCCGAACTGCTTGATCGCCGGGAACAGGATGACGTTGTCGACGCAGATCACATCCGGCTTTATGGCGGAAAGCACGCGCGGCAGATCCTTCTGCGCCCATTTGGCACTGTCGACGATCGCCGTCCAGCAATCCTTGACGTAATTGTCGACCTGGTCGTAGGGCGATTTGCGGAAGTTCGGGATGTGGCCGTTGATGAAATCTTCCCAGAACTTGGCCATCTGCTCGGGTGGCATTGGTTCGGAGAGGTTCACCGGATGTGCCTCGAAGCCATAGCCCTTGTAGACATCGACGAAGCCCGGGTCGGACAGGAACACCGCTTTGTGTCCGCGCGCTTCCACGGCTTGCGCGATGCCGACGGAATTCAGCGCTGGGCCGTAGGCGGCTTCGGGAAAAAACGCGATCGTCTTCTGCGCCATCAGGCTATTCCTCCACTCACTCTGCGAAAATTCTGACATCGGCGGCGTCCCAGCCGAGTTCGACGTGGTCGCCGGATGCGACCGGCCGACGGTCTGCGGCGTCGGCGGTTACACGCACCAGGAACGGTTTGGGCGATAGCGGCGTGCGGACATGCAGCTGCAGGTCGAGCCCCTGATAGGCCAGTGCCTCGACCACGCCCGTGGTGCGGTTGGCGGTTTGCGCCTCTGGGAACACCTCTGGGAACAGCCGGACGCGTTCGGGCCTGACCGACGCCACTGCCGATGCTCCCGGCGTGAGCGCGGTGGGAACCTTGCCGGCAATGCGCGCGCCATTCACCGCCACGACGCCATCGGCTGACGCCTTGCCTGGGACAAAATTCATCACGCCGATGAAGTCGGCGACAAAACGGTCGGCCGGATGTTCGTAGACCGCATGCGGCGTGTCGCATTGCAGCAGCTTGCCATCCCTGAGCACCGCCATGCGGTCGGCCATGACAAGCGATTCCTCCTGGTCATGGGTGACGATGACGAAGGTGATGCCGACCTCGTGCTGCAGGCGTTTCAGTTCCAGCTGCATGGCGCCGCGCAGTTTCTTGTCGAGCGCGCCGAGCGGCTCGTCGAGCAGCAGCAGGCGGGGCCGTTTGACCAGCGCGCGGGCGAGTGCCACGCGCTGCTTCTGGCCGCCCGACAAATGCTCCGGCTTGCGATCGGCGAAGGCGACGAGTTCAGTTGTCGCCAGTATGGCATCGACGCGCGAGCGGATTTCGGCAGCGGGCAAATGCTCCATCTCCAGCCCATAGGAGACATTCGCCCGCACGCTCATATGCGGGAACAGCGCGTAGGACTGGAACATCAAATTGACCGGCCGCCTGTTGGGCGGGGTCCTGGCGATGTCCTTGCCGTCAAGCAGGATGCGCCCGTCGTTCGGCGTCTCGAAGCCGGCCAGCATGCGCAGCAGCGTGGTCTTGCCGCAGCCCGAAGGGCCGAGCAAAGCAAAGAACTCGTTCTCCCTGATGTCGAGCGAGACGCCGTCGACGGCGGTGACCCGGCCGAAATTCTTCGACACATGATCGATGGCCAGCAGCGTGCGGGGTTCGCTCATTGGCCGATCATTCCCCGGTTGAGCCGCTGGGACAGGGTCAGCGCGGTGATCGAGACCGCCATGACGATGGTTGCCAGCGCGTTGATCTCCGGCGTGATGCCGAAGCGGATCATGGCGTAGATCTGCATCGGCAGCGTCGTCGAGGCGCGGCCGGCGCCTGATGTGAAGAAGGCGATGATAAACTCGTCGACCGAGAGCGTGAAGGCGAGCAGCGCGCCGGCGATGACAGCCGGCAGGATCACCGGCAGTGTCACCCGCCGGAAGGTGGTGAACGGGGAGGCGCCGAGGTCGGTGGAGGCCTCGATGATCGACCAGTCGAAGCTTTTCAGCCGGGCACGCACCACCGAGCAGACGAAGGCAAGGTTGAACACGACATGGGCGAGGATGATGGTGTGCAGGCCCATGGTGAGGTTGAGCATCGAAAAGAACGACAAGACCGCGATCGCCAACACGATGTCGGGAATGATCATCGGCGCGAAGATCAGCGCTTCGAGCCCCTTGCCATATTGCCGGCGCATCTCGATGCCGATCGCAAGCAAGGTGCCGAGCAAGGTGGCGATGGCGGTCGAGACCAGCGCCACGATCATCGTGTTGAGCGCGGCGGAGAGGATGGCGGAGTTGCCGGCCAGCGAGACGTACCATTTCAGCGAAAAGCCGGACCATGCCGTCGGCAGCCCGCCTTCGTTGAAGGACAGCGCCACAAGCACCGCGATCGGGATGTAGAGGAAGGCGAAGACGAGGCTCAACACGAGCCAAAGCGTGCGCCGCGTGGCTGGTGAGCGTTCAGCCATTCGCGTTGCCCTCAGCTTCTGCCACATGGCCAGAGGCGCGATTGGCGGCGATCGCCTGCGCCATCAGCACCAGCAGCATGACGGCGATCAGCGCCATCGCCAGTGCGGCACCAAACGGCCAGTCATTGGCGGTCAGGAACTGGTCGTAGACGAGATTGCCGATCATCTGGAAACGGCCGCCGCCGAGCAGCGCAGGGGTGACGAAATTGCCGATCGAGAGCACGAAGACGAAGACGGCACCGGCGGCGATACCGGGCACGGTAAGCGGCAGGATGACGCGACGAAACGTCGTCATGGCCGAGGCGCCGAGATCGCGCGAAGCCTCCGCCAGCTCCGGATTGAGCCGCGACAGCGGTGCGTAGCAGGCGAGGATGACGAAGGGCAGGTAGTTGTAGACGAGGCCAGCGATGACAGCGCCCTCGGTGTAGAGCATCGAGGGTGGCTCGCCGGTATAGCCCAGCCAACGCAGGAGCTGGGTGATAAGCCCTTCGCGATTGAGCAGCACGATCCAGGCATAGGTGCGGATCAGATAGTTGGACCAGAATGGCAGCACGGCGAAGAACAGGAACACCGGCTGCCAGCGGCGCGGGGCGGCCGCGATCGCATAGGCGCCGGCATAGCCGATCACCACCGCGATCAGCGTGGCAGTGCCGGCAATGCGCGCGGATTTCAGGAAAATAACGGCATAGAGCGGGTCGAAGACCAGCCCGAAATTTTCCAGCGTGAAGGTGTAGTCGATGCCGCCATAGATGCCGCGCCGGAAGAAAGCCAGCGCCAGCACCAGCGCGCACGGCACCACCATCAAGGCCGCGAGCCAGACCAGCGCCGGGGCCATCAGCAGGGTGGAGCGGGAGGGTCGCGTCATGCCGCAATCCCGTTGCTGGCCCGCAAGAACCCCCTCACCCGGATTGCCAACCGAATTGCGAAGACCAATTCGGGCCAATCCGACCTCTCCCCGAGGGGAGAGGAGGTCACCAGCGCTGGCGCCAGCCTCTTCTCCCCGCCGGGGAGAAGGTGGCCGCGCAGCGGCCGGATGAGGGGGCGCTGCGCTGGCGATTGGCGAAAGGCCGCAAGCCGGTGGATCTCCTCATCACAGGGGGAGACAGACGGCAGGCCAGAGGGGGGCGTGAAGGAACGCAAGCTTTAATTCCAGAAGTCCCTACTGCGCGGCCTTGATCTCGTTGACGATCTTGGAGTAGTCGCGCTGGGCTTCGCCGACGTCACGCAGTTGCTCGAACTTGACGAGGTCGGCCACCGGCATCGCCATGTTGGGGAATTTTGCCAGGAAGTCGGCCGGCAGGCTTTCCATGGCCGGCTTGTTCGGCACTTTGTAGTCGATGTTCTGGGCCGCCCAGGCGTGGTTCTTGGCGTCGAGCATGAAGTTGATGAACTGGAAGGCGGCGTCCTTGTGCTCGGAAGCCTTCATCACCACCATCGTGTCGACCCAGAGATCCGAACCTTCCTTCGGGATGACGTATTTGATCTCGGGCTTGTCGGCGATGCCGTAATTGCACCAACCGTCCCAGGCCTGCACCATCAGCGCTTCGCCCGAGACCAGCTTCGAATAGAAGGTGGTGTCGTCATAGGCAAGCAGGGTTTTCTTGGCCGAGATCAGCAAATCCTTGACCTCGGCCATCTTGGCCGGGTCGGTCTCGTTGACGGAGAAACCCTTGTCGAGCTGGCCGGCGGCGAGCAGCCAGCGGTCGGTCGCCAGCATGGTGGTCTTGCCCTTCAGCTCGTCGGACGGCGCGAGCAGATCGCTCCAGCTTGTCGGTGCCGTCTTGACCAGATCGGAGCGATAGCAGAGGCCGGTCGTGCCCCAAGTATAAGGCACGGAGAAAGTGTTGCCGACATCGTGCGGCAGCTTGGTCGCTTCGGGATAGAGATTGGCGAGGTTGGGGATCTTGGCGTGGTCCATAGGCTCGGTCAGGCCGAGCTTGTTCAGCACCTCGGCGAAAGGCGAGGAGACGAAGACCACGTCATAACCCTTGCCGCCGGCGGCAATCAGCTTGCCCATGATCTCTTCATTGGTGGCGTGCACCACGACTTCGCCGGAGACGCCTGTCGCCGCCTTGAAGGCGGCCATGGCGTCGGGCGCCATGTAGCCGTCCCAGTTGGAGATGACGAGGTCGGCGGCGTCAGCCGGCGCGGACAGCGCCACGACAAACCCCAGGGCAATCGAAGGCATTCTCAGCGCACGGCGCCGCAGGCTGGTTGCAGTCATGGCGGACTCCCATTCCGGTTGGTTCGTCGAATTCGTTCTGGACCCGCGCGACATGCGCCGCCGCATCGATCCCGTTCCCTCGGTCTTTTTATCGCCGATCGTGCAGACAGTACTATTGCAGAAAAAAGTACGTCAATCCATAATTTGTCAGCCGGCCGAGGAATCTGGCCGATTGCGCTGGAAAGGCCGATCGGTCAAACCAGTGCCGTCACGTCCGTTCACGAGCCCAGTCATGCAAACCGCAGCCCGACGACCTCGCACCAATCATCTCGATCTGGCCCAGCGCATCCTGGATGTGGCGCGCCAGCGCGGCTTCGCGCCCGGCACACGTCTGCCCGAGCAGCAGATCGCCTCGCTCTGCAATGTCTCACGCACTCCGGTACGGGCGGCGCTCAGCCTGCTCGCGGAACAGGGTGTCGTGCGCTGGGAGGCGGACACCGGTTACGTCATGGCGATCGACCTCGCCGCACAGCCGGCGATATCAGCCGAATTGCCCGCCGCCGAGGAAGACGAGCTTGCCGAAGCCATCCTGCGCGACCGGTCGGCCCGGCGCCTGGACCAGACGGTGACCGTCGCTGGGTTGATGCGACGGTACAGTGCCGAGCGAAAGACGGTATTAAAATCGCTTAATAAACTGACGGAAGAAAACCTTCTCGATCGGGCGCCGGGGCAATCCTGGCTGTTCCGCCGCGCACCGGACGATCCGGAGGTGCAAGGCGAAAGCTACGAGTTCCGGCTTTTGCTGGAGCCGGCGGCCATCCTGACACCTGGCTTCCAGCTGGATGGGGCGCGCGCCGCGATGTTGCGCCAGGGCATGGAGGCGCTGTCGGCGCTGCCCGACGCCGCGTTCGATACGCGCGAATTCCAGCGGCTGGACGTCGATTTCCACGGCATGATCGCCGAGGGCTGCGCCAACCGCTTCGTCGCCGACGCGCTGGCCGATCATCTCCGGCTGAGGCGGCTTCCCGGCATCTATGCAGGCGTCAACGTCTTCCGGCTGAAGCAATCGTTGCGCGAGCACCTGAACATACTCGACCATCTCGAAAGCCGGCAGTATGAGGTTGCTGCCGATCTGCTTCGCATTCACCTGCGGCTCTCCCGCAGCCAGCGACCGCAGGCGGCCAGCCGCGGCGCCCCCGCGCTGTTCGGCATGATCAGCCGACCCGAATGAAGAGGATTAATTGACGCGTAAAGCGAGCCCGACCATCGCGCTGTTTCCCGAAGCCAGTTTCGGGGCGGCGTTGAATTGCGTCGGTATCGCACAGGCGCTGCGCGCGAAGGGTGCGCGGCCGGTGTTCATCTGCCATGCCGGCTTTTCCGGCGTCTTTGCCGACTATGGTTTCCAGGAATACCAGCTGCCGACCGAAGAGCCGCTGAGCGACAGCGAGCGCCAGAGCTACTGGCAGGCCTTCGTCCGCAGGCACCTGCCGCATTTCAGGCTGAGCCCGATCGACCAGCTCGAAACTTATGTCGCGCCGACCTGGCAGGCGATCGTCGACACGGCGGTCAACGCCGAGGCGCCGCTGCGCCAATTGCTGGCGCGGCTGAAGCCCGACGCGGTGGTGCTCGACAATGTCATCATGTTCCCGGCGATAGCCGCGGCCGGCTGTCCCTGGGTGCGCGTCGTCTCCTGCGCCGAGACGGAGCTTCCGGACGCCGAAGTGCCGCCCTATCTGTCCGGGCTTGCTGCCAATGATCCGCAACGCGGGGCGTTCGAGGCCCGCTATCTCCAGGCCTCGGCTCCGGCGCATGACCGCTTCAACCGTTTTCGTGCGGATTGCGGCCTGGCGCCGCTGCCCAAGGGGCTTTTTCTGGAAACCTCGCCCGATCTCAATCTGCTCCTGACGCCTTCGATCGTGCGCCGCGAGCGTGCCGAGCCCCTCGACCCCGAGCGGTTCGTCTATCTCGAAGGCTGCGTACGCTCGGAAGGGCCGTTCGAGGTGCCGGTTTTCCCGCGCAATGGCGGGCCGCTGGTCTATGTCAGCTTCGGCAGCCTCGGCGCCATGGATGTCGGCCTGATCGAGCGCATGCTTGCCGTCTTCGACCGGCTGCCGGCCCGCTTCATCGTCAATGTCGGTGGCCTGCGCGATGCCTACCGCGCGGTGCCCGACAATGTCTATCTCGACGCCTGGTTTCCGCAGCCCTCCGTGGTGGCGAAGTCGGACCTGTTCATCCACCACGGCGGCAACAACAGCTTTTGCGAGGCGCTGCGCTTCGGCGTGCCGTCGCTGATCATGCCCTATTGCTGGGACGGACACGACAATGCGCAACGCGCCGGAGAGACCGGCGTAGGCGACCATATCGGCCGTGACGGCTGGACCGAAGGAGGATTGGAGAGAGCCATTCTCGGCCTGCTGGCCGATGACGCCATGCGCGCCCGCCTTAGGGACAATGCAGCCGAGATGGCGCTGAAACCCGGAACGGACGTGGCCGCGCAAGCCATTCTCTCCCTGATACGGAACTAACGAAATGCTCGATAAGAACACGAATACCGCAATCAACGACCCCAAGGCCTGGCTCACGCAGCACGGCATCACCGAAGTCGAATGCCTGGTGCCCGACATGAACGGCGTGCTGCGCGGCAAGGCGCTGCCGACCGCCAAATTCCTCAAGGCGCTGGAAGACCGCGCGCTCTATCTGCCGAGCAGCGCCTTCCTGGTCAGCATCGACGGCCGCTATTCCGGGTCTATCGACGAGGGTTTTGCCTATTCGGACCCCGACATGCGCATGGTGCCCGATGTCTCGACCCTGTGCCTGGCGCCGGGTGCGGGGGCAGGCAAGGCCTATGTCTTTGCCGACGCATTCCACATGGACGGCAGGCCATGGATGGCCTCGCCGCGCCATGTGCTGCGCGCCGTGCTCGATCTCTACCGCCAACGCGGCTGGCGCGCGGTGGTGGCGCCGGAGCTTGAATTCTATCTCACCGCGCCCAACCCGGATCCGGACAGACCGCTGACCGCACCGGTCGGCGCCAATGGCCGCACTGAAACCGTGCAGCATCCCTATGACATGGCCGCGCTGGAAGAATTCGAGCCGGTGATCCGCCGCGTCTACGAACATGCCGCCGCCGCCGGCCTGCCACTCGACACGCTGATCCATGAATCGGGCACCGCGCAGCTGGAAATCAACCTGCTGCATGGCGACGCCCTGCCGCTGGCCGACCAGGTGCTTTTGTTCAAGCGGTTTACGCGGCAGGCCGCGCAGCAATGCGGCATGCATGCGACTTTCATGGCCAAACCGATCGCGGCCCAGGCCGGCAGCTCGATGCATCTGCACATGTCCGTCGTCGACGAAGCCGGCAATGCGCTTTTCGCCAACAGCGACGACGCCGATACCGGAATGTTCGGCCATTTCATCGGTGGCCTGCAGAAGTACATTCCCGAAATCATGCCGCTGTTCGCGCCCAACGTGAACTCGTTCCGCCGCATCCGGCCCAACCATAGCGCGCCGGCCAACATCGAGTGGTCGCATGACAACCGCTCCTGCGGCCTGCGCGTACCGGCCGGCGGACGCGCCGCAAGGCGGGTCGAGAACCGGTTGCCGGGCGCCGATTGCAATCCCTATCTGGCGATCGCCGGTTCGCTTTTGGCGGGCTATCTCGGCGTCGAGCGGAAGCTGGCGCGCTCGGACGAAGCGTCGGGCAATGCCTACAAGATCAAGAGCACGCTGCCGAAGACCATGGAGGAAGCGCTCGACCGCTTCACCGCCTGCGGCCCGGTGCGGGAATTGCTGGGCGAGGATTTCTTCCAGACCTATCTGCGCGTCAAGAGCGTCGAGCTCGACCTGTTCCAGAGCGTGGTGACGAGCTGGGAACGCGACCATCTGCTCTTGAAGGTGTGATCATGGCATCTTCGACGGGTTTCAATTCCGGTCTCGATATCGGCAAATCCTATTATGTCGCGACCGCCAATCCGGCGCCGGACCATCTGGCGCTGATCGGCGATGTCGAGGCGGATCTGGTCGTCGTCGGCGGCGGCTGCACCGGCCTGTCGGCCGCGCTTCACGCCGCCGAGCGCGGGCTGAAGGTGGTGCTGCTCGAAGGCGGCAGGATCGGCTGGGGTGCATCGGGCCGCAATGGCGGCCAGATGATCCCCGGCCTGCGCAAGGGCGCCAAGGGTCTGGTCAAGCTCTACGGACCCGAGCAGGCCAAGGTGCTGTTCGACCTCGCCTTCGAGGCGCGCGGGCTGGTGCTCGACATCATCAAGCGTAACGCCATCGATTGCGATCTCAGGCTGACCGGCCATCTGGTCGGCGCGGTCAATGGCTCCGACCTCAAGGATTTGGAAGAAGAAGCCAAGTGCCTCGAGAGCGTGATGAAATTCCGCGAGGTCGAGATTCTCTCGGCGGCAGAGGCTCGGGCCAAGGTCGACACGCCCTATCACGGCGCGATGTATGAGCCGCTCGGCGGCCACATGCATCCGTTGAACTACACGCTCGGGCTTGCCCGCGCGGCTGTCGCTGCCGGCGTCACCATCCACGAGAATTCAGTGGCGGTGAAATTGGAGCGCGAACCCTCGATCCGGATCTCGACGGCAAAGGGATCGGTGCGGGCCAGACATGTCGTGCTGGCGGGCGACGCGCTGCTCAACGGGCTGGAGCCGCGCGTCAACAGCCGCATCATGCCGGTCGGCAACTATATCGTCGCCACCGAGCCGCTGGAGGGCGCTCGCAACGTCATCCCGGCCAATGTCGCGGTGTCCGACACACGCTTCGTCGTCAATTATTACAGGATGTCGGCGGATGGACGCCTGCTGTTCGGCGGCGGCGAGCGCTACACGCCGTCACCGCCGGCCGACATCGCTGGCTTCGTGCGGCCGCACATGGAAGGCACCTTCCCGCAGCTCAAGGGATGCCGCATCGACCATGCCTGGGGCGGACTGGTGTCGGTGACGACGTCGCGGCTGCCGCATGTCGGGCACTATGGCGAGGTCTATTTCGCACATGGCTATTCCGGCAAGGGCGTCATCCTGTCGACACTGTCAGGCAAGCTGCTGGCAGAGGCGATCACCGGCGATGCCTCGCGGCTCGACTTGTTCTCGACACTAAGTCCGATGCCGTTCCCGGGTGGGACGGCCTTGCGCGGGCCGCTCTATGTGCTGGGGATGCTGTGGTACGCGATGCGGGACCGGATTAAGCATTGAGGAGGCTAATGATCAGAGGCTGGCGGGCCGGCGCCCCCCTCTGTCCTGCCGGACATCTCCCCCTCAAGGGGGGAGATTGGCAGTTTTTGCGCCTCGCATTTCTTGCAACGTTGGAATTTGGCGAAAGCCGACGCGACATCCGATCTCCCCCCTTGAGGGGGAGATGCCCGGCAGGGCAGAGGGGGGCGCTGTCCCGCCGACTTGGGAAGTCTAACAAGGCCCCTTAAACCACAAAAAAGTCCTCGACACGCTGCCTGGCCTCAAGCAGCGCAGGCAAAATCTCCCGCTCCATCTCCGCCACGGAAAACCGTGCCGACTGGGTCGAGACATTGATCGCCGCGACCGTGCGTCCAGCCTTGTCGCGGATCGGCACGGCGATCGAGCGCAGGCCGAGTTCCAGTTCTTCGTCGACGACGGCGAAGCCATCCGTTCCAGCCTTGCCGATGGCCTCTGCGAGCAATGACCTGTCGGTGATCGTCTTCGGCGTCCGGCTTTCGATGGTTGCGCGGCTAAGAAAGGCGTCCAATTCCGCTGGTGTCAGCCCAGCCAGCAGCATCCGCCCCATCGAGGTGCAATAGGCGGGCAGTCTGGTGCCGACGTCGAGCGACACGCTCAAGATGCGCCGCCCGGGAATGCGAGCGACATAGACGACATCCTCGCCCGACAGGATCGCCGCCGAACAGGCCTCGTTCAACTGCGCCGCCACCGCGCGCATGATGGGCGCGGCGAAGGTCCATAGGGAAGTGCCGGCGAGCCAAATTCGGGCAACGCTCAGCAGGCGCGGCGAGAGTGAAAACACACGGGCCGACTGGGTGGCATAGCCGGTGGCAACCAGAGTGAGAAGGAAGCGCCGGGCACCGGCGCGGGTCAGACCCGCTTCCTCGGCCATCTCCGTCAGCGTCATGCCCGAGGGGTGCCGGGCCAGGATCTCCATCACGGCAAGACCGCGCTCGAGCGAGCCGACATGATCACGGGAAACGGTCTCTTCGTCCATCTCGTCCTCTGACAAAGGCGATTTCGCCAGCATTGACTCCGCCTGGAAGCAGGCGCAGAAAGTATCACATGCAATACTTATGTTCGCAATGCGAACTTTTTGAATCGTGAGGGTCGCCGCGATGGTCAAGTTCCTGCCGCTCAAACAGGCTGTGGCCGAGAATCTGGGCAATGGCGACTCCGTCGCCTTCGAAGGCTTCACCCATCTGATCCCGACGGCCGCGGCGCATGAGGCGATCCGCCAGGGGTTTCGCGACCTGACCCTGATCCGCATGACGCCCGACCTGATCTATGACCAGATGATCGGCATGGGCATGGCGAAGAAGATCGTCTTTTCCTATGTCGGCAACCCCGGCGTCGGCCTGCTGCGGCGCGCCCGCGATGCGATCGAAAACGGCTTTCCCCGGTCGATCGAGGTCGAAGAACACAGCCATGCCGGCATGGCCAATGCCTATGAAGCGGGTGCGGCGGGCCTGCCTTGCGCCGTCTTCCGCGGTTATCGCGGCGCCGGGCTGGCTGACGTCAATCCCAACATCAGATCGATCACCTGTCCGTTCACCGGCGAGGTGCTGGCGGCCGTGCCGTCGATCCGGCCCGACGTCACCTTCATCCACGCACAGAAGGCCGACAGAAAAGGCAATGTGCTGGTCGAGGGCATCATCGGCATCCAGAAGGAAGCGGTGCTGGCGGCGAGGCGCGCGGTGGTAACGGTCGAGGAGGTGGTCGACAATTTCGACGATCTGCACCCGAACCTGACCGTGCTGCCGCGCTGGACCCTTTCGGCGATCTCGGTGGTGCCCGGCGGCTCGCACCCCTCCTACGCGCATGGCTACTATGCGCGCGACAATGCGGCTTATCTGGAATGGGACGAGATCGCCGCCGACCGGGAAAAATTCCAGGCGTGGATGCAGGCGCACGTCATCGAAAGAACCGCCGACGATTTCGCGGCCCGCGTCGAGCATCTGAGGAAAGCGGCATGAGCGAGCTCGCCTTTACCCCCAACGAGATGATGACGATCGCCGCCAGCCGTGCGTTGAAGAACGACGATGTCTGCTTCGTCGGCATCGGCGCGCCATCGGCCGCCTGCAACGTCGCGCGGCTGACCCATGCGCCCGATATCACGCTGATCTACGAGAGCGGCACGATCGGCACCGCGCCCGACGTGCTGCCGCTGTCGATCGGCGACGGCGAATTGTGTGAAACCGCGGTCACCACTGTCGCGGTGCCGGAGATGTTCCGCTACTGGCTGCAAGGCGGCCGCATCTCGATCGGCTTCCTCGGCGCGGCACAGCTCGACAAGTTCGGCAACATCAACACCACGGTCATCGGCGACTATTTTCATCCCAAGACAAGGTTGCCAGGCGGCGGCGGCGCACCGGAGATCGCGACGTCTTCGAAGGAGGTCTATATCACCATGGCGCAGACCAAGCGCGGCATGGTCGAGAAGATCGATTTCTTCACCTCCTTCGGCCATGGCGAAGGCGGCGATCATCGCAAGCGGCTTGGCATCGACACCGCTGGCCCGACATTGCTGATCACCGATCTCGCTATCTGGAAGCCGGATTTGGTGACCAAGGAATTCACTGTCGTGTCACTGCATCCCGATGTCACCCGTCAGCAGGTCCAGGAGAGCTGTGGCTGGGTGGTCAAGTTCGCCGAGGCGCTTGACGAAACACCGGCGCCAAGCGAACTCGAACTCAGGACATTGCGCGACCTGCAGGCCCGCACCAAGGCGGCGCATGAGGGGACCGGAAAAGGGAAGGCTGCCTGATATGGCCGAGGCCTATATTTGCGACTACATCCGCACGCCGATCGGCCGCTTCGGCGGTTCGCTGTCTTCGGTGCGTACCGATGACCTTGGCGCCATCCCGCTGAAGGCTTTGCTCGAGCGCAATCCCGGCATCGATTGGCAGGCGGTCGACGACGTCGTCTATGGCTGCGCCAACCAGGCCGGCGAGGACAACCGCAACGTGGCACGCATGGCGCTGCTGCTGGCCGGCCTGCCCAAGGAAGTCCCCGGCTCGACCGTCAATCGCCTGTGCGGCTCAGGCATGGATGCGCTGACCATCGCCGCGCGCGCCATCAAGGCCGGCGAAGCGGAACTGATGATCGCGGGCGGTGTCGAATCGATGAGCCGTGCGCCCTTCGTCATGCCCAAGGCCGACACGGCGTTTTCGCGCAATGCAGAGATTTACGACACAACCATCGGCTGGCGCTTCGTCAACCCGCTGATGAAGAAGCAGTATGGCGTCGATTCGATGCCGGAGACAGGCGAGAACGTTGCCGAGGACTTTGGCGTGTCGCGCGCGGACCAGGATGCCTTTGCCGTGCGCAGCCAGGACAAGGCGGTCGCGGCACAAGCCAATGGCCGGCTGGCGAAGGAGATCACTGCGGTGACGATCCCGCAGCGCAAGGGCGATGCGACTGTCGTGTCGAAGGATGAACATCCCCGCGCCGGCACAACCGTCGAGGCATTGGCCAAGCTGCCGACGCCGTTCCGGCAAGGCGGCACGGTAACGGCGGGCAATGCCTCCGGTGTCAATGACGGCGCGGCGGCTCTCATTGTCGCTTCCGAAGCGGCGGTGAAGAAATACGGCCTGGCGCCGATCGCCCGCATCCTTGGCGGTGCGGCCGCGGGGGTCGCGCCGCGCATCATGGGCATCGGCCCGGCGCCGGCGACTCGGAAACTTTGCGCGCGGCTTGGCCTGACGCCGCAACAATTCGATGTCATCGAACTCAACGAAGCCTTTGCCTCGCAAGGCATCGCCGTGCTGCGCCAGCTCGGGATTGCCGAGGAGGCCGAACACGTCAATCCGAATGGCGGCGCCATCGCGCTCGGCCATCCCCTGGGCATGTCGGGCGCCCGCATCTCGGGGACGGCCGCACTTGAGTTGCGCGAGCTCGGCGGCCGCTACGCGCTGGCCACCATGTGCATCGGCGTTGGCCAGGGCATCGCCGTGGCGCTGGAGCGGGCCTAAGCAAATCGCTTCAGGTAACCCTGTCGAAGCCGGCGCCGCCCCTCATCGCCCTGCCGGGCACTTCTCCCCGTATAGTGACGGGGAGAAGGGGGCTGGCCGCAGGCTGGCGCTTTTCCTGCAACGCCGACAATTGGCGAAACCATCCATGACAGCACCCCTCTCCCCGTCACTATACGGGGAGAGGGTGCCGGCAGGCAGGTGAGGGGCAGCGGAACCTGAAGCGATTGGCCTGTGGTTGCCCCTCCTTGAATAATGGCAGCGGCACGCTTCGCCAAATTTGACCATGTGGACAAAAGTCCGGACCCGTTCCATAGTTCCCCGTCTGATTTTTGGAACGGCCGGCTCGACACGGCCGTCGAACAGAGGGGCACTTCAATGGAAAACCGGAACAACAAATCTCCTTCGATGCGCGCGGGCCTGTCGCGACGCAATGTGCTGGAGCTGGGCGGGCTTGGCCTAGCCGCAGCGATGCTGCCAGGTGCGGCCTTCGCGGCCGGCAAAAAACTGAAAGTGGCGGCGATCTTCGCCACGCCGATCGAGGAACCCTGGGACAACCAGATCCATGTCGCGCTGCAGAAGGCCGAGAAGGAACTGGGCATCGAATACAAATGGTCTGAGAAGGTGCAGACCGCCGACTTCAGCCGCGTCATGCGCGAATATGCGCAGGGCGGATATCAGCTGGTGCTGGGCGATGCCTTCGCCGCCGAGCGTGAATCGCGCCGCACGGCAAAGCAGTTTCCCAAAACCGCCTGGCTGTTCGGGTCGGGCGCCGGGCCGGCCGAACCCAATTTCGGCGTCTTCGACAACTGGATCCATGAGCCCGCCTATCTCTCCGGCATGATCGCCGGCAAGATGTCGAAGTCGGGCACGGTCGGCGCGGTGGCGGCGATGGGCATTCCGGAAGTGAACCGGCTGGTCAACGCCTTCTTCGCCGGCGCCAAGGAGGTCAATCCGAACGTCAAGAAGAAGGTCGCCTTCATCGGCTCCTTCTTCGATCCGCCGAAGGCCAAGGAAGCCGCGGTGGCACAGATCGATGCCGGCGTCGATGTCATCTATGCCGAACGCTTCGGCGTCATCGAGGCGGCGGTGGAGAAGAAGATCTTCGCCATCTCCAATATGTCCGACCAGTCGAGCCTCGGCCCCGACACGGTCATCACCGGCCCGGTCTGGGACATGTACCCGACGGTCGAGCAGGCGATCAAGCTGGTCAAGGCCGGCGTCTACACCGCGCAGGATTACGGCGATTTCTCGCGCATGGCCAAGGGTGGCTCCTATCTGGCGCCCTTCCACAAGTTCGACAAGACGTTGCCCGCCGAGGTCAAGGATCTGGTCGAGAAGAAGAAGGCCGAGATCCTGGAAGGCAATTTCCGGGTGGATGTGGACGAGAACACGCCGGTTTCGGATTGAGGGTTGTTACTTGAGGGGCGGTGCGTGGCGCCCCCCTCTGCCCTGCCGGGCATCTCCCCCTCAAGGGGGGAGATCGGCAGTTTCTCCGGGATCGTTCGTATCTGACGCGGAAAATTGGCGAAAGCCGAAACGAGATCCGATCTCCCCCCTTGAGGGGAGATGGCCGGCAGGCCAGAGGGGGGTGCAGCGCATCCCTGTCAATCGGAGGTGCCATGGTAAAGCTAGTTCCTCTCAGGAGTGCCCTTGTCCGCCCCCCTCATCGAAATGCGCGGCATCACCAAGAGGTTCGGCACCGTCAAGGCGAACGAGGCTGTGGACCTCAGCGTGGCGCCGGGCGAAATCCTCGGTCTGCTCGGCGAGAATGGCGCCGGCAAGACGACATTGATGAACGTGCTGTTCGGCGCTTACGCGCCGGATGCCGGCGAGATCCTGATCCAGGGCCGGCCGGTGCGGATTACCAGCTCGGCCGACGCGCTGGCCGCCGGCATCGGCATGGTGCATCAGCATTTTCATCTGGCACCACGGCTCACCGTGCTGGAAAATCTGCTCATCGGCATTCCTGGCAAATCGGGGCGGATCGATCGCGCCGGCGGGCTGGCGCGGCTGGCTGAAATCAGCAGCCAGCACGGGCTGACGCTTGATCCGAACCTGCCGGTCTCGGCGCTGTCGGTCGGCGAGCAGCAGCGGCTGGAAATCGTCAAGGCGCTGTTTCGCGGCGCCAGGCTCTTGATCCTCGACGAACCAACGGCGGTGCTGGCGCCGAGCGAGGTCGACGGGCTGTTCTCGGCGCTACGCTCCATGGCGGCGCAAGGACTGGGCATCATCTTCATCTCGCACAAGCTCAACGAGGTGCGGGCGCTGACGCATCGCTGCACGGTGCTGCGGCATGGCCGTGTCGCCGGGCGGGTAGACGATCCCGCCAACACGACATCGGCCGCAATGGCGCAATTGATGTGCGGCCATGAAATCGTGCCACCGGCGCGCGGGCCATCGAGACCGGGCGAGGCAGTACTCACCCTCGATGGCATTTCGACCTCGAAGCATTCGGGCACGGCGCTGCGCGATGTGTCGCTTGCGGTTCGTGCCGGCGAAATCCTCGGCATTGCCGGCGTCTCCGGCAATGGCCAGCGGGCACTGGCGGAGGTCATCTCGGGCACGCGCGCGCCCGACGGTGGTCAAATGACGATAGCCGGCAAACAGGTCGTGCAATTCTCGCCGCGCGAGGTGCAGGCGCTCGGCCTCGGCCGCATCCCAGAAGACCGCATGACGACGGGGCTGGTCACCAATTTGCCGCTTGCCGATTCCATGGTGCTGCCGCGCATCGGTACATCAGCCTTCTCCGCAAAGGGGCTGCTCAAGCCGGATGCGATCCGCACTTTCGCCGAAGAACAGATCAAGGCCTTTGATATCAGATGTCCCGGACCTATGACGCGGGCCGGCGCGCTGTCCGGCGGCAATCTGCAGAAGGCGCTGCTGGCGCGCGAGCTTGCCTTTGACCCGAAGGTTCTGATCGTCTCGCAGCCGACGCGTGGGCTCGACATTGGTGCGGCCCGCTTCATCCACGAAAAATTCCTCGACATGCGCGCCAAGGGCTGCGGCATCGTCGTCATCGGCGAGGATCTGGAGGAGCTGCTGGTGCTCTGCGACCGTATCGCGGTGATGTATGAGGGTCGCATCGCCGGCACGCTCGACAGCGCCGATGCCACAATCGCGCGGCTTGGCCTGCTGATGACCGGCGCGGAGGGGAGCGCTTAGAGTGATTGAATTTTCAGACGCTAGCGCTGCCCCTCACCTGCCTGCCGGCATCCTCTCCCCGTATAGAGACGGGGAGAGGGGCGCTATCATCGATGGTTTCGCCAATTTTCCAGGAGGCGCAGAAAGCCGCGACAGCTCCCTTCTCCCCGTCTCTATACGGGGAGAAGGTGCCGGCAGGCGGATGAGGGGCGGCACTGACATCCGGCAAGCAGAGGGCCACGGCTGATGTTTCGCCTGGAAGCTCGTACCTCCACACCCGCCTGGTTCAATCTGGCGCTACCGCTGCTGGCGATCGCGGCCACGCTTGTCCTGTGCAGCGGGCTGATCGCGCTGGCCGGGGCGGGCGTGCTCGAGTCCTACGGCGTGATGTTCACGGCCTCGCTCGGCGACAGCTACGCCATCACGGAAACGCTGGTGCGGGCCGCACCGATGATCTTCACCGGGCTCGCGGTGGCTGTCGCCTTCCGTGCCAAGTTCTGGAACATCGGCGCCGAGGGACAGTTGCTGGCCGGCGCCGTGGCGAGCTGCTTTGTCGGCGCCATCCCGATGCCGGGGCCGCTCGCCATGCTGCTGATGGCGCTGGCGGGTGCGGCGGCGGGTGCGGCGGTCGCGCTGGTGCCGGCGACGCTGCGTGTAAAATTCAAGGTCGATGATGTGGTGAGTTCTTTGCTGCTCAACTCGGTTATCTACTATGCGCTAATGGCGCTGATCGAGGGGCCGTGGAAGGACAGCTTCAGCGGCTATCCGATCTCGCCGCCGATCGAGGATTCGGCCAACTTCCCGGTGCTGATCGAAGGCACGCGGCTGCATCTCGGTGTCGTCGCGGCGCTGATCGCGGCACCCCTGATCTGGTTCCTGATCGTGCGCACGACGCTCGGCTTCCGGATCAGGGTCACCGGCGAAAATCCGGAAGCGGCCAGATATGGCGGCATCCATGTCGAGCGGGTGCTGATCTCGACGGCGCTGCTGTCGGGCGCTCTGGCTGGGCTAGCCGGCGTCGGCGAGGTCGGCGGCGTGCATTTCCAGGTGATGAGCGATATCTCGCCGGGCTACGGCTATTCCGGTATCGTCGTCGCCATGCTGGCGCGGCTCAACCCGCTCGGCGTCGTGCCGGCTGCGATCTTCCTTGCCGCCGTGATGACGGGGGCCGAGGCGATGTCGCGCGCGACCGGTGTGCCGGCCTTCCTCAGCGATGTCATCCAGGGCACGGCCCTGCTCGCCATGCTGGTGGCGCTGCTGTTCACCGCCTATCGCATCCGCCGCGTCGGAGCCATCGGATGAGCGCGGTATTCGAACAGATTTTTCAGGTTGGCTTTCTCGCCGCCATCATCCGCATCGCCACGCCGCTGGCCTTTGCCACGCTTGGCGAAATGTTCTCCGAACGGGCCGGCGTGCTCAATCTCGGCATCGAAGGCATCATGCTGCTCTGCGCGATGACCGGCTTCACCGCCACCAGCCTCAGCGGCAGCCTGTGGCTCGGCGTGCTGGTTGCGGTGTTGACCGGCATGCTGATGGGCACGCTGCATGCGCTGTTCACGGTGGCGCTCGGCCTCAGCCAGCATGTCTGCGGCATCGGCGTCACGCTGTTCTCGTCGGGGCTTGCCTATTTCCTCTACCGGCTGATCTTCGGCCAGCAGTCGGTGCCGCCGAGCATCAAGGGTTTTCAGACTTTGCCGATACCGGTTTTGTCCGATGTTCCCGTGCTTGGCCCGGCGGTGTTCAACCAATTCGTGCTGGTCTACATGGCGATCCTGGCCATTCCGCTGGCGGCCTTCGTGCTCTACCGCACGCCCTGGGGCCTGTCGGTGCGCATGGTCGGCGAGAATCCGCGCGCCGCCGATTCGGCGGGTGTGAGCGTCATCGCCACGCGCTTCCAGGCTGTCATTCTCGGCGGTGCCTTGATGGGTCTGGCAGGCGCCTTCCTGTCGATGGCGCAATTCAACGCCTTCACCTTCGGCGTGGTGTCCGGACGCGGCTGGGTGGCGATCGCGCTGGTCGTGTTCGGCCGCTGGGATCCGTGGCGCTCGGCGGGTGCGGCGCTGCTGTTCGCTTTCATCGATGCGCTGCAACTGCGCATGCAGGCGAGCGGTTTGGGGCATATCCCTTACGAGGCATTCCTGATGCTGCCGTTCATCTTCACCATCGTTGCCATGGCCGTCATGTCACGCAACGCGGTGGCACCGTCGGCGCTGCTGAAGCCGTTTCGACGGGAGGAGCGGTAAGGGCGCGAGCCCACGCCCACAGCAACTTCACACCAATCTTTGGCCATCAAAGAGAAAATAGTTCTGCCAATGGTCGAAAAATAGCACTCGACAAAGTCTACAAGTTTTATAGATTAATCGGCGAGACGGAGGTCGCCATGTCCTATATCCAGAACGCCCAGACCGACAGCAACGGCCAGAGGCTGGCGAATGCCCAGGGCTTCCGCCCGGCCTATGCCGGCGCTTTCGCCTATCTCGTCTTTGCCCTTGCGTTCGTGTTCACCGGGGCAGTCGTGCTGGGCCTTATTCCCTAAGGGATCGACAGGGGCTGTTGCCCCACAGCTTTCAGGCAATCGGAGTTGAATGAACCGTATCCCGGAGCGCTTTCGCGCGCCTGAGGATTCGCATTTCACAGCGTCAGTGATTCCAGCAATGGAGGAGATGACAATGCCGATCGAATTCACGCATGTTCCCGGCAAGACCGCCGACGCGGCGGTTCCTTTTTTCTATGACTTCGCCGAGACCGCGACCAAGCTCGGGCTGATCGAGGATAGCGGATTCCAGAAGATCGTCGTCGACGATTCGGCCGGGCTGCTGACCAACATGGATCTTGCGTCCCAGGTGCTCGACCGCACCGCTTCGCTGGAAGTGGTGCTCACCCATTGGGCCGGCGTGATCGAACCGACGGTGGCTGCCCGCCAGCTGGCGTCCATCGACAGGGCGGGTGGCGGACGGCTGGCGCTCAGGATGATCAGCGAGCCGTTGAACGATGACGATGCCGAGACACGGCCGGTCGGACATGGCGTCGTCTGGCAGCGCATGGACGAATATCTGGTGCTGTTGAAGCGTCTGTGGTCGAACGATCGGCCCTTCGATCACGAAGGCGCGTTCTACAGCATCAGGGGCGGTTACGTGCCGCGCAAGGGTCCGCATGGCGCCGATCTCGTGATCCGCATGGGTGGGCAATCCGGAACGGCGCTGAAGGTCGCCGGCCGGCACGCTGATGTCTTCGAACTGGCGCCGGGGTCGATCGACGATATCAGGCAATTGATGGAGCAGGCGCGTGGCGCCGCGGCCGAACATGGCCGCGCCGGCAAACTGCGCTTCGCGCTTTCGGTCAGGATCCACCAAGGTGTTTCCGCCGCCGGCCACAAGGCGGTCGACCTCTCCGGGCCACCGGCCCAGGTGGCGTTGTCGCTGCTTGCCTATGCGGCTCTGGGCATCGATGAGTTCATGATTATCGGCGTCGATACGCCATGCGAGATCGCGACGGCCGGCCGGGAAACACTGGCGCTGCTGCGCAACTCCCTGGCGCGCCGGGAGGCCTGCGAATTCCAGCCTGGAGCTTATGCACCTGGCGCAAGGTTGGAGGCGCGGGCAGCGAGCTGAAGCCAGTCAATCGTCAGTTGCTTCAGGTCTGTCGCCCAGCCGCGACAAGCCAGCGATGACGGCGTCCGAATCGGCCAGCACGCCGAAGACGCCGTCCTCGACCGTCACCATGTGAAGCGCCGCCTCATGCGCCCTTTGATCGCCGCTGGCGCAGGCGTCCGAGATCGTCAGGCACTGGAAATTGCGGTCACAGGCCTCGCGCAGCGTGGTGTGGACGCAGACATCCGTCGTGCACCCGGAAAACATCAGATGCGTGATGCCTCGCGCACGCAGCACAAGCTCGAAATCCGTATAGGTGAAAGCGCTGTTGCAGGTCTTGTCGACGATGATGTCGTGCGGCGCGACTTCGATCTCCGGAACGATCTGGAACCCTGCGCCCGAGCGCAGCAGGATATCGGTGCCATCGAGGCCGGCACGCTTGCGGCGCCATTTCTCATAGGGCGTCATGTCGGCCATGTCGGTACGATAACCCTGCCGCGTGTGGATGACCGTGACGCCAGCTTTGCGCGCGGCCGCGATCAGGCGGTTCACCGTGGGCAGGATCGCCCGCAGCGGCGAGGGGTCATACCCTTTCCTGGCGAAATAGCCCGATGTCGACAGGAAATCCTGTTGCAGGTCGATGACGATCAACGCGGTGTTTTCGGCAACCAGCCCGCCGTCATAGGGGTAGTCGAAAGGTGTTGCCTTGATCATCCGGAGCTCCTTTGCCGCCGGATCACCCTAGCGAGTTCGCATCGATGCGGCGATACCGGATGCCCGGCATCGTACGGCCTGGGATATCGGCGGGCCACTGGTGCGTTAGCGGTTCAGGGCTTCACGGCGTATTCCAAAGATTGTTGAGTGTTGTAGTCATCTTCAATGTTGACTAGAAAGTTCATGTTTTATAGTCAGCCGGGCATCTGCCAGCCGCAGCCGGGATTGGAATGCCGCGGCCGCACTGGAGAAATGCATGACCAGAGGAGAACAAAGGAAGAAGCTCGTGTCGAGACATGGTTTGTTGGCGGCGTTGGTCGCATTGGTGATCCTGGCGGCGACCGGCGCGATGGCCCAGGAGCAACCTGCCGGCGTTGCTCCAGCAGTCGAGGCACCCGCGCCGGCACCCGCTACCCCGGCGGTTGCAGCACCGGCGACATCTGCCGGCGAGGGCGACGGCTGCTGGGGCGATGGAGCTGACCCTGCCGCACGACCTGTCGCCATGGGGCATGTTCATGGCCGCCGACATCATCGTGAAGGCGGTGATGATCGGACTGGCCTTCGCGTCGCTGGTCACCTGGACGATATGGCTGGCCAAATCGCTGGAGATTTTCGGTGGCAAGCTGAGCGTCCGCCATGCCGTCCGCGCGATCGGCGATGCCGCGACGTTGAAGCAGGCGAGCCGCGCGCTCGACCGCAGCGGCGGCCCCGGCGCGCTCCTGGTGCGGGCGGCGGAGGAAGAGACGGCGCTTTCGGCCGGTGCGCTCGACCATGTCGGCGGAGACGGCCTGAAGGAACGGGTCAGCTCGCGCCTGTCGCGCATCGAGGCGGCGGCGTCGCGGCGCATGGCGCGCGGCACCGGCCTGCTGGCGACGATCGGTTCCACCGCGCCTTTCGTCGGCCTGTTCGGCACCGTCTGGGGCATCATGAACGCCTTCATCGGCATTTCGCAGGCACAGACCACCAATCTCGCCGTGGTCGCGCCAGGCATCGCCGAGGCGCTACTGGCCACCGCGATGGGCCTGGTGGCGGCAATTCCGGCGGTGGTGATCTACAACGTCTTTGCCCGCTCGATAGCCGGCTACCGGCAGATCCTGGCCGACGCCTCGGCGGGCGTCGAACGGCTGGTCAGCCGCGACCTCGATTTCCGCACCGTCGCACCCGCGACGGCGCTGGCGGTCGAATAGTGGGAGAGGCGCCATGGGCAGCCGGATCCGCCAGATCATGGATGACGATCTCGAGGAGAACCACGAGATCAAGGTCACGCCCTTCATCGACGTCATCCTGGTGCTCCTGATCATCTTCATGGTCGCCGCGCCGCTGGCGACGGTGGATGTCAATGTCGACCTGCCCGGCTCGACGGCAACGCCGGCGCCGCGCCCCGAGACACCGCTCTTCCTGACCTTGAAGGATGATCTCACGCTCGCGATCGGCAATGACGCCGTGCCGCGCCCGGCTTTTGCCGCCATGCTCGACAGCCGCACCAAAGGGGACAAGCAGACGCGGATCTTCCTGCGCACCGACAAGGCGGTCGCCTATGGCGACCTGATGGAGGCGATGAACCTGCTGCGCGGCGCCGGCTATCTGAAGGTCGCCCTGGTCGGCCTGGAGGCCGCGCCCGCTGGTGATGCCGCCGCATCGGTGCCAGGGGGAACGGCAGCAGCCCCATGACACGATCGGCCGCCTCGCCAACGGTGGCGCTGTCGCGCTTCGGCTGGCGCGACCTTGGCCTGTGGGCATGTGCGGCCTTGCTTATGCTTGGCGCGCATGTCGCGGTCGCCTATGTCGTGCAGAAATTCGGTCCAGTCGAACCGTCGGATAGCGGACCGCCGGCCCCGGTGATCGACATGGTGCCGATGATGGTGACACCGGCGGTGCCCGAACAGGCAGCGATGCTCAACGGGGCCATTCCCGACCAGACCGAGCCGTTCGAAGAGACCGAGAAGACCGGGCCCGACAAGGTGGTCGAGCAAGCGGAGCCTGTTGCCGAGCCGGAAACGGTGCCGCCGGACGGGCCTACGGAGATCGCGAAGGCCGAACCGGTCGACCGGCCGCCGCTGGAGGAGGTCGTCCCCGATACTGTCGAGACCGTCGCACCGGAGGTTGTCGTTCCGCCGCCGCAGGCAAGGCCGACGGAGCGGCGCAAGGAAAAGAAACCGACCGAAGCCAAGGTCAAAAAGCCTGTCGACAAGCCCAAGCCAAAGCCGAAGAAGGAAAAGGCGGCACCGCCGAAGACGGCAAGTGCCGCGAGCGCCGAGGCCAGGCCCGCCAGGGCAGCGGCGCCGGGATCCGCGCCGGGGTTTTCAGGTCTCAGCCCGGCCAAATGGGAATCGCGGCTGACGGCGTGGATCAACCGCCACAAGCGCTACCCGCGTGCCGCGAGATCCCGGCGCGCGCAGGGCAATGTGAACGTGACTTTCACGATGGACCCGTCCGGCCGGATCCTGTCGGCCCGGGTCGTCCGTTCGTCCGGCGATGCCGAACTCGACCGTGCCGCGCTCGCGGTGCTGCAGGGCGCCACCGTGCCGGCGCCGCCGCCGGAACTCGGCTCGCGCGTCAGCCGTACGGCGCCATTCGTGTTCAGGTTGAATTGAACGGTGTCTATCGCTGGCTCAGCGACTGGCAGAGCGCCTCGACCTGTTCCAGGTAGAAGCGGCATTTGGTGCGCAGGATTCTAAGGCTAGGATCGCCGGCGCCATTGATCTCGATGGTCTGCATCATGTGCGCTCTACGCTGTCCTTGGCTGAGCGTGGTTGCCTTTCGCATGTGCCTTGGGGTGCATCGGGTTGCCGCCAAGCTGCGCTTGTCTGGCCGGGCGTGCGCCGCGCAAGACATCGAAGGCTTCGGCATAGGCCATGCCGAGCAGATAGGAGATCATGGGAAAACGGCTTGCTTCGGCCATCTGCACCAGCTCGTTGGACATCGTCGCGATATATTGGAGACTATCGAGCTCTGACTGACGTAAGGACTGCTTTGACACGTGCTGCTCCTGTCATCGGATGGAACTCTGGGAACGCGTACCGGCTGCACTGGACATGTTGAGGCGGCTAATTGATCGACCGAACCGCCGAATGCGGATCAAGTTCCGGGGTTGAGAGGGTCAATGCATAGATGGGCGCGTCGGTAAGACGGTCGAGGCCCAGAAGGCGCTTGATCGCCGAATGGCTCAGCGCCGCCGTCGGACAGGCCGACAGGCCGTGCCTGGTTGCCGTGAGCATCATGTTCTGGCCGATATGGCCAGCCTCGAACAGCACGACACAACGCCAGTCTAATGGGGCGGCTTCCAAAAAAAATAGTGTCGACCGTACAGAGGCCCATCGCCATAAGTCCAATTGACAACCATTTCGCCTTGGGAACGCGAAATCGCATCTGGCCATTTTTGGGGGCATTGACGCCGTGTGACGCATCTCGACGTATCGGATGACGTTTGGGCGTTGCCGCGCGGGAAAGCCGGACAATCGATTATTCCGCTGGTGGAGCTGAGGAGGATCGAACTCCTGACCTCGTCATTGCGAACGACGCGCTCTCCCAGCTGAGCTACAGCCCCGTCCAGCGGATGGCGCATTTATCGGGCGACGCGGTTTCCTGTCAAGGCGGCGCTTCACCGAAAACCCGACAGCCGGTCACATGGGTGGAACCTGCCCTTGCCGGTTTGGCGCGTAATGGCTACATGTCGGCAACAATTGGAGACCGGCATGCTCGCCCTCATTCAAACCATCGTCATGGCGCTCGACCTCTATTGGTGGGTCATCATCGCCTCGGCGATCTTTTCCTGGCTCTATGCCTTCAACGTCGTCAACTCGCGCAACCAGTTCGTCGGCAGCATCGGCAACATGCTCTACCGGCTGACCGAGCCGGCGCTGCGGCCGATCCGCCGCTTCATGCCCGACCTTGGCGGCATCGACATCTCGCCGATCATCCTGCTGCTGATCCTGTTCTTCCTCAGGCAGTTCATTCTCACCACGATCGCGCCGCTGCTACTGGCCTGACGATCGCATGAGCGCGCCGTTCCGCATCCGCGAGAACGGCGTCGATCTGTTCGTGCGGCTAACGCCGAAGTCTTCCGTGGACCGGCTCGAAGGCGTCGAAACATCGGCGGACGGACGACGTCACGTGAAGGCGCGGGTCCGCGCCGTGCCGGAAAACGGCGCCGCCAATCAAGCGCTGGAGAAGCTGGTCGCCAAGGCGCTGGGCGTGCCGGTATCGGCCGTTTCGGTCTTTGCCGGCGGCACGGCCCGGCTCAAGACGCTGCGCATTGTGGGTGATCCGGAGGCGCTGGCAAGAAGTGTCGAAGTGCTCTGCGATCAATCCTCTGCCTGAAGTTCAATCTCCCAGCGGCAAACGCGGATCGTCCACCTTCAGCGTGTTCACGCTCTGCTTGATGCGGCGCAGGTTCTCCAGCACCTTCGGGCCGCGCGTCTCGGCGACCGATGTCACGATCATGTCGACGATCGCCAGCAGCGCGTAGCGCGACGATGTCGGCTTGTAGATGTTGCCATCCTCGAGCGGCTGCAGGTGGATGACCGTGTCGGCGGCCTTGGCCAATGCGGAGTCGGGCGCGGTGACGGCCACCGTGGCGGCGCCATATTGCTGGGCGACCTGCACCGCCTCGATGACCGAGCGCGCGTAGCCGGAGACCGAGAAGGCGACCACGGTGGTGTCCGGCGTGGCGACGGCGGCATACATACGCTGCAGTTGCCCGTCGATCTGCGCCAGCACCGGCAGGCCGAGCCTGAACAGCCGGTTCTGCATCTCGGTAGCCATCATCGAGGAAATGCCACCCGAACCGATGCACAGCACATTGCCCGATGCCGCAAGGCGCGCGGCGACGTCGACCAGCGTCGTCATGTCGAGATTCTCGCTGGCGCGCTGGATGGCTGTGACAGCCGCTTCGGTGATGGCCGATGCGATGCGCTGCTCGCGGGCGTCGCGGCTCAGCGGTTCCGGCGACAGATACTGGCCGCCGATGGCGATGGCCTGCGCCAGATAGAATTTGAAGTCGCGCAGGCCCTCGCAGCCGAGATTGCGGCAGAAACGGGTGACCGTCGGCTCACTGACGCCGACGCGCGCGGCGATCTCGGAGATCGCGGCCTTGGAGGCGAAGTCGAGATCGGACAGAACGAGGCTCGCCAGCCGGCGATCCGACTTGGTGCCGTCCTGCGACATCAGCTGCAGCCGCGTGATGATGTCGGCAGGCGTCTTCATATCAGCGTTTCCGTCGTCATCTCAGCGGCAGGCCCGTCGCCGTGTCGAACAGATGGATGTTGCCGGGATCGACGGAGACCGGCAGCAGGTCGCCTGGCCGGACCGGCAGCCGGTCGCGGAACACGGCGCGTACCGTATCAGTGCCAATGGCGCCGTAGACATGGGTTTCGGAACCGGTCGGCTCGACGACATCAACCTTGAGCGTCATGGCATCGGTGGCTTCACCGACGATGAAATGCTCGGGCCGGATGCCCGCCTCCACCGCACTGCCTGCCGGCACCGGCTTGCCAGCGAGCGCAAGCCGGCCGCCGCCGACCGACTCGAACCAGGTTTTCTCGGGCGTCGTCTTGAGGGCACCGGACACAAAACTCATCGACGGCGAGCCGAGGAACCCGGCGACGAACTTGTTGGCCGGCCTGTCGTAGAGCTCCAGCGGCGCCCCGACCTGCTGGATCCTGCCGCGATCCATCACGACGATGCGGTCGGCCATGGTCATGGCCTCGATTTGGTCGTGGGTGACGTAGACGATGGTCGATTTCAGCCGCTGGTGCAGCGCCTTGATCTCGGTGCGCATCTGCACGCGCAGCTGTGCGTCGAGATTGCTGAGCGGCTCGTCGAACAGGAACACCGAGGGTTCGCGCACGATGGCGCGCCCCATGGCGACGCGCTGGCGCTGGCCGCCCGAGAGCTGGCGGGGATAGCGGTCGAGGTAAGAGAACAGGTTGAGGACGCCGGACGCCTTCTTGACCTTCTGGTCGATGGCCGTGCGGTTCTCGCCCCGGATTTTCGGACCGAAGCCGATATTGTCGGAAGCCTTCAGGTGCGGGAACAGCGCATAGGACTGGAACACCATGGCGATGTTGCGCTGTTGCGGCGGCAGGTCGTTGGCGCGCGTGCCGCCGATCAGGAGATCGCCGGAACTGATGGTCTCCAATCCTGCCAGCATGCGCAGCAAGGTCGACTTGCCGCAGCCGGACGGACCGACCAGCACGACGAACTCGCCGCTCTTGATGTCGAGGCTGATCTCCTCGAGAATCTTGTGCTGGCCGAAGGATTTCGACAGGTTGCGAAACTCGACGTCGGTCATGGTCACGCTCCCAATATGTCGTCGATGAACGGCAGGCAGCCGGCCGTCAGCCCCGCATCCACGGGCATCACCACGCCTGTTACGCCCGAGGCCCGGTCGGAAGCAAGGAAAGCCACCGCTTCGGCGACTTCCGAGGCGTTGACGATGCGGCCGAGCGGATAGAGCCGCTGCAGCTTGCCGATTATGTCAGGGTTCTTGGCCAGGCGATGGTCCCAGGCGGCGGTGCGGATCGATCCGGGGCAGACCACATTGGCGCGTACGCCGCTGCGGCCACGCTCGACGGCGATCGATTTGGCATAGGCGTTGATGCCGGCCTTGGCGGCGGCATAGGCGGGGTTGCCGAAATGCGCGATGGCGTTGACGGAGGAAATGAAGACGACGTTGCCCGAACCGCGCGCGGCCATCGCCTTGACGATGGGGTCGGCGAAAATCATCACACCGGTCAAATTGAGGTAGAGCTCATGCTCGATCCTGTCCGCCGTCAGCGCATCAAGCGTCTCGGCGCGAGTCCAGCCGGCATTGTTGATCAGGATGTCGGGGACGCCGTCCTTTTCGAGCACCGCGGCGATCGCGGCTTCGACCGAGGCGCGATCGAGAAGGTCGAAGACATGGCGCGAGGCAAGGTGCGGGCTCGCCAGCGCCTCGTCGGACTGGTCGCAGCCGACCACCCGCGCGCCCCTGCCGGCCAGCAGTGCGACGATCGCCGAGCCGAGGCCGCCACCGGCGCCAGTGACCACGACGGTCCTGCCTTCGAATTCGGCTCTCGAAACCACGGCGCTTGCTCCTCCCGCAGGTCAGGCAGATGCCGGGAGGCTAAAGAACGAGATGTAATTAAGCAACATATTAATCCGCTTGCGTGCGGCGAATTCATCGATAATGTAGGAAAGTCACATAAATCTTGTGTCAGCACCGGCACAAGGAGCGCGAATGCGCGAAACAAATGGGAGAGATCGGATGAACCTTGCAAAATGGACTGCCGGCCTGATGGCCGGAATGGGCATGCTGGCCTTCGCGGCGCAGGCAGAGGCCGGCGAAGTGCGGGTTACCGTCGCGGAATACAGCGCCAAGACCGGCCCCTACTTCGAGCAGGTGAAGAAGGAGTTCGAGGCGAAGAACCCTGGCATCACGGTCAAATTCGAGGTGGTGCCGTGGGATGTGCTCTTGCAGAAGCTGACCACCGACATCACCGCCGGCACCAATGCGGATCTCTCCATCATCGGCACGCGCTGGCTGATCGACTTCGTCCAGCAGGATGTCGCCGAGCCGCTCGACAGCTACATCACGCCCGAATTCAAGGGCCGCTTCATCGACACCTTCCTGTCGCCTTCGATCATGGGCGGCAAGACCTACGGCCTGCCGATCGCCGCCTCGGCGCGCGCCATGTATTACAACAAGGATCTGTTCGAAAAGGCCGGCATCGCCAAGCCGCCGGCAACCTGGACCGAACTGCAGGAGGATGCGCGCAAGATCAAGGCGCAGGGTGCCTTCGGCTTCGGTCTGCAGGGCAAGGAGATCGAGACCGACGTCTATTACTACTACGCGATGTGGTCGCAGGGCACCGAGATCCTCAACCAGGACGGCACGTCGGGCCTGAGCACGCCGGGCGCGCTGGCAGCCGCCAAGCTCTACAAGTCGATGATCGACGAGGGGCTGACCGAGCCCGGCGTCACCTCCAACAACCGCGAGGACGTGCAGAACCTGTTCAAGCAGGGCAAGGTCGGCATGATGATCACGGCGCCCTTCCTGTCCAACCAGATCAAGGAGGAGGCGCCGAGTCTCAAATACGGCGTGGCCGCCATTCCGGCGGGTCCGACCGGCGCGCGCGGCACCTATGGCGTCACCGACTCCATGATCATGTTCAAGAACTCCAAGAACAAGGACGAGGCCTGGAAGCTGATGGACTTCCTGTTCACCACGGAGCAGCGCGCCAAGTTCACGCAAGGTGAAGGCTTCCTGCCGGTGAACAAGGAAGAGGCCAAGATGGATTATTACGTCAACAACGCCGATCTGGCCGCCTTTACGGCACTGCTGCCAGACGCTCGTTTCGCGCCGGTCATCCCGGGCTGGGAAGAAGTCGCCCAGATCACCTCGGATGCCATGCAGAAGATCTATCTCGGCGGCGATCCCGAGACAATCTTGAAGGACGCCGCGGCGAAGGCCAATGCGGTGCTGAAGAAATAGGGCGTATCTCCCTGCGCCCGTGGCGCGCCCCCGACTCAGGTGGGGCGCGCCACACTTTTAGAAGAAGTATGCAGCGGTGCCTGCGATAAATGGCGAAGACCGACAAGGCAAATCGGGACAAGATCGTCGATGTCGCGCCGCCCCTCATTGCCCTGCCAGGCATTTCTCCCCGTATAGCGACGGGGAGAAAGAGGCTGGCCCCAACCTCGGCGCCCTTCTTGGACGCTGGTGATTGGCGAAATCGGCGACGAAAGCGCCCCTCTCCCCGTCACTATACGGGGAGAGGATGCCGGCAGGCAGGTGAGGGGCAGCGCAGACCGCGTGTAAGGAATTGAAGGGCCACCAAGCCCACGGCAATTACGGTACACCTAGCCGATGCAAAATCGCTTCCTGCCCTATCTCCTGACCTTGCCCAGCCTGTTCCTGGCGGCGGTGGTCATCTTCTGGCCGGTCTGGGACCTGATCCAGATCGCGACGCACGACGTCAATCGCTTCGGTCAGTTGCATGAGTTCAGCGGCCTTGCCAATTTCGCCGCGCTGACCGCCGATCCTGATTTCATCGCGGCCCTCTGGCGCACGGGGCTTTGGACCGTGCTGGTGGTCGGCGGTGCGCTGCTGGTCTCGATCCCGGTGGCGATGATCCTCAACACCGATTTCTATGGCCGTGGCCTTGCCCGCGTCATCATCATGCTGCCCTGGGCGGTGTCGCTGACCATGACGGCGGTGGTCTGGCGCTGGGCGCTGAGCGGCGAAAGCGGCATGCTGAATTCGGCGCTGATCGGGCTTGGCCTGATCGACCACAACATCCAGTGGCTGGCACAGGCCGGCACCGCCTTTCCGATGCAGGTGCTGATCGGCATATTGGTGACGGTGCCGTTCACCACGACGATCTTCCTCGGCGGCCTGTCGTCGATCCCGGACGATCTCTACGAGGCGGCTGCACTCGAAGGGGCAACGCCGCTGCAGCAGTTCCGCGAGATCACTTTTCCGCTGCTGAAACCCTTCATCAACATCGCCATCGTGCTCAACACCATCTACGTCTTCAACTCGTTCCCGATCATCTGGGTGATGACGCAGGGCGGGCCGGCCAATTCGACCGACATCCTGGTCACCCATCTCTACAAGCTCGCCTTCCGCATCGGCAAACTGGGCGAGGCCTCGGCGGTGTCATTGGTGATGTTCGCCATATTGCTGGTCTTCACCATGATCTATGTGCGCCTCGCCATGCGGGAGCAGCGCGCATGACCGGCAAGCTGAAGCGGACCGTCATCGCCTGGCTGCTGCTGGCGCCCTTGATCGTGGTGACGATCTTTCCCTTCGCCGTGATGTTCCTGACCGCGGTGAAGCCGCGGACCGAGGTGCTGACACCCACATGGTGGCCGAGCGAGTTCCGCTGGTCGAATTTTTCCGACATGTGGGTAGCGACCGGCTTCGGCCAGGCGTTGGCCAACTCGCTCTATGTCTCCGTGATCGCCACCGTCGGCGCCATCTTGATCTCGGTGCCGGCGGCTTACGCGATGTCGCGCTTTCGCTTCGCCGGTTACGGCGCGTTCCGCCAGTTCCTGCTGATCTCGCAGATGATCTCGCCGATCGTGCTGGTGCTCGGCCTGTTCCGGCTGATGGCCGCCTGGGGGCTGGTCGAATCGACCACCGCGCTCGGCTTCATCTACATGGCCTTCAACGTCGCGTTCACCGTGTGGATGCTGCAGAGCTATTTCGACACCATTCCGCGCGATCTCGAGGAAGCGGCCTGGATGGAAGGCGCCGGCCGCTGGCTGACCTTGCGAAAAGTGTTCTTGCCGCTCTGCCTGCCGGCGATCGCGGTGACGGCGATCTTCACCTTCATCAATGCCTGGAACGAATTCGTCGTGGCGCTCACCATGCTGCGCAGCCAGGAGAGCTACACGCTGCCGATCCAGGTCTTCTCGCTGGTCGCGGGCCGCTACACGATCGAATGGCATCACGTCATGGCGGCGACGCTGCTGGCCACCTTGCCGGTGGCGATCCTGTTCATATGGTTGCAGCGTTATCTCGTCCGGGGCCTCGCGCTCGGGGCGGTCAAGTAGCGATCCCAGCAATTCCAGGAAAAGTGCGCAGCGATTTTCCGTCCGGAATTGCGCCAAACAAGAAGTCTACGGAGCTTTCATGCGCATCTTCACCGCCTCGCTGGCGACCGAAACCAACACCTTCTCGCCGGTGCCGACCGACCGGGCCTCGTTCGAGATGGCGTTCTATGCCGGGCCGGACAAGCATCCGGAGACGCCGACGCTTTGTTCCTCGCCGATCGTCGCGTTGCGCCGTCGCGCGGTCGCCGAAGGCCTGACCGTGATCGAGGGCACCGCGACCTGGGCCGAGCCCGGCGGCATGGTGCAGCGGCAGACCTACGAAGCGCTGCGCGACGAGATCCTCGGCCAGCTCAAGGCGGCACTTCCGGTCGATGCCGTCATTCTCGGCCTGCATGGCGCCATGGTGGCGCAAGGCTATGACGACTGCGAGGGCGATCTGCTGGAGCGCGTGCGCGGCATCGTCGGGCCTGAGGTGGTGGTCGCCTGCGAGTTCGATCCGCACAGCCATCTGACGCCCAAGCGCGTGGCGGCGTCCGACATCATGGCCTATTTCCTGGAATTCCCGCACACCGATTTCTACGAGCGCGGCGAGCACGTCGTCGAGCTTGGCCTTGCAGCGGCGCGCGGCGAGATCAAACCTGTCATCTCGACCTTCGACTGCCGCATGATCCAGGTGCTGCCGACCAGCCGCGAGCCGATGCGTTCCTTCGTCGATCGCATCAAGGCACTGCACGGCAAGGACGGGGTGCTGTCGGTCTCGGTCATCCACGGCTTCATGGCCGCCGACGTGCCGGAAATGGGCACGCGCATCCTGGTCGTCACCGACAATGACAAGGTCGGGGGCGATGCGCTGGCCGAGAGGTTGGGACGTGAGCTCTATGCCATGCGCGAAACGACGGCGATGACCATGCTGAGTACGGCCGACGGCATCGAGCGGGCGCTCGCGGTGCGCGCACAGCGCAAGGACAACCCGGTGGTCATCGCCGATATCTGGGACAATCCCGGTGGCGGGGTGCCGGGCGACGGCACCATTGTGCTGCGCGACCTCCTGGCGCGCGGCATCACAAGCGTTGGCGTGGCGACGATCTGGGATCCGATCGCGGTGACTTTCTGCCAGGCGGCGGGCGAGGGTGCGGTCATCGACCTGCGCTTCGGCGGCAAGGCCGGGCCACAGGCGGGCGAGCCGATCGACGCGCGCGTCAAGGTGCTGAAGGCTGTCAGCGAAGGCTGGCAGAGTTTCGGACCGAGCCGCGTGACATTGGGACCGTCAGCGGTGGTGCGCATCGAGGGCACTGAGGTCGATGTGATCCTGAACACCAACCGCACGCAGACCTTCGAGCCGGATGTCTTTTCCAACATCGGCGTCGATCCGCTGTCGAAAGACATTTTGCTGATCAAGTCGACGAACCATTTCTACGCCGGCTTCGAGCCGATCGCCGCCGAGATCATCTATGTCGCGGCGCCGAGTTCGTATCCCAGCAATCCGGCGGCGACGAATTATACCAAGCTGACCCGGCCAGTGTGGCCACGGGTGGCTGATCCTTGGGCAGGTGCCGCGGGCGACCCTGCCAATCTCCCCCCTCGTGGGGGAGATGCCCGGCAGGGCAGAGGGGGGCGCGAAGGATCGCGGCGCCGATAGTCTTGGGACAACAAGAAACCAACGAAGGTCGAAATCGCGATTCACAGAAAGGTCGGCGGGACAGCGCCCCCCTCTGGCCTGCCGGCCATCTCCCCCACGAGGGGGGAGATCGGGTAATCACACCAATCCCCGCTTGACCATCATCGCTTCCGGCGAAGGCATTTTGCCGCGAAACGCGGTGTAAAGCTCTTCGGGGTCCTTCGAGCCGCCGGCGGCGTAGATGTTCTTCCTCAGCCGCTCGGCCAGCGCCGGGTTGAAGGGATCGCCCGTCTCCTCGAAGGCAGCGAAGGCGTCGGCGTCGAGCACCTCGGACCACATGTAGGAATAATAGCCGGCCGAGTAACCGTCGCCGGAGAAGACATGACCGAAATGCGGGGTGCGGTGACGCATGGCGATCGTGTCGGGCATGTCGAGCGTTGCCAATGTTTCGGCCTCGAAACGAAGCGGTGCATCCGGCGCATCGGGCCGCGCATGATAGGCCATGTCGATCAAGGCAGAGGCGGTGAATTCGACGGTGGCGAAGCCAGCGCCGAAAGTGCGCGCGGCCAGCATCTTGTCGAGTAGCGCCTTCGGCATCGGCTTGCCGGTCTTGACATGCAGCGCGTGCTTTTCCAGCACCGCCGGCACCGTCAACCAGTGCTCGTAGAGCTGCGAGGGCAATTCGACGAAGTCGCGGCTGACCGAGGTGCCTGACACCGACGGCCAGGTGACGTCGGTCAGCATGCCGTGCAGCGCATGGCCGAACTCGTGGAACAAGGTCTTCGCCTCGTCGACCGACAGCAGCGCCGGTTCGCCCGCCGGCGGCTTGGCGAAATTCATGATGTTGTAGATCACCGGCTTCGAGCCATGCCCGAGCTTGTAACCGGACTTCAGCGCGCTCATCCAGGCGCCAGAGCGCTTCGAGGGCCGCGCGAAATAGTCGGCCAGGAACAGGCCGCGCTCGCTGCCGTCGGCGTTTTTCACCACGAACACACGCGCGTCCGGATGCCAGGCGGCGATGCCCTTCTTCTCCTCGAAGGTGATGCCGAACAGCCGCGTCGCCACGTCGAAGCAGGCATCGATGACACGGTCGAGCTGCAGATAGGGTTTCAGCTCCGCCTCGTCGAAAGCGAACTTCTCGGCGCGCAGCTTCTCCTGGTAGAAGCGCCAGTCCCAGGCGGCGAATTTTTCGTTGCTGCCGGCTTCCGTCGCCAGACGCTCCAGCTCCTTCTGATCGGCGGCGGCCTTCTCCAACGCCTTTTCCCAGACCGGGTCGAGCAGCGCATGCACCGCCTTCGGCGTCTTGGCCATGGTATCGTCGAGCTTGAGCGCGGCGAAGGAGGCGTAGCCGAGCAGCTTCGCTTTCTCGGCGCGCAGCTTCAGCATGTCGCGCACCACGGTCGTGTTGTCGGACGCACCGCCATTCTGGCCGCGCATGGTGAAGGCGCGATAGGCGATCTCGCGCAGGTCGCGGCGTTCCGAGAAGGTGGTGAACGGCTCATAGATCGAGCGCGACAGGGTGACTGCGTAGCAGCCCTTCTGGCCGCGCATCTCGGCGGCCTCGGCCATCGAGCTTTTCACGAACTCCGGCAGGCCGACGAGGTCGGCCTCGTCGAGGAACAGCGCCCAGTCGCGCTCGTCGGCCAGCACGTTCTGGCCGAAAGTCGTACCGAGCGACGACAGCTCCTCGTTGATCTTGGCCAATCGTATCTTGCCGTCGGCGTCGAGCTTGGCGCCGGAACGGACGAAGCCTTTCCAAGTCTTCTCCAGGACGCGCAGCGTCTCGGGATCGAGTTTCAGGGCTTCGCGGCGCTGGTAGAGATCGTCGACGCGGGCAAACAGTTTTTCGTTCATCGAGATCGCCGAGAAGTGCCTGGACATCTTCGGCGAGATATCGCGCTCCAGCGCCTGGATCGTCTCGTTGGTGTAGGCGCCGGCGCGGCACCAGAAGATCGACGAGACATGATCGAGCGCCTCGCCGCCCAGTTCCAGCGCTGCAAGCGTGTTCTCGATGGTCGGCGTATCCTTGTTGCCTGATATCGCGTCGATCTCGGCTTCATGCGCCTTCAGCGCGGCGTCGAAGACGGGGGAAAAGTCACCGTCGCCAATATGGGCAAAATCGGGCAGGCCGAGCGGACCTCGCCACGCGGTCAATGGATGGGCGGCGAGATCGACGACTTTCGTGGAGGGCATGAAGGGTCTTTCGCTGGCATCAGGAAGGAGGGTGTCACCGATGTAGGACGCGGTCCGCGGGCCCGCAATATGCCAGTTGGCCGCTCCGCTCAGTAGCCTTCGCAGTTTTCGGCGATCGCGGCCTGCGAGCTGGCAGTGATGCGGTTGTCGCGCACCGCGAAGGTTTCCTGCATCAGCATGTCATTGTTGGGGAAATCGTAGCAGGCGATCACGGTGGTGACCCCGCCTTCGCTCTTCTCGATGCGGTGCCGGATAGCGGCCCCGGCAACCGCGCCTTTCCATTCGTCGAGCGAGGCGATGAATTCCTGCTTGCTCTGGACGACGCCGAGATCGTCGAGCTTGATGCGGACGTCGTCGGCGAGCAGGTCCGCCAACTCGGTGCGATCGGCGACCAGCAGAGCCGAATACCAGCGGCTGATGATGGCGCGGTCATCGGCGCGAGCGGCCATGATCGCCAACAGCGATAAGGCTGCCGTGAAAACAACCGGCCTGGCGTCTATCAGCTGGCGCGCCGCCCCGTTCATTCCAGCGCCGGCCGCTCGAAATCGCCGGTCTCCTTGTTCATCACCCAGAGCTCGCCGGTCGAAATGTCGAACCAGGCGCCGTGCAGCGACAGCCGCCCCTTGCCCTCGAGGATCGAGACGCAGGGAAAGGTCCTGAGATTGGCGAGGGAATAGCGGATCGAGATGCGCTCGAGGGCCGTCTGGCGCTCCGTCGCCGTCATGAAGGTGCTGGCCGACACCGTCTCGGCGGCCGGCGCGATCAAGCTCATCCATTTGCCAATGAAGTCGCCGGGAGACAGCGGCGCGGAATTGGTGTCGAGCGCGGCGCGGATGCCGCCGCAGCGGCCGTGGCCCATGACGACGATGTTCTTGACCTTGAGGCTCTGCACCGCGAATTCGAGCGCCGCCGAAGTCGAATGGAACTCGCCGTCCGGTTCGTAGGGCGGCACCAGATTGCCGACATTGCGCAGCACGAAGAGCTCGCCGGGGCCGGCGTCGAAGATCGCCTCGGGCGCTGATCGCGAATCGCAACAGGCGACGATCATGGTCTCGGGCGCCTGGCCTTCGCGGGCGAGCTCGCGATAGCGGCCGCTCTCGGTGGGGTAGCGGCCGTTCATGAAATTGCGGTAGCCGGCGAGGAGATGGTCGGGAAGATGAGGCATGGGCGGCTAAGGCCTTTCCGGTTGGAGGCGGCAGCTCGTTGCGATCGACGAATGGCTCTAGCGGTAAAAGCCCGCTGCGAGCAATGCAGAATTGCGGGGGCTGGCCATAAAAGACGACTCAAGATGCAAGGCTTGACCGAGATTCGTCCAAAGCCGATGCAACATCAGGGCCGTAAGCGCAGCAGGGCTTCGCGGGCGACTTCGTCCACCTCCTCCATCCTGTCGGATTTGTTTGGACTGTCCGCAAGTCTCCGTAAATCGTCTTCCACGGCCTTCAGTATGTTGATCGGCAAAATCTCGACGATCATTATGATGCAGAAATATTTAAAGGTGGGATCGTCTCCGCGAAGAACTCTGAGAACCGGATCGACAATTGGCTCTCCGAGCGTCGAGAGGAAATGGGCAAGAGGTTGGGCAACAGGCCAGTTGCCGTCCGCTGTCCACCCTATGAGGTCGTCGAGGATGGGTGCGATGGCGGGGTAACCCGCTCGTTCAACAGCGGTGACCGCATCCAGGTCAAATTTATCGCGAGGAACGAGGCTCTTTACATCGATCAATGAAGGATCACTCCTCAGAGGTGAACATCAAATCTCCTCTCGTACCCCACGATATACGTCAACGACCATTTCAGCCATTCACGCCCAGATGGCGACCGGTATGCCAAAACCGTCAGCGAGCGGCGGGTTGGGAAACGGTTTTGCTTCGCCGCCGGCGATGCGGCCGGCGATCAGCATCATGGCCGCCGCGTCGAGGAAATCGTCGGCGGACGCACCACGTGGCGGCGGCTGGTCGAGGAAGTCCGTGTCATAGCCGTGCCGGCAAAGCAGCGCTTTGCGTTCAGCCATGCCGGCCGGATTGACTTTTCCCTTGATCTTCTTCGGCAACAGCATGGCCTGATCGCCGTTCAGACGGCAGAAGGCGACTTCCGGATGCGATTCGAAGACGCGACCGCGCAGCTCGGGCCGCGCGATCAGCAAGGCGTCGATCTCGCGGATTTTCGAGAAGATGCCGAAGGCCTGAATGGAAACGCCGCGCGGTGGATCGGATGTGGTCCTGGCCACGTCGCTTGCCCTGATATGTGCCGCGTACCAGGCTTCGGTCGTGGTGAAGCCGCTGGTGTCGGCATAGAGCGCGGCGCGGGACGGGATCGAAAAGACGCTGGACTGGCGCGCGCCGAGCAGCGGCCGCACCAGCGCCTCCGGTCCGCGTCCGCCCTTTTGCGAAAATTCCGGTAAACCGATCGGCATGTCGACGGCGACGATCGCGTCATCGGGGACCGCCGCCAGCAGGGCAGCGAAGGTGGGGAAGACGTCGACCGAAGGCGCGGCGTCGGGGTTACGAGGTGTCGAACCGAGTTCGCGCAGCACGGCGATCCAGCCGGCCTTGCAGCCATCGACGCCGACGAGCACGACTTTGGCCGGGGTCACGCCCGGCGGTCCCGCCCCGGATGCGTGAGGCGGCGCAGCTGGACCATGGCCATCGGGTGCGACAGGCTCTGCGCATCGGTTTCGAGCTGCAATTCGTCGCCGCCGCGTTTTGCCGTGCGCGCCAGGATCTCGTAGACCGCCGCCGTCGTCGACTGCAGCGCCTTGATCGCCGGCTGGCCGGACAGGATGCGCGCCAGGTAGACCGCCGCGGTCAGGTCGCCCAGACCGTTCGGTGGCTTGTCGATCAGGCGGTGCTCGGCCAGCAGCGCCTGGGTGCCGTCGAGCAGCAGATTGCCGGTGCCGCCTGAAATCATCGACGGTGCCGAGGTGACCAGCATGGTCGACGGTCCGGCATGGAGTGCCGCCGAGATCACCGATTTCAGGTCGGGCAGCGGCGCGCCGGCCATCCATTCCAGCTCATAGCGGTTGGGGGTGGCGATGTCGGCGATCGGCATCAGCCGGTCGCGCATTGCGGTGGCGGTGAGCTCGGGCACATAGAGGCCACCGGAATCACCCATCACCGGATCGCAGATATAGACGGCATCGGGCGTCCTCGCCTTGACCGCGGCGACCAGCGAGGCGACCGCCTCGGCCTGGCCGGCCTCGCCGAGATAGCCCGACAGCACGGCGCCGACTTCACCCAGCCACGGCGCGCGCTCCAGATCGGCCATCAGCGCCTTGAACTGGTCGAGCGGCGGCACGATGCGGGTCGCCCGGCCATGGCCGGGATGCCAGGGCAGGATGATTGTCGGCACCGCCCAGACCGGAAAGCCCAACGTCTCCAGCGCGAAGACGGCGGCGCGGTTGCCGACGGAGCCACGGGCGACATGGCTGGAAATGACGATGACCGCGCGCGGCGCGTCGGTTTTTTCGGCGCTCATTGTTTTTTGATTCCTAGCTGCCCCGGGTGAGGAAAAGCACGAGCCAGACCATCAGGCCCAGCGCCAGAAGCAGGCCTAGTATCCTGCCAACGCGCGTGCCCCAGACTTCGATCGGGTCCGTGCGGTCGGCATCGGCCGCCGAGACATGGTCGCGCATGCCTTTCGTCGTCCGTGCCACGAAAGAGTTGCCGGCCGGATCGGTCTCCTGCGCGACGCGCTGGAGGATGCGGCGCGATTCGCTGTCACTGTCCTGGCGTCGCGCCATGATGATGTCCCGTTCTGATCGGACCTTATCGCGTTCGCGCGGCCAATCACAGGGCCTTGCGCGGCACGATATACGCCGAGCCTGCTGCAGGGGTCGGGGCCGTTTTCTTGCGCGCCGATTGTGGTAATGCTTCGCCTGCAACTTCTATCGAGGGACCCCCATCATGCTTGCCCAGCGCCTTGCTCGACCATCGACATTCCGCACGCTGCCCGCCTTCCTGATGATGGCAATCGTGCTGCCGCTGCTTGCCGGCTGCGGCTACAACACGATCCCGACAGCGGAAGAAAACGCCAGGGCGGCATGGAGCGAGGTGTTGAACCAGTATCAGCGCCGCGCCGACCTCATTCCCAATCTGGTCGAGACGGTCAAAGGCTATGCTTCGCATGAAAAGGACACGCTCGACGCCGTTGTCCAGGCGCGGGCCAAGGCGACGCAGACCACGGTGACGCCGGAAACGCTGAAGGACCCGGAAGCGCTCAAGAAGTTCCAGGATGCCCAGGCCGGGCTGACCAGCGCGCTGTCGCGGCTGATCGCGGTGTCGGAGGCCTATCCCGACCTCAAGGCCAACCAGAATTTCCTGGCGCTGCAGGCGCAGCTAGAAGGCACCGAGAACCGCATCGCGGTGGCGCGGCGCGACTACATCCAGGCCGTCAGGGACTACAATCTGACGCTGAGGACGTTCCCCTCGGTGCTGTGGGCGACGCTCTGGTTCCGCGGCAATCAACCTTTCGCGAACTTCACCGTCGATGAAGACAAGATGCAGCCGCCGAAGGTCGATTTCGGCACGAAGCAGGGCGGGTGAACGGCGAAAAGTCATCGGAATAAATTCCGCGAAAAGACGGATCGCTGGCATGCAAACACCCCCCTCTGTCCTGCCGGACATCTCCCCCTCAAGGGGGGAGATTGGCAGCTTTGCGGTCGGCTCCCAGTCTCAAACCTTGACGATTGGCGAAACCCTGGATGACATCCAATCTCCCCCCTTGAGGGGGAGATGTCCGGCAGGACAGAGGGGGGCGCTACGGAACACCTACCTTTCCTTTCTTGGCCTTCTTGCCAGCATACTCTTCCTCCCCCTAACCGCCTTCGCCGCCGATCTGCCGGCGCTCACGGGCCGCGTCGTCGACAATGCCGGCATCATCGATGCCGCGACCAAAGCGGCGCTGACCCAGAAGCTGGCCGATTTCGAAACCAAGGGCTCCGACCAGATCGTCGTCGCCACCATCCCCAGCCTCGGCGGCGAGGAGATCGAGCCTTACGCCAACCGGCTGTTCCGCTTCTGGAAGCTCGGCCAGGCCAAGGAAAACAACGGCGTCCTGCTGCTGGTGGCGCCCAACGACCGCAAGATGCGCATCGAGGTCGGCTATGGGCTGGAAGGCACGCTGACCGACCTGCACACCAAGCTGATCATCGAGAACGACATGGTGCCGGCCTTCCGCGCCGGCGATTTCTCCGGCGGCATCTCGAAGGCCGTCGACGACATGATCATGGTGCTGGAAGGCAATCCGGAGGAGCTGGAGGCGCGCGGCAAGCGCAACGAGCAGGCGCCGTTCAATTCCGACGACCTGTTCTTTGCCGTCTTCGTCAGCATCTGGGCGATCATTTTCTTCGGCAGCATCGCGGCCTCGGTCCTGCCGCCGATCTTCGGCCAGAAGCTCGGCCCCGGACGTTATCGCTGGCTCGGCATGACCTTCGAGCCGCACCGGCGGTCGTCCGGTGGATGGTCGTCGGGTGGTGGTGGCTGGTCGTCCGGCGGGGGTGGGTTTTCAGGTGGCGGAGGCTTCTCCGGTGGCGGCGGCTCGTCCGGCGGTGGCGGTTCTTCAGGAAGCTGGTGAGACAAGATCATGGCAACACGACCGATCAGCCCACAGGATCATGAACGCATCGCCGCTGCGATCCGGTCGGCGGAATCCAGGACCGACGGCGAGATCTATTGCGTCGTGGCGCATGCAAGCGATGGCTATTTCGCCCCTGCGGCTTTGATGGCGACGCTTGGCATGTTGGTCGTCAGCCTCGCGGTCGCTTATGGGCTGGAGGCCTGGTGGCTCACCATCCGCCTGCCGCATTTCGTCATCGCCGAGTTGCTGGCGCTGGCCTGCGTGCTTGCCCTGCTGTGGACGCTGCCCGGCCTGCGCATCCATATGGTGCCGCGGCGGCTGCGCTATCAGGCTGCGCACGCCAATGCGGTCAAACAGTTCCTCGCCCGCAACGTCCACCGCACCACGGCGCGCACTGGCGTGCTGATCTTCGTCTCGATCGCCGAGCGCTATGCCGAAGTGGTCGCCGATTCAGGCATCGACGCCAAGGTCGGCCAGCATGTCTGGGACGGCGTGGTGCGCGATCTGACCGCGCATGCCGGCGACGACCGGCTTGCCGACGGTTTCGTCAAGGCGATCGAGCAGGTCGGGGCGGTGCTGGCCGAGCACTTCCCGGTCACGCCGGGCGATACCAACGAGCTTGACGACCATCTGGTCGAAATCTGAAAGCTCGCCTGCAACCGCTCCTCAGCCGGATTCCTGACAGGCTTTACCGGATGTCGCCAGCGTCATGATCGTCTGTGCGAAAGCGGACCATCGGTCGCCCCGACTCTTGCAATCGGGCAACGCGGGTTTATGGTTAACAAATCATGAATACGCTGACGATCGACATTCGGAAGGCAGACCCGCGCGATGCCAGCGCCATTGCCGAGGTGCACCTGGAAGCCTGGCGCGGCGCCTATTCCGGTATCATTCCGCACCGTACTCTGACGTCGATGATCAACCGCCGGGGAGCCGATTGGTGGGCGAATGCCATCCGCCGCGCCGCCACCGTGCTGGTCGTCGAGATCGGCGGCACGATCGCCGGCTATGCGACGATCGGCAAGAACCGCGCCAAGGAGCTCAAGCAGCAGGGCGAAATCTACGAATTGTACCTGCGCCCGGAATATCAGGGCATCGGTCTCGGCAGACGGCTGTTTTCGGCAGCCAGGGCACGTCTCGCCGACCACGGGCTGAAAGGCATGGTGGTGTGGGCGCTGGAAGACAACCAGAACGCACTGGCCTTCTATGCCGGGGCTGGCGGCCGCGACATCGCCGAAGGCGTCGAGATTTTCGAGCAGAAGGCGCTGAAGAAGGTCGCTTTCGTCTGGGAGTGACCGCCGGGGGATGATCGGGGAAGGCGAAGTCCCCGACTCACGCAAAATCACGGCGCTGAAACATCTTGTGCCGATGATTGAACACGTCGAACGCCATCGCATCTCGCGGGATGCATTTAAGCACCATTCGCCGCATTGCACCATTTTGCGCCGCCCGCTATCTCCTGCCGATCGAGAGAGGGACAAAAGCCATGCGCATCGAAGCCATAGCCACTGGAAAGAATCCGCCTGACGACGTCAACGTCATCATCGAGGTGCCGATTGGCGGCGAGCCGATCAAGTACGAGATGGACAAGGAGGCCGGCACGCTGTTCGTCGACCGCTTCCTGCACACCTCGATGCGTTATCCCGGCAATTACGGCTTCGTGCCGCACACGCTGTCGGGCGATGGCGACCCGATCGACGTGCTGGTCTGCAACACGCGCGCTTTGGTGCCGGGCTGCGTCATCAACGTGCGGCCGATCGGCGTGCTGATCATGGAAGACAATGCCGGCCAGGACGAGAAGATCATCGCGGTGCCGTCGCCAAAATTGACGCTGCGCTACGAGAACGTCACCGAATACACGCAGCTGCCCGACATCACGCGCCAGCAGGTGCAGCACTTCTTCGAGCACTACAAGGATCTCGAGCCCGGCAAATGGGTCAAGATCGAGGGCTGGCACGATTCCAAATACGCCAAGAAGATGATCATGGACGCGATCGACCGGGCAAAGGCGAGCAAGTAGCTCGAGCGGTCAGTTATCGACCCGGCCGAAAGCCGGCACGTTGCCGACCACCACGCGCTTGTCCTTGCCGCAGGCAAAGCCTTTCGCCTTTTCATCGGCGATCTTGCGCGCCTGGTCGTTGGCGGTGGGGTTGCCGGTGGCCAGCACCAGGCCGACGGTGCAGCCGTCACGGACGTCCATCTGGGCGACCTTGGCGACGAGCAGCACCTCGGTCTTCTTGGTCTCGTCCTCGGGATCGCTGATCGAGCGGCGGTGGATGACCGCGAATGGCACGGCCTTGTCGCCATTGGTTTCGATGCGCCACTCGACCTTGGCCGCGGACGAATTGAAAGCCGAAAAACTCTCCCAGGCGGACGTCATGTCGCCGCCGGGCGGAAAACCGTAGAACAGCGATTCGCGGGCGTCGTCATATCCGATCAGCACGGAATAGCCGCGATAGCCTGAGCAGGCGAGGTCGGCCCAGTCGCCGTCGCCCTGCTCGGCCTGCGCATAAGTCACACAGTCCTTCTTCCAGTCGAGGTCGGTGTAGGCGCTGGATATCTCACCGGCTTTTGCCGCCTGGCAAAGGCCGGCGAAGGTGAGCGGGATCAACAGGCTGCGCATCGCGGAGATCTCCGTTGGAGGTCGTCCCAGCGTATCGCCAATGGCTATTTCTTCAAGCTCGCTTCGATCAGCAGGTCGGCGTTGCGGGCAACCGACTGTGCCGGTCCGCCGAGGCCGAACAGCTGGCCGCTGATATAGGCGCCTTCGATGAGCAGCAGCAGCCCGTCGCCCAGCGTGTCAGGGTCCTGCGCGCCCATCGCAGCCGCCATGGCGCGCAGGCGGCGGCGCAATTCCTGCTTGTTTGCCTCGCTGACGACGCGGGCCGGATGGCTGTGGTCGGGATATTCGACCGCCGCATTGGTCATGCCGCAGCCGCGATAGTCCGCCACTTGCGTTCGCTTGCCGATGCGGGTCAGGAAAGCCTTGATCTGCGCGCGCGGGTCGCCGGGATTGGCGGCAACGGCCTCATCGAAACGCTCCCAGTATTCAAGATCGTATTGCCTGAGGTAGGAGGCGGCCAGTTCGTCCTTGGAGGGAAAGCTGCGATAGAGGCTCGGCTTGGTGACGCCGGCGCGCTTGACGATCTCGTCGACGCCGATCGCCCTGATACCTCGCCGGTAGAACAGCTCATAGGCCACATCGAGGATCTTCTTGGCGGCCTTGGGTGGCGCCGATGCATGACCGTCGCTGATGGTCAGTTCAATATTTTTGTCGGTTGACATCATGGGACTCGATTGACAATGTTACCGATCGGTACGTATACATTCCCATCCTGCAACGTACCGGTCAGTAACATGATAGCTCAATCCCATCCCTTTGGCCAGCGCTACGCTTTCGTCGTGGTCGGTGTCATCTTCCTCTGCCTGCTGATCGCGGCCGGCCTGCGTTCCGCGCCTTCCGTCATGATGCTGCCGCTGGAAAACAGTTTCGGCTGGCGGCGCGACACCATCTCGCTGGCCGCGGGTGTCGGCATCCTGCTCTATGGGCTGACCGGTCCGTTCGCCGCGGCGCTGATGGAGCGCATCGGGCTGCGCCGCACGCTGCTTGCATCGCTGGTGATCATGTCTGGCTCGACCGCGCTCAGCCTGCTGATGACCAAGCCCTGGCATCTGTTCATCACCTGGGGCGTCTTTTCCGGCATCGGATCCGGCGCCGTCGCCAGTGTGCTCGGCGCCACGATCGTCAACCGCTGGTTCAAGACCAATCGCGGCCTTGTCATGGGGCTGATGTCGGCCTCCAGCGCCACCGGCATGCTGGTCTTCCTGCCGCTGATCGCTTCGCTTGCCCAGGCTGGCGGCTGGCAGCCTGTCGTCATCGCCGTCGCGATCGCCACAGCGGCGCTGATCCCTCTGGTCTGGCTGCTGGTGCCGGAGCGCCCGGCCTCGATCGGCATGGTGCGCTATGGCGCCGAGGCGGATGATGTGCCGCCGGTGTCGCCGGCCTCGCAAGGCAATTTCCTTGCGCATACGCTCAACACGCTGCGCCGCGCCGCCGGCACGCGGGTGTTCTGGTACCTGTTCGCCACCTTCTTCGTCTGCGGCTTCACCACCAACGGACTGGTCGGCACGCATCTGATCGCGTTCTGCGGCGACATGGGCATCGGCGAGGTGCAGGCGGCCGGCCTGCTGTCGATGATGGGCATTTTCGACCTGATCGGCACCACGCTGTCGGGCTGGCTCACCGACCGTTTCGACCCGCGCAAGCTGCTCGGCGTCTACTATGCCATCCGTGGCCTGTCGCTGATCTACCTGCCCTATTCCGGCTTTTCGGCAACCAGCCTGATCATCTTCGCCGTGCTCTACGGCCTCGACTGGATCGCCACCGTGCCGCCGACGCTGCGGCTGGCCAACGAAGCCTTCGGCGACCGCAGCGGGCCGATCGTGTTCGGCTGGATCGTCGCCGGCCACCAGGTGGGTGCCGCCACCGCCGCGGCCTTCGGCGGCACCATGCGTGAACTGCAGGGCAATTACGAACTGGCGTTCCTGATTGCCGGCATGACCGCGATCGCCGCCGCCTGTATTTCGCTCCTGATCAACACCAGCCGACCGGCCTTCGATCCGGAACCGCAGGCGGCTTGAGGCGCGGCAGGCGAATTTGGCGATCTCCCCACTTGTGGGGGAGATGCCCGGCAGGGCAGAGGGGGGCGCTGTCCCGCCGACCCCTCTGACCCAATTGCAAGAGTATGCCGACGCCAGGTTCTTGACGATCGAGAATTAACTCAAGGGTGGCGCTCGACGGCGCCCCCCTCTGTCCTGCCGGACATCTCCCCCGCGAGGGGGGAGATCGGCGGCTTCGCGAGCGGCGCGAACTGTCAGTCGGGATAGCAGACCATTGGAATGTGAGGCCAGACCGCTGTGTCGCAGCTCGCGCTGGCCTGTCTCTGCTTGAAGGCGGCGCTGACCGGGCCGGTCACCATCGGGTCGACGCCGTCGGGCGCGTCGGCAAAAGCCTGCTGCGCGGAAGGCGCATCAGCCGGCAGGACGGACCGCGCTTCCTTCAGCGTCGCGGCCGACTGCGCGGCGTTGGCCGCCAGCAGGACGGCAAAGGCGGCGGACGCGATCAGCGGCCAAAATCGGTTGAGTTTATCGGTCATGACGTTCGAACTGCCCGGGGCCTTAAAAGGTTCCCGCCTTGGTTAACAAAATCATCTCACACGCAGATGCTTAAGATTTGATGAGTATTTGGTATCGCGCGTCCCCTTTCGCAACTGCGAAAAACCCTGTATGAGCCGCGCAACCGAAAGAGGCAGCGCCTTTGGCCTGCTGCCTGCAACGCTTCCGAGACCAGAATCATGAACCTCCGTAATATCGCGATCATCGCGCACGTCGACCATGGAAAGACCACCCTGGTCGACCAGCTTTTGAAACAGTCCGGCTCCTTCCGCGACAACCAGCGGGTCGCCGAGCGCGCCATGGATTCCAACGATCTCGAAAAGGAACGCGGCATCACCATCCTGGCCAAGGCGACGTCGGTCGACTGGAAGGACACCCGCATCAACATCGTCGACACCCCCGGCCACGCCGATTTCGGCGGTGAGGTCGAGCGCATCCTGTCGATGGTGGATTCGGCCATCGTGCTGGTCGACGCCGCAGAAGGCCCGATGCCGCAGACCAAATTCGTCGTCGGCAAAGCGCTCAAGGTCGGCCTGAAGCCGATCGTCGTCATAAACAAGATCGACCGTCCCGACGCGCGCCATGTCGAGGTGGTCAACGAGGTGTTCGACCTGTTCGCCGCGCTCGACGCCACCGACGAGCAGCTCGATTTCCCGATCCTCTATGGTTCGGGCCGCGACGGCTGGGTGTCGGAAAACCCGGAAGGCCCCAAGGACCAGCAGCTTGCGCCGCTGTTCGACCTCGTCATCAAGCATGTGCCGGCGCCGACCGTCCATCCCGGCCCGTTCCGCATGATCGGCACCATCCTGGAAGCCAATCCCTTCCTCGGCCGCATCATCACCGGCCGCATCGAGAGCGGCACGCTGAAGTCCAACCAGGCGGTCAAGGTGTTGCACAATGACGGCACCCAGATCGAAACCGGCCGCATCTCCAAGATCCTCGCTTTCCGTGGCCTCGAGCGCCAGCCGATCGAAGAGGCGCAGGCGGGTGACATCGTTGCCATTGCCGGCCTGTCCAAGGGCACCGTCGCCGACACGTTCTGCGACCTGGCGGTGACCGAGGCGCTGCATGCGCAGCCGATCGACCCGCCGACCGTGACCATGTCCTTCCTGGTCAACGACAGCCCGCTTGCCGGCACCGAAGGCGACAAGGTGACCAGCCGCGTCATCCGCGACCGGTTGCTTCGGGAGGCCGAAGGCAATGTCGCGCTCAAGATCGAGGAATCGCCCGACAAGGATTCGTTCTTCGTCTCCGGACGCGGCGAATTGCAGCTCGCCGTGCTGATCGAGACCATGCGCCGCGAAGGTTTCGAGATCGCCGTCTCGCGTCCGCGCGTCGTCATGCAGAAGGGCGAAAACGGCGAATTGCTGGAGCCGGTCGAGGAAGTCGTCATCGACGTCGACGAGGAGCATGCCGGCGTCGTCGTGCAGAAGATGTCGGAGCGCAAGGCCGAGATGGTCGAGCTGCGGCCCTCGGGCGGCAACCGCCAGCGCATCGTCTTCCACGCGCCGACGCGCGGCCTGATCGGCTACCAGTCGGAGCTTTTGACCGACACGCGCGGCACCGCCGTGATGAACCGGTTGTTCCATGCCTACGAGCCCTACAAGGGCGAATTGCCCGGCCGCACCAATGGCGTGCTGATCTCCAACGAGCAGGGCGAGTCCGTCGCCTACGCCATGTGGAACCTTGAAGATCGTGGCCCGATGGTCATCGATCCGGGCGTCAAGGTCTATCAGGGCATGATCATCGGCATCCACAGCCGGGACAACGACCTTGAAGTGAACGTGCTGAAGGGCAAGAAGCTGACCAACATCCGCGCCGCCGGCAAGGATGAAGCGGTCAAGCTCACGCCGCCGATCCGCATGACGCTGGAGCGCGCGCTGGCCTGGATCCAGGACGACGAGCTGGTCGAGGTAACGCCGAAGACCATTCGCCTGCGCAAGCTCTATCTCGACCCGAACGAGCGCAAGCGCTTCGAGAAGTCGTCCAAGGCGGTCGGCGCGGCGTAAGTTTTTCTTTCCAAGAGTTGAGAGGGCGGAGCACTTGTGCTCCGCCCTCTTTCGTTCACCCGCCGGCAGCCGAGATGACGGCATGCCTGTCGGCCTCACCGGCCAGATCGATGCGGATGATCGTCCCGTCCCGGGCATGCTTGCGCAGGGCTCTTGCCCCGTCCGGGTCGATGACCAGCAGTTGCAGCTCCTCCAGCGCCTGAAGCCGCGATCGCGAAATGCCCAGTTCGGTGGCAAGCAGCCGGTCGAGCCTCAGCGATACCGGTATTTCGAGCCCAAGCCTGAGTTCCAGGGCGGTCCCGCCTTCCGCTCCATCTCCAACTACCTGCTTTTGCACGACGACATCGGAAAACTCCTCGACGCGGCCAACCTGACTGCGCAGCGCAACGACATCGAACGCGTGGCGCTGCGCCAGCGCCGGATCATTGCTTTCTAGCGCCGCGAGCAGCGCCGGCGCGATATCGCGGCGGTTGCAGCGCTCGAAAATGCCGAAATTCCAGGAATTGTCGCAATCGACGCAACGATAGATCAGCCACACGTCGATGCGCTTGCCGTTGGCGTTGACGCGGAATTTCCCGCTGCAACGATAGGCCTTCACGAAGCCGCAGCGATTGCAGTTGATCAGGGGGCGTGGTGCGATTTCAGGCGCGATCGTCCAGTGGATTCGCAGGACCGAAGACATGCCGGTAAGTCCTTCCCGTCGGGAAGTTCATCCGGTCGGCGATGTCGAGATGCCCATGCGGGCGCGGCGTGGCGGGTGGCTGCGGAGATTGTGAAGTCAGGTGTCGCCGGCGGAAAGCGCGCGACAGCGGTTCAGCAGTGCCAAACCGGTCTCGAACCGCCGCCCAGAGGAACACATGAAAAAAGAAACAGGCACTGCTGATGCGGCGCCATGCAGGTGTGTCGGGGGAGTTGACGAGACCGGCGGTTACTGAGGCAAAGTGAAGCTCGAAATTGTTTCGCGGCGGCCCTTCTAGCGGCACCGCGCCGGACCGGCAAGCGTCTTTTCGCCAGCGCTACCGAAGCTCGACCGCTTGCGCTAGTGTCAGGCTTCAAAGGTTGTCAGACAGGACCCGCCATGCACCTCGCCTCACTCCTGATCTTCGCCGCTGCCTTGTTCGTGGCCGCCGGTTCGCCCGGCCCATCGATTGCGGCGCTCGTCGCGCGAGTCATCTCGAAGGGCTTTCGCGATGTGTTTCCGTTCCTGCTTGCCATGTGGATCGGCGAAGGCATCTGGCTTTCGCTGGCGGTATTTGGGCTGGCCGTGGTGGCGCAGACCTTCCATCTCGCTTTCGTCGTCGTGAAATGGGTTGGCGTCGCCTATCTCGCCTATCTCGCCTGGAAGATGTGGACGGCGCCTGTCGACGCCAAGGAGGGCGAGATGCCGCGTGAAGATTCGGCCGGCAAGCTGTTCTTCGCCGGCATGGCTGTCACGCTCGGCAATCCCAAGATCATGATGTTCTACCTGGCGCTGTTGCCGACCATCATCGACCTCGCTTCGGTCAGTTTCGTCGGCTGGGTCGAACTGACGGCGACCATGGCGGTGGTGCTGATCGCCATCGATCTCACCTGGGTGCTCGCCGCCTCGCAGGCGCGCAAGCTCCTCAGGAGCAAGCGCGCCATGAAGATAGCCAACCGCGTCAGTGCCACGACGATGGCCGGTGCCGCGGCGGCCATCGCGGCGCGATCCTAAAGCTCTCTGTTTTACCGAACGGAAAACCGCTTCACACTTTTCCTGGAATTGCTCTAAGCAGGCGTCAGCCCGTCATATTGATGATCGGCGCGATCTCGACGTTGCAGTTCGGGTCCATCAGGATCGGACACTCCTTGGCCTTTCTGGCAGCGTCATCGATGTCCTTCGCCTCGATGATCGAATAGCCGCCGGTCGGGTTGCTGCCGCCATTGTTCTCGATTTTGCCGCCGGGCAGCACCGTCTTCGACATGCCGACAGGATTGCCGCGCTCGACCACGGCCGAGCCGAGCTTTCCGAACCAACCTGTCCAGGCGTCGGTCATTGCCTTGCGGTCCGCCTCGTTCGCCGGCATCTTGCCCGAGCCATGATAGATGTAGAGAAACTTTGTCATGCTCTCCTCCCTGATCAGCGGCATCGAACCGACATGCGGTCATGCCGCCCGCCGATCATCGGACCAAAATGACCAGCAGGCAATGAAAATGCGCGAGCGCTAATATTCGTGCTCCCGCGAGCGGACCGCCATACGCCACCCAACCGTCCTGAAGGGTGGCGCGACGGTTCCTGAATACCTGCCTTGCGGCGACCTTCATCACTTGGGCAGAATGCCGGCCATCGGAAGTGCCGCACTCTTCGGCGCCTGCGGCCCGCCGGAATAGAATTTCGAGGCCGGGTTCTCCTGCATGAAATCGTAGGCAACCACGCCGAGCGGCCGCTTTTGCCGTTCCGACGCCGCCTGGTGCCAGGGGATCACCTGGCGCAGCGCCTCGAGTGCCGCGGTTGGCGCCTCGCCGAATTTCCGCTGCGGATTCTGCGCCTTGCGGATTTCCATCCAATAGCTTGCCGTCAACAGGTCCTGCGCCAGCAAATGGAACGACACGTCGACCGCCTCGCGGGCGCGCTGCGTCTTGATGCGGGTCTGCGCTTCCAGGTCCTCGACGGTGGCGACGATTGCTTGGCCATTCGGTGTCACCGGCGTGCCGAGGTCGGCCAGTTCCTGCCAGAGATCGGTCGGCAGATAGCCGTCGAAGGTCGGGATATCCTTACGATCTTCGGGCTTCAGCACATCGGCCGGCTTGATCACGGTGAAGAAGGAGTTGCGGAAACGCTCGATGCGCTGCGCAACCGCGACGCCGAGATTGGTGAGAGAGATGGTGAAAGCCTCGACCTGATTGGCCATGGGATAAGGATCCCAGTTGGCATTGGAGAAGATATAGCCGGACTTACCCTTACTCAGCGGCCCGCCCTTGATGTAATATTTCATGAATTGCGGCGTGCTCAGCTCCGGCGAACTCTGCGGCGTCAGGCCTGGCAGCACGGCCGGATTGTGATCCGACGAATTGATGGAGAGCAGCACGGATTGGCGCAGATCCGCCCAGGCCTGCCAGGCCGAGCCCTGGCGCTGGCTGGACGCGCGCATGCTTTCCGGGTCCTGGATGATACGGGCCGCATCGTCATCGAAGAGATAGCTGCCCTTGATCATGTCCATGATCCTCGCGGCATCCCATGTCAGCCACGGGTAAGGCCGCATGGATTGCACCGGCACCGATATCGGCGTGACGCTGGAGTTCATGCCGTTCAGTCCCATGGCGAAGCTGAGGTCGGTCCATTCCAGCAGTTTTCGCGCGTCCTCCAGCAAAAGCACCGCCTGTGCCTGTGCATAGGCATTGGTGCTGATCAGCGCGGCCTGGTCGGCGGCAAAAGGCTCGAGCGGCTTCAGGCCGGCCTGCGAAAGGGCCTGTGTGGCCGGCATGCGAACGCCGTCGAGATAGGCCTCGCCTTCGCCGACCATGGCCGCGCCGATATTGCCGAGTGTCGCGAGGTCGCCTTCGCCGAGCGTACCGCGCGATTGCACGACCGGCGTCACCCGCTTGTTCAGCATGTCGATCAGCATATGCGTCAGCTGCGGGCTGGCCGCTTCATACGACATGGTATTGGCGCGGATCGCCATGATCGCGCGCACCAGCGTCTCTTCCTGCAGCTCCGGCCCGTAGCCTCTGTTGACGCCGCCCTCGAAGCGGGCGAGCTGCTGCTCCTTCAGCAGCTTGGTGTTTTCCGGGGTGGTCGGATCGCCGGAGAAGATCACCGTTTCGCGCTGGTCGCCGGCGCCACGGTTGAACCAGTAGATCGTGACACCTTCGGCAGCACCTTCCAGCAGCAGGCCATAGGCATCGGCCGAACGCTGCAGCGCCTCGGGGCTGAGCTCGACCTTGGCGCCGTTGCGGGCGATGTCGATGACCTGTTCGACGGTCAGGTCATGACCGGTCAACGTTACAGTCTTTCCGGCGGCAGTTTCGAAAATGGGCTGGTAGGCGGTCGACGCCTCGAAGGCATGGGCGGGTGGAGCGGCGAGCGCCAGCGTCATGACCAGGGCGCAGACAAAAACCCTGGGTCTGATGATTCGATCAAGCATAAGGGCTCCCATTCTCGAAGCTTCTGGCTTCGGGCACCAAGTTCACCCCTCGGAATTTTGTTTCAAGGAAAACTAGCTGGCTGCATGCGCCTGTCAACGTTTGATGAAAACCAGGACCGATGGCGGAACGCGCGTGTCCCTATCGCGCCATGGCGTGGTATTCGTCGTTCGGCCGCATGTCGATCGCGGCCGCGACGCGGTTCGACATGTTGAAGAAGGCCGCTGTCGAGGCGATGTCCCAGATGTCGCGGTCGCTGAATCCGGCCTGGCGCAGGGCCGCACGATCGGCCTCGACGATCCTGGCCGGCGCTTCGGTCAGCTTGACGGCGAATTCGAGCATCGCCGTCTGCTTCGGGGAAAGGTCGGCGGCGCGGAAATTCATCACCATCATCTCGCCGAGCAAGGGATCGCCCGAGAGCTGGCGCACCGCCGCGCCATGCGCCGTCAGGCAATAATAGCAGTGGTTGATGGAGGAGACGGCGACCGCGATCATCTCGCGTTCCAGCTTCGATAGGCCGGATTCGCCCAGCATCAAATCATTGTACATGTCGGTGAAGGCGCGCAGCTTCTTGTCGTCGAAGGCATAGGCCCTGAGCACGTTGGGCACGAGGCCGAGCTTTTCCTCGCATTTGGCGAAATAGGCTTTTGTCGGCTCGCTCAGCTCACCCGAGGCCAGGTCAAGCGCGGTGATTTTGCCGGTCATGGATCATTTCTCCTCGTCGGGGATGCCTTGCCGCCGAATTCCGATAATTCTTGGCAAGCCGTCAAACCTTTGTCGCCAAACAGCGGTCATCTGCTACCATAGTCGCAAAAGCATACGACGGGAGGGAAGAAGCGTCATGGCCAGCGTGAAGTCCGCAGTCAAGTCGAAGAAGAAGCCACCTGCGGCGAAGACCGAGGACAGATCGGCAAGGCTCGCCGACTACCTGCTCGCCCGCGCTCCGGCGGAGGATATCGCCGCCTATGACGTGGCCGACCTCGAGCGCGCCGCCGATCTCGCCGGCCGGGCGGTTGCCGGCCACAAAAAGGGTGAGTGCGTCGTCGCCGTCGAAGCCGATTCGGGCGTCGTTCGCGAAGGCCGCCCGGTGACCGTCATCACGGTCGTCAACGACAACATGCCGTTCCTGTTCGATTCCATCCTCGGCGAGGTCACCGAGACCGCAGGTGAACCGACCCTGGTCACCCATCCGGTGATCACGGTTCGCCATGGCAAGACGGGTGTCGACGAAATCCTCGGCGACGGCAATTTCGCCAGGGATGACGGCAGCCACGACCGGCTGAGCGTAATCCATGTGCACATTCCCCGGCTGACGCCAGAGCAGGCAAATGGCTTGACCGAGCGGCTACGCAAGATGCTTGGCCAGGTCCATGCCGCGGTCAACGACTGGCGGCCGATGCTGGCCCGGCTAGATCAGGCCATCTCCGAATTCCGCTATTCGGCGGTGCCGCTCGACAAGAAGAGCGTCGCCGAGGCCATCGCCTTTCTGGAGTGGCTGCGCGACGACAATTTCACCTTCCTCGGCATGCGTGAATTCAAGTACACCGGCGGCGAGGAAAGCGGCAATCTGGAGCGCGCCGAAAAACCCGGCCTCGGCATCCTGACCGACCCCGACGTGCTGGTGCTGAGGCGCGGTACCGAGGCGGTGACGACGACGCCGGAAATCCGTGCTTTCCTGCACGGACCGGAGCCGCTGATCGTCACCAAGGCCAATGCCAAGTCGCTGGTGCACCGGCGCATCTATCTCGACTACATCGGTGTCAAGACCTACACCGCCAAGGGCGCGTTGGCGGGCGAACTGCGCATCGTCGGCCTGTTCACCTCGACCGCCTATACGCGCTCGGTGATGAAGATCCCGTATCTCAGGTCCAAGGCCGAAACCATCATCGCCAAGTCGGGCTTCGACCGCCACGACCACTCCGGCAAGGCGCTGATCAACGTGCTGGAAAGCTATCCGCGCGACGAGCTGTTCCAGGTGCCGGTGCCGATCCTGCGCAAGCATGCCGCTGCCATTCTCGGCCTGGTCGAGCGGCCGCGCGTGCGGGCGCTGGTGCGCGCCGACCAGTTCGACCGTTTCGTCTCGATCCTCGTCTTCGTCCCGCGCGATCGCTACGACAGCGTCGTGCGCGAGAAGATCGCCACCTATCTGAAAACCGTGTTCGAGGGCCGGCTGTCGGCCTACTACCCGGCCTTTCCCGAAGGCGGGCTGGCGCGCGTGCACTTCATCATCGGCCGCTCCGGCGGCAAGACGCCGAAGGTCGAGCAGGCGACGATCGAGGCGGCGATCCGCGACATCGTGCGCACCTGGGAAGACGCGCTCGCCGATGCGGCCGAAGCCAGCGGCAGCGACCCGGCGTTGAAAGCGATCGCCGCGCGGCTACCGGAGAGCTACCGGGACACGTTCAGCGCGGCGGTGGCGCTAGCCGATGCCGGACGTATTGCCAAGATCAGCGCCGGCAATCCGATCGCCATCGACTATTACCGCCATGCCGACCAGAAGACGCACCAGGCGGCGCTGAAGATCTATCACCATGGCAGCCCAGTGGCGTTGTCGCGGCGCGTTCCAGTGCTGGAGAACATCGGCTTCCGCGTCATCAGCGAGCGCACCTTCGAGGTCGGCGACGACCAGTCGGGCCTGGTCTTCATCCACGACATGGAGCTGGAGAACAGCTACGGCAAGCCGATCGATCTCGCCGACGGCGGCGCGCTGTTCGAGGACGCGTTCCTGTCGGTGTGGCGCGGCGACGTCGACAATGACGGCTATAACGGCCTTGCCCAGACCGCCGGCCTGTGGTCGGGCGAGATCACCATCCTGCGCGCCTATGGCCGCTATTTGCAGCAGGTCGGCATTCCGCAAAGCCAGGATTTCATCGCCGCGGCGCTCAACCGCTATCCCGAGATCGCGCGGGGCCTGCATGACCTGTTCATAGCGCGGCTCGGCCCGACGGCGGAAACGGAAGGCGTGGTGGCGGCCAAGCACCTCAAGGCCAAGATCAAGGATGCGCTGGAAGATGTGCCCAACATCGACGACGACACCATCATCCGCCGTTATCTAAATCTGATCGAAGCGTCGCTGCGTACCAATCATTTCGTTGCCGATACGAAAGAGAAAGGCCAGTCGCTGGCGATCAAGCTCGAGTCGCGGGCGGTCGAGGGATTGCCGGCGCCGCGGCCATGGCGGGAAATCTTCGTCTACGGCTCCGAGGTCGAAGGCCTGCATCTGCGTTTCGGTCCGGTGGCGCGTGGCGGCCTGCGCTGGTCGGATCGTGCTCAGGACTACCGCACCGAGGTGCTCGGCCTGGTCAAGGCACAGCAGGTCAAGAACGCCGTCATCGTGCCGGTCGGCGCCAAGGGCGGCTTCTATCCCAAGAAACTGCCGATGAGCGCTGGACGCGACGCCATCTTCGAGGCCGGCACCTCTGCTTACAAGAACTTCGTCTCCAGCCTGCTGTCGATCACCGACAATATCGGGCTGGACGGTGTCATCCCGCCGGCTGGTGTGGTGCGCCGCGACCAGGACGATCCCTATTTCGTGGTCGCCGCCGACAAGGGCACGGCGACCTTCTCCGACACCGCCAACGCCATCTCGGAGAAGCACGGCTTCTGGCTCGACGATGCCTTTGCCAGTGGTGGTTCGGCCGGCTACGACCACAAGAAGATGGGCATCACCGCCAAAGGCGCCTGGGAAGCGGTCAAGCGGCATTTCCGCGAGATGAACCGCGACATCCAGACCTCTCCTTTCTCCGTGGGCGGTGTCGGCGACATGTCGGGCGACGTGTTCGGCAACGGCATGCTGTTGTCGCCGAAGACCCGGCTGATCGCCGCTTTCGACCATCGCGACATCTTCATCGATCCGGATCCCGACATGGCGGCCTCGATGGCCGAGCGCGAGCGCATGTTCGCGTTGCCGCGTTCGAGCTGGCAGGACTATGACAAGAGCAAGCTGTCGGAAGGCGGCGTCATCGTCTCGCGCAGCCAGAAGTCGATCACCTTGCCGGCTGCCGCCGCGGCGGCGATCGGCCTCGCCAAGACGACCGCCACGCCGGTCGAGATCATGACCGCCATCCTCAAGGCGCCGGTCGACTTGCTTTGGTTCGGCGGCATCGGCACGTATCTCAGGGCGTCGACCGAAACCAATGCCGAGGTCGGCGACCGCGCCAACGATGCCGTCCGCATCACCGCGCTCGACGTGCGCGCCAAGGTGATCGGCGAAGGCGCCAATCTCGGTGTGACGCAGCGGGCGCGCATCGAGTTTGGCATGAATGGCGGCCGCTGCAATTCCGACGCCATCGACAATTCGGGCGGCGTCAACTGCTCCGACGTCGAGGTCAACATCAAGATCGCGCTGGCGTCCGCCATGCGCAAGGGATCTCTGACGCGCCCAGCACGCAACAAGCTGCTGGCCGAGATGACCGACGAGGTCGGCGGCCTGGTGCTGTCCAACAACTACCAGCAGACGCTGGCGCTTTCGATCGCCCGCAAGCGCGGCCTCGCCGACATCGCGCATCAAAGCCGCTTCATGACGGCGCTGGAGGCACGTGGCCTGCTCGATCGCGGGGTCGAGACGCTGCCGTCGCCGGCAGCCCTTGCCGAACGCGAGGCGCGCGGCGAGCCGCTAACCCGGGCCGAGCTCGGCGTGCTGCTCGCCTATGCCAAGATCGTGCTGTTTTCCGATATCGTCGCCAGCGACGTGCCGGACGATGCGCATTTCGACCGCGACCTGATGGGTTATTTCCCGGACCGGATGGCGAAGAAATACGCCTCCGAGATCCACGGCCACCGGCTGCGCCGCGAGATCATCGCCCGTGTCGTCGCCAACGATCTGGTCAATCGCGGCGGCCCGTCCTTCGTCAATCGGCTGCAGGAAGCCACGGGGCGCACCGCGGCCGATGTGGTGCGCACCTTCGCCGTGGTGCGCGACGGCTTTGCGCTGCCGGCGCTCTATCGCGAGATCGACGCGCTCGACAACCAGATAGACGGCCAGGTGCAACTCGATCTCTATCAGATGGTGAGCCGGCTCATCTATATGAGCAGCGGCTGGTATCTGAAGAACGATGCCGGCACGGCACCGCTCGGGCAGCGCATCGCCGAACTGCAGGATGCGCGCAAGGCGCTGGAGCCCAAGCTGGCGTCGCTGCTGCCGGCCTTTTCGCGCGAGCGGATCGAGGAGAAGCGGCACGGCCTGTTCAAGGCGGGCGCCCCGGAGACGCTGGCCGAGCAACTGGCGATGAGCGAGGCGGCGGAGCTCATCCCCGACATCGCGCTGACGGCGCGCACCGCCGGTGCCGACATCGTGGCGGCCGCCAGGGCGTTCTTCGCCGTCAGCGATGCCTTCCGCATCCCGCGCGTCGAGGATGCGGCACGCTCGATCACGCCTTCGGACTATTATGATCAACTCGCTTTGTCCCGCGCCACCGACACGATCGGCGCCGCACGACGCGGCATCGCGGTCGCCGCGCTCACCAGCCATGCCAAGGCAGCCGACCCGGTGGCCGCTTGGCTGGAAGCCGGCGGTGAGCGGGTGGCGCGCATCCGCGAACGGCTGCAGGCACTGACCGAGGGCGGCGACATCACCGTGTCGCGGCTGTCGGTGGCGTCGGGGCTGATGAGCGATCTGACGGGGATGTGAGGCGGGTCATCTCAAAGATTGGCGCTGCCCCTCAACCGGCTGCCGCCACCTTCTCCCCGTATAGTGACGGAGAAGGGAACTGGCCGCAAAGCAGGCGCCAATTCTGTAACGTCGACAATTCGCGAAATCCCCCGCCAAAGCTGTCCAGCGGATAGATGGGTAACAGAATGAACCGGATACATAGGTAACAGTTTTCTCCCCCTAAGATGCGGTTGCCG
>NZ_VFTI01000011.1:0-168331 GCF_006439515.1 Mesorhizobium sp. B3-2-1 | reverse complement strand
CCTCACGGGTTGCTCATCAATCGGCGCTCTGGACCCATCTTGGTCGAAGTGTCCGTGGCGCATCTTCCTGTAGCCCGTCTGTGGCTCTCGGCCACCGAAACGCTGCAAGTCTCATGCGGGCCCTCATCGGGCAAGCGACATAGGCAGTCGTCACGGTGGCGCGGGACCAACGCCCAATCAGCTCCTAAACTGATTCAACGCAATCGTGAGGTTGCCTGATGAGCGAGCTTGCCGAACGCTTCGAAACCCATGAGCCCGGCGAGAAGCTGGTGGCGGAAAAGATCCGCTGCGACGCCTGTCCCGTGATGTGCTACATCGCTGACGGGCGCACCGGGGCCTGCGACCGCTACGGCAATGTCGCGGGCCGGATCGTGCGCATGGACCCGCTGACCATCCTCGACCACGCAGCCGAAACCGGCGCTGCCATGGTGCCCTTTGTCGCCGAGGGCGACCAGTGGGCCGGCAAACTGGTCAACACTGGCCGCCGCTTCGTCACCGCAATCGGCGCCGGCACCACCTATCCCGACTACAAGCCCGCCCCTTTCATCGTCAGTCAGGAAGTCGAGGGCGTCGATCTCGTCACCGTGGTGACCGAAGGCATCTTCTCCTATTGCGGCGTCAAGGTGAAGATCGACACCGACCGTCATATCGGACCCGAAACGGCTGTTGTGCGGGCGGAGGGCGAGGCCGTCGGCCACGTCACGACGGGCGAATACGGCTCGCAGATGCTGTCGCTGGGCGGCGTGCATCATCTGACCGGCGGCTCCAAGGCGGAGGGCCGCGCCACTTGCGACGCGCTGCTCAATTTGTGCAACCGCAAACCGGTGGAACTCAGCATAGACGGCGGCGCCACGGTCATTGTCGAAGCCGGAAAACCGCCAGTCATCGACGGCAAGCAGGAACACCGCATGCGCGTCGGCTGCGGCTCGGCCACCATCGGCATGTTCGCCACGCAATGGCGCGGCCTGGTCGACGAGGTCGTGGTGGTCGACGATCACATCACCGGCGTCGTCTCCGAGCATCAGGCCGGCAAGGTGCTGGGCTGGCAGGATACCGGCATCAAGATCATCGGCCGCCGCTCCACACCGGGCCGCTATTTCAAGGTCTCCGAGCCCGGCCTCGGCTGGGGCGGCACCAGCATTTCCGATCCGCTGTCGATCCTCGGCGAGTGGAACGCCAAGAAGGGCGCGCGGCCGGGCCTGTCGCTGCTGATGGTTTCGACCACCGGTGAGCAGTTCGCCTATTACGAACTCGATGACGAGCTGAAGCCCGTCGAAAAGCCGTTTCCGGAACGGCTGCAGAAATCCGTCAACCTGATCGAGGACAATTGCGAGCCGGCTTTGTGCACCGTGCTATTCATCGGCGGCGCCGGCGGGTCGCTGCGTGCCGGCGTCACCGAAAACCCGGTCAATCTCACCCGTTCGGTGCAGGGCCTGAGAACCTACGTCACCGTGGGCGGCGCGCCGGTCTATGTCTGGCCGGGCGGCGGCATCACGCTGATGGTCGATGTCAGCAGGGTTCCGGAAGGCGCCTTCGGCTACGTGCCGACGCCGGCGCTGGTGGCGCCGATCGAATTCACCTTGCGCCGCGACGATTACATCAGGCTCGGTGGCTACGAGGCCGAAATTCGCAGCGTTGCGGACATCGTCGCCAAGGGCGGCGAGTATCTCAACCCCCGGCGCGGCACGGGTGCCCCGTCCAGCAATCCATGGCCGCCGCTGGCGCAGTTGCGCCGCGCGGGCTCCAACGGGGCTGGCTGATGGAAGGCCCGCAAGCGCATTGGCTGCAGGACGGCAAGCGGCTGCATCTCAACCACGGGCCGATCGACCTGATCGTCGAGGCCTTCGGCGAGGCCGATGAGTGTCGCGCCGCCTACGCCCAAGCCGTCGCGCGCTTCCAGACGATCCTGGTCGAGTTGGTCGAGGAGCTTCCCGAATTGCGCCTCCCGGCATTTTTCCTGGCGCCGCGCGCCTTCGCCGGCCCGACGGCGCGCCGCATGGAAGCAGCCGTCATGTCCCTGGCGGAATGCTTCATCACGCCGATGGCCGCGGTTGCCGGATCGGTAGCCGACGAAATGCTTGCCGCGCTGCTTGCCGGTCGCAAGCTCGATCGCGCCTATGTCAACAATGGCGGCGACAGCGCCCTCCATCTAGACAAGGGTACGTCGATTGGCTTGGCAGTCGCCGGCACCGGCAACGGCATGGCCGACCGGATCACGATCCGCGCCGACGATGGCGTGCGCGGTGTCGCAACCAGCGGCTGGCGTGGCCGCTCTTTCTCGCTTGGCATTGCCGATGCCGTCACCGTTCTAGCGCGGACCGGCGCCGAGGCCGATGCGGCGGCGACGCTCATCGCCAACGCGGTGGACCTGCCCGGCAATCCCGCCATCAGGCGCATTCCCGCACGCGACCTGTCGCCCGACAGCGATCTTGGCGCGCGGCTGGTGACACAAGGCGTCGGCACGCTTGTACCTGACGAGGTGGCGCGGGCGCTGGACAATGGCCTTGCCGTCGCCGAAGATTTTCGCCGGCGCGGCCTGGTTGCCGCATCGGCGCTGTTTCTTGGCGGGGAGGCCCGTATCAGTGGCTCCGTCGCACTCGGCCCGCCCAACAAGCATGAACCGGAGGAAGTTGCCCATGCCTGAGTTCCCAATCCGCAAGATCGCGGTGCTGAGCGAAGAGATCTTTCACGAAGGCGGGCCTGTCGCCGCGGTGCCGCGCCGGCGTGCTGCCGCCATGGCCGTGGTCAGGAACCCGTTCGCCGGACGCTATGTCGAGGATCTGCAGAGCGCCATGGACGATCTGAAGCCGCTCGGCCTGCTGCTCGCCGACCGGCTGATCGCCGCACTTGGCGGTGACGTGAAACAGATCGACGGCTACGGCAAGGGCGCCATCGTCGGCACCGCGGGCGAACTGGAGCACGGCGCGCTCTGGCATGTGCCGGGCGGCTACGCGATGCGCGAGCGGCTCGGCGATGCCAAGGCGATCGTGCCTTCGGCCAAGAAGGTCGGTGCCTTCGGCTCGAAGCTCGACGTGCCGCTCGGCCATATCAATGCCGCCTATGTGCGGAGCCATTTCGACGCCATGGAAGTCGGCATCAGCGACGGCCCGCGCCCCGACGAGATTCTGTTCTGCCTGGCCATGACCTGCGGCCCGCGCATCCATAATCGCATGGGTGGCCTCGCGGCGGACGACATAAAAGCCTGGGACGGGCTGCGGTGAGCGGCGAGGACAATCTGCTCAAGCTCGTCGAGGCCGAAGACGCCGACGATCACGACTACCTGCTGCAGGAACAGGTCGGCTTCATCCTGCGCAAGGCGCACCAGCGCCATGTCTCGATCTTCGCCGCCCGTATCGCCGACCTGACGCCGCCGCAATTCGCAGCACTGGCCAAGCTGCACGATGTCGGCGAGACTTCGCAGAACCAGCTCGGCACGTTGATCGCCATGGATGCGGCAACGGTAAAGGGCGTGATCGACCGGCTGAAGGCGCGCGGCCTGGTCGAGCTTTCCAGGCATGAGGTCGACAAAAGGCGGCTGTTGGTCAACCTGACCGCCGAGGGCCGCGACGCGATCGAGCGCCTGATCCCGCTTGCAAGGGAGATCACGCAGGAAACACTGGCGCCGCTCACGGCCAAGGAGGCCGCCACTTTCATGAAGCTGCTGGCCAAGCTGGCATAGGCGCCGCCCCGCCAACTGGGTCGCCGCCCCCTGAAAAGAGCGGCAATCGTGGCCCAATCCAAAACGCAAATGTGAAGCATCTCCAAGCCTTGACTTGGGTCCCTGCCGATCCAGATGGCTCTGGACGGGCCCAGAGTTCATGCATTCACGCACCGCTCCTCATCGTTGATTTGCTCGAAGCTGACGAATGCCCGCCGAAAGGAGACATCTGTGAAAAACAAGTCGCTCATCGTGCTGGTCACATCACTGGCTTCCGGCCTCATGCTTGCATACGGCGCGACGTCGGTGGCGCTCGCGCAAAGCGGGACCAACATCGTCGTCGGCGCGGATACCACCTTCCCGCCGTTCGAGACGGAGACGAACGGCGAGGTTACCGGCTTCGACATCGACATGATCAAGGCAATCGCCAAGGCGGAAGGTATGACGGTCAGCCTGAAGACACTGCCGTTCAACGGAATTATCCCGAGCCTGCAGGCGGGATCGATCGACGCGGCGGTCGCAGGGATCACGATCAAGACCAGCCGGATGCAGAACGTCGATTTCAGCGACGCCTATTACAAGTCCGGTCTTTCGGTGCTGGTCAAGAAAGACTCCGACATCAAGGGTTTCGACGACCTTAAGGGCCACGTGGTTGCCACCAAGAAAGCCACCTCGTCGGTGGACTATATGACGGGCAAGGGCTTCCAGTCCGACTACATCAAGCAATTCCAGAACATCGATGCCGCCTATCAGGCGCTTGAGACTGGTGGGGCCGACGCCGTCATCTTCGACAATCCGGTCAACGTCAATTTCAAAACCGCCCATGACGACGTCAAGATCGTCGGCCCGCTGCTGACCGGCGAATATTACGGCATCGCAATCAGCAAACAAAAGCCCGAGCTGGCCGGGAAGATCAATGACGGCCTCTCCAAGATCAAGCAGAACGGCGAATATCAGAAGCTGTTCGAGAAATATTTCGGCGGCGATACCAGCGGCATGGTCAAGGAAGTGCAAAAGCCGGCGAGCGTTGCGATTTCGGGCTGAGTCTCGTTCTGATCGTCTGAACGGCAGATAGCTCAGCCTCCCGGCCGTCCAGCAGGTGACCGCAAAGCAAGTGGCGAGACCACTGCGATGCGTTTTCTCGCCGGGACGGTCGGGGATAGCAATCCAAGGCACGGTTCATGGATCCCATCCGGCAAAACCTACCCGTTCTACTGGACGGTTTGCGGCTGACGATCCAGTATTCGATTGTCGCCATCATCCTGATGGTGGTCATCGGCCTGGTCGCGGCACTTATGCGCCTGTCGGCGGTCGCGCCGCTGCGGTGGATCGCCACCGCCTATGTCGAAATTTTCCGATCCACGCCGCTGTTGGTGCAACTCTTCTTCATCGTGCTTGGGTTGCCTGCGATCCTGCCCGTCAACCACTGGTTCGGGCAATTGACTTATCCCATCCTCGCGGCCGCGTTCACGCTCAGCCTGAACGAAGGTGCCTACGTCACCGAAATCATCCGCGCGGGTATTCTCGGCGTCGACCGGGGCCAAAAGGAAGCCGCCCAAAGCATCGCGATGAACGGCTTTCAGACGATGCGCTACATCGTTCTGCCCCAGGCGTTCAAGCGCATGATTCCACCGCTGGTCAATCAGGCGGCCCAGACGATCAAGGACACCTCGCTGCTGGCTCCGGTCGGCATCGCCGAGCTGGTCTACAAGGGTGAGATCGTGATTGCCGAGACGTTCGCGTCCTTCGCCATCTGGGGTCTCATCGCGGCTCTGTATTTCGTCCTCATCTTCTCCTTGTCGAAGTTCTCGTCTTACCTGGAGAGGAGGCTTCAAGTTGATAAACGTTAAAGACCTTCACAAGTCCTTCGGCCACAATGAGATCCTGAAGGGGATAAGCACGCATGTGGCGGAAAAAGAGGTGGTCGTCGTTATCGGCCCTTCGGGGAGCGGCAAGAGCACGTTTCTGCGCTGCCTGAACGGCTTGGAGACCGCAACCAGCGGCGAGATTGAAATCGCCGGCATGACGCTGACCGATCCGAAGACGAACATTCACCTGCTGCGCCAGCATGTCGGCATGGTGTTCCAGCAGTTCAATCTCTTCAGGCATCTGACCATTCTGGAGAACGTCACGATCGGCCCGCGCAAGGTCAAGAAGATCGCGTCGGCCGAAGCCAACCGGGTCGCGCGCGAGTTGCTGGCCAAGGTCGGCCTCGTGGGGAAGGAAGCGAGCTATCCGGACGAGCTTTCCGGCGGCCAGCAGCAACGGGTGGCGATCGCCCGCTCGCTGGCCATGGGACCGAATGTCATGCTTTTCGACGAGCCGACCTCGGCGCTCGACCCTGAAATGGTGGGTGAGGTGCTCCAGGTCATGAAGACGCTCGCGATCGAAGGCAAGACGATGATGGTCGTCACCCACGAGATGGGCTTTGCCCGCGAGGTCGGGCACAGGGTGATTTTCATGGATGACGGACTGATCGTGGAAGAGGGAGCGCCCAAGGCGCTCTTCTCGGATCCGCAGAGGAACCGCACCAAGAGTTTCCTGGCGAAAATCCTGTAGGCGAAAAGCCCGGCTGCGGCAGACGAGGGGCAGCGCCATGCGATGCCCCTCTCTCCTGTTCTCGCAATTCCGACGGAAAACCCCGTTACGCACTTTTCCCGGAATTGCTCCGGCGAGCTTCTCAAGGGTCGATTGATGATCCGCAATTCATGCCGACCGTTGGCGGCGGTGGTGCGCAGCGTGAGTGCCTAAAGCATGGTGCCGAAAAAGTATGAAGCGGTTTCGAACAACATCATGCCTGCTGGGATTTGCTGCCTGATCCGGGCGTAAAAACACCAGTACACAGCTCTTGCAGCTTCGAAAACACACCCTTGCCGCCTGTGATGACCTGTGTCCCGCTCTGCAACACCGTCTTCGGATTCGCCTTCAGGATCGTGCCGCCGGCTTCCTCGATCAGCAGCATGCCGGCCACGCAGTCCCAGGCGTTCATGTGTTCTTCCACATAGCCGAGCAGCCGGCCCGAGGCGACATAGGCGAGCATCAGCGCGCCGGAGGCGTTTCGGAAGAAGACGCCGCCCTCGGCCAGGATCTTCTTGATCAGCACGGCGATGTTTTCGGCCTCGGCCCGGTTTGAGAAGCCGGTGCCCACCGAGCCCTCTTCCAGGCTGGTCGCCGCGCTCGTCCTGATCGGCCGGCCGTTGACGAAGGCGCCGCCGCCCAGCCTTCCGTGGAAGGTCTCACCGGTCGACGGCTCGTGGATGACGCCGACGATCGTCTCTCCATCCCTTGCGCAAGCGATCACCACGCACCAGGCCGGAATGCCGCGCACGAAATTGGCGGTGCCGTCGATGGGGTCGATGACCCAGACATGGCCGGTCGAGCCGGCGACCGAGGCATGCTCCTCGCCGACGATGCCGTCCTGCGGATAGTCGGCGGCGATTGCCGCGCGGATGAACAGTTCGACTTCGCGGTCGGCTTGCGAGACCAGGTCCTGATGACCCTTGCTTTCGATGGTCAGGCTGTCGAGATCCCGGAAATATTGCAGGCCAAGTTCGCCGGCGCGCCGCGCCAGATCAATCGCGAAGTGCATGCGTGCGTCGAGGTCATGTGTCACGGAAAAGCTCGCTCCTGCCTGAGGATGACCCGCACTTAGCAGAGCATCGCTACAGGCAAAAGCACCTGGCGGCCTATTAATTCAGGCTGCTTGCGAAAGCGATTTGTGGGCCTCGGCCAGAATCTCGAAGGAGCGCACGCGAGCGGCGTGATCGAAGATCTGCGCGGTGACCATCAGCTCGTCGGCGCCGGTGCGGCGCACGAACGCATCGATGCCTTGCCGGACCGTTTCCGGCGAGCCGACGACGGCGCATGACAGCGCCTGGCCGAGCATGGTCTTCGCCATCGGGTCGAGATCCCGGTCATAGTTCTCGACCGGCGGCGGCAATCTTCCGGGCCTGCCGGTGCGCAGATTGACGAAGGCCTGCTGCAGCGAGGTGAACAGCAGCCGTGCCTCGGCGTCGGTGGGTGCCGCGAAGACGTTGAGGCCGAGCATGACATGCGGCTTGTCGAGCTGCTCCGACGGCTGGAAGCGCGAGCGGTAGATGTCCAGCGCGTGATCGAGCTCCGCCGGCGCGAAATGCGAGGCGAAGGCGTAGGGCAGGCCGAGCATGGCGGCGAGTTGCGCGCCGTAGAGGCTCGACCCGAGAATCCAGATCGGCACGGTCTGGCCTTCGCCGGGCACGGCGCGCAGGCGCTGGCCTTCCTCGGCGGGCAGGAAATAGCCCATCAGCTCGACGACATCCTGCGGGAAATTGTCGACGCCGGCCTCGAGATTGCGGCGCAATGCGCGCGCCGTGTTCATGTCGGTGCCGGGCGCGCGGCCTAGCCCCAGGTCGATACGGCCGGGAAACAAGGCGGCCAGCGTGCCGAACTGCTCGGCGATCACCAGCGGCGCATGGTTGGGCAGCATGATGCCGCCGGCGCCGACACGAATGGTTTTCGTACCGCCAGCGACGTGGGCGATTACGACCGATGTGGCCGCACTGGCGATGCCTGGCATGTTGTGGTGCTCGGCCAGCCAGTACCGCTTGTAGCCGAGCCGCTCGGCGTGGCGCGCGAGGTCAAGCGAATTGGCGAGCGATTGCGAGGCATCGCTGCCTTCGATGATCGGCGACAGGTCGAGAACGGACAGTTCGGTCATGTACTGGTCTCCACGATCTTCTTCTCGCGCACCCTGGCCTCGAAGGCCGTGCGGTCGGGAATGGTGATGCCGAGCTGGCCTTCCAGCGTGTCGGCGAGTTCGGCGGCGGTGGCGATCTGCTTCTGCTCGATTCGGCCATCGATGTGATGGATCGACAGGCGATTGCCACGCAAGGCGTAGCGCCGGTCCGGCGCGGCGCGCGCGGCCAAAACCGAGGTCCGGAAATGCGATGCCGGGTTGGTCGACAGGAAATAGTTGGCGACGGAATAGTCGACCTCATATTGCGGCTGCAGATCGAAGCGATACAGCGAGCGCCAGTCGCCGCCGATAGCGGCCTGCAGGCGGAAGTGGTCGCCGATTTCGATGATGCGGAACGTTTCGTGCGGGGTCGTCTGTTCGAGGTCCGGCTCGAGCAGCAGCGGGGCGGTCAGGGTCAGGCCGCCGAAGCCGACATCGGCTATATAGGTCCGGCTATCGAGCTCGGCGCGTAAAAGCATGTGGCTGCGCGCCGTGATCGCGTCCTCGCTCTGACCCCAGAGCACACGCGCGGCGAGGCCGCCGACCTCGAAGCCAAGCGCCTTCAGCGCATGCATGAAAATGAGATTGTGCTCGAAGCAATAGCCGCCACGCCCGTCAAGGACGATCTTGTCCTGTAGCGATGCGGCGTCCAATCGGACCGGGCGCCCCAGAAACGGATCCATGTTCTCGAAAGGGATCGCCTGCGGATGCAGGAAATGAAGCGTCTTCAGCGTGTCGAGCGAAGCATCCCTGGAACCGGCATGGCCGATCCGGGCGAAATAGGCGTCGAGGTCGAAGGGAGCGTCGTTCATCGGGAAGGGCACCGGGCGCTGATCGGGCGGATATAGGCATTCGATCCCGCAGCCGCAAACCGTGCGCCGTTTATGCGGCGGCCGTGCCGTCCTGCTCGTCGGCTTCCTCCTCCATCACCGCTGTATGTTGCGCGGCGAGAAAATTGCCGACATGGCTAAGGCTCTCGAAATGGTCGCAGAACACCTTGACGACGACCAGCAGCGGCACCGCCATCAGCGCGCCGACGAAGCCCCACAGCCATGACCAGAATGCGATGGCGATGAAGATCGCCACGGCGTTGATCTCAAGCCGCCGCCCGACCACCATGGGCGTTACGAACTGGCCTTCGATGATGTCACACAACACCAGGAAGGCAGGCGCCAACAACGCGTAGGCGATCGTGTCGAAGCTGATCAGTGCGATGACCGTGACCAGGACAAACGTGATCATGGCTCCGACATAGGGCAGGAAATTGAGCAGAGCGGCCGCCGCGCCCCAGACCAGCGGATTGGGCATGCCAAGCGCCCACAGGCCGAGGCCGATGACCGTGCCGAGGCCGGTGTTGATGATGGTGACGGTGAGCAGATAGTGCGAGATTTCCCGCTCGACGTCGTAGACGATGCGCAGCGCCCGCTTCTTTTCGGTGAGGCTGGCGAAGGATTGGATGATCTTTTCGTAGAACATCGTGCCCGAGGCGAGCAGGAACAGCGACAACACGAAGATGATGGTCAGGCTTGTTCCGGCCGACAGGATGTTGCTCGCCGCCGCCGAGAGGAAGCCTGACTGCGCTACCGCGACTTTTTGCACACCCGGCTCCTGCGAGGTCTCGGTCAGCCCTTCGATCTGGTGCGCAATCTCCATGATCCTCTCGACCGGCCGTCGCAACTGCGCCAATCGCTCGGTCAGTTGCTGGCCGATGGACGACGTGTTGTTGATGAGATCGATGACGGGGCCGCTGAGCACATAGCCGGCGCTCGCGAAGATGAAGACGGACACAAGCACCAGAAGCGTCGCCGAAACCACTTCGGGAATGCCGCGCTTGCGCAGCAGCCGCACGATCGGCGTCAGCGTCAGCGTCAGCAGGAAGGCCAGGATGACCGGCATGAAGAAGGCGCGCGCGAAATAGAGCGCATAGACGGTCATGAACAGGAAGATGCCGATGAGCAGCGAGCGCATCAGGCGCGTATCGGCGCGCGCCGCCACACGCGTCTCTTCAGCTTCGGCTGCGCCTGCGCCCAAAGCGGCAGGTTCGGCTTTCATCGTGATCCCCTCGGCGGCAACTGATGCGATCCGCTGACGAAAAACGCCGGCGCGGCTTCAAGGTTCCGTTAGCCGGCACTGACGGCGCGGGCCGCAGTTGAGGGGTGCTGCCGCCAACTGCGCAACCGGTGGCTCGCCTACGAGTATCCCATATTACATACCGTGTCCGGGCACGTGGCGGGCCTAGTACGGGAGCGGCTGGAATTGCTTCCGGTTCACGCAACAGGCGCCGCCATGGCCGGCGCGGGTTTCGCCGTTTCCTTGCGCACGATCGGCGCCACCTTGGTGCCGTAAAGCTCGATCGCCTTCATGATCTTGGCGTGCGGCATGATGCCGATCGCCATTTGCAGCAGGAAGCGGTCGTTGCCGAAAATCCTGTGCTGGGCAACGATCTTTTCCGCAACCTGTTCCGGATTGCCGACGAACAGGGCGCCATTGGGACCGCGCGACTGGTCGAAATGCGCGCGCGATGTTGGGCCCCAGCCGCGCTCTCGGCCGATGCGGTTCATCACCTCGGCCTGCGGGCCATAGAAATCGTCCGCCGCCTGCTCGGTCGTCTCGGCGATGAAGCCATGCACGTTGATGCTGGTGGCCAACCCTGCCGGATCGCTGCCGGCGCGCTTGGCTGCCTCACGGTAGAGGTCGAACAGCGGCGCGAAGCGCGCCGGTTCGCCGCCGATGATGGCAAGCGCCAGCGGCAGGCCGAGCGCGCCGGCGCGGGCGGCCGATTGCGGCGTTCCACCAATGGCGATCCAGACCGGCAGCCTCTCCTGGAACGGCCTGGGATAGACGCCGCGATCGTTGATCGGCGCGCGCAGATTGCCTGACCAGGTAACCTTCACCTGATCGCGGATGGCAAGCAGCAAGTCGAGCTTTTCGGCGAACAGCTCGTCATAGTCTTCGAGGTTGTAGCCGAACAGCGGAAAGGATTCGATGAACGATCCGCGCCCGGCCATGATCTCGGCGCGGCCGCCCGACAGGAGGTCGAGTGTGGCGAATTGCTGAAAAACGCGCACCGGATCGTCGGAGGACAGCACGGTGACCGCACTGGTCAGCTTGATGCGCTTCGAACGCTCCGCAGCCGAGGCCAAAGCCACGACCGGCGCCGAAGCGGCATAGTCGGGCCGATGGTGTTCGCCGAGGCCAAAGACATCGAGGCCGACCTGGTCGGCCAGTTCGACCTCCTCGATCAGGTTGCGCAGCCGCTCATGCGGGCCGATGGCGCCGGGGCCCGGCACGGGGCTCACATCGGCAAAAGTGTAGAGGCCGAGTTCCATTTTGATGTCATCCCAGTGTGTTGATTGTCGCGCTAGAGGTAGCGACCTGTCCGCCACGCCGCCAGAGGGTGGCTGGTGAACAGTGCATGTCGATTTCGGCGGGAAATGCGTCTCCCCGGTGCAACATCCCGGATTTTCATGGCTGGCATGCCGTTTTGGCGCTTGAACTCCCGGTTTTCGCGCGTATGTAAGCGTCGCGAATAGACTTCAAGGAAGTGGACTTGGCTATCTACAGGGAAAAAGACATTTTCGAGCGGCGCAATGCCGCGACCGAGGCAAAGAAGGCGCTTCTGGAGCGCTTCAAGTCAAAGCCGGCAGCAGACGATCCCGCAGTGCTGGCACGACAGGCCGAACGCAAGGCGATCCTTGCGGCTCGCGAGATCCGCGAGGCCGAAAAGGCCAGGCTGAAGCAGGAAAAGCTGGCGCGCGAAGCGATCGAGAAGGCCGAGCGTGAGGCCGCAGCCGAAGCGGCGCGCATTGCCGCCGAAGAGGCGGCGCAAGCGGAAGCCAAGCTTCGGGAAGCTGAAGAGAACGAGCGTATTGCTCGTTTGCTTGCCGATGAAGCCGAGCGAAAGGCAAAGCGCGACGCGCGCTATGCGGCACGCAAGCAGCGCACCGGCAGGACACCTCCCGGCTTTACGGGTCGCTAAGAGCGCACTCGACCTCGACGGATGATGAATGAGGGACGCGCCAAGGCGCGGCCCTTTTCGCATTTGTCCATGTCGGCTCGGCCGATATCGTCGGCCGGCGGACAAGGCCGTTCAAGCCGCGAATTTCAGCCCCATGATACCGCAGACGATTAACGCGATGCAGCCGAGCCTGATGGCCGTGACGGGCTCGCCCAGCAGCCAGATGCCAAGCAGCGCCGTGCCGACGGTGCCGATACCGGTCCACACCGCATAGGCGGTGCCGACAGGCAGCGCCTTCAGCGCGAGGCCGAGCAAGGTGAGGCTGACGATCATCGACGCGACCGTGAGCAGGGTCGGGACAAGCCTGGTGAACCCGTCGGTGTATTTGAGACCGATCGCCCAGCCGATTTCGAACAGGCCGGCGAAAAACAGAAAAGTCCAGGACATCGCAACGCTCCATCGGAACATCCAGGCTTTCTGGCCTCGAATGCTCAGCGGCAATGGCGGGTCGTCCCGACCGAATTTTCGGAAAGTGCGAGGTCGTCCCCGCGCCGTCGATGCAGGGCTGTCCGAACGCCCGATCACCACATGCCGGCGGCAGTGTCGAATGCCGCCGGTGAAATCCCGCCCTGCCGGTTGCCGAGACTTACTTTTCCTTGAGCCTCATCGCCTTGACCGGTGCTGCCTTGAGGGTCGGAGCGGCTACAGGCTTCTTGGCGTCTTTCTTTGGTTTGCGGGCTTCCTTGCCTGCCTTCATCGCACCTTTGGCCATGATTCGTTCCTCCTGTTGCGGGAAACGGAGTGAAACAAGACAAACGCCAGACTGCAAGAGGGTAGTGCGTGCTGCCAACGCTGGCAGGCCGCTTTCAACCGGTTTCTAATTTGCTCGTAAACCCCGGCGGTCCATGCCATGGTTGTCTTCGCACTGCAGCATCGACCCGTGCACCGCCGGGTGATCGTCAGGCAGGCCGGTCAGGACGACAATGCGGATCCACATCGGCTGCGAGATGAGCTTCGATTTTCCGCAGGAGACGCCGCTCATCGCGATGCTCAATGTCCACTATTCCCGCGCCTCCGATCTCGAGCGCCCGGATTTCCTGACCTCCAACCCGCCGGTGCCGATTGAAAGTTATCGCGACAGTTTCGGAAACTGGTGCAACCGATTCGTCGCCCCACCCGGGCGTTTCACTTTCGGCACGGATGCGGTGATCCGCGACCCCGGCACATTCGAGATGGGCGAACTGATGGCGTGGCAGCACGAGGTTCGCGACCTGCCGGCGGAAACGCTGCTGTTCCTGCTGCCCAGCCGGTTTTGCGAGAGTGACCTCCTGGCAAGCGAGGCATGGCGGCTGTTCGGCCATACGCCGGCCGGCATCCCGCGCGTGCAGGCGGTGTGCGATTTCGTCCACAACCACATCGTCTTCGATTACGGCAACGCACGGGTGACGCGCACCGCCGCGGAAGCCTGGCGCGAACGGAGTGGCGTGTGCCGCGATTTCGCGCATCTCGCCGTCACATTCTGCCGGGCACTCAATATCCCGACGCGCTATTGCACCGGCTACATCAGCGACATCGGCATGCCGAAGCCCTGGGCGAGCATGGATTTCTGTGCCTGGATGGAGGTTTACCTCGGCGGCCGCTGGCACGCTTTCGATCCGCGCAACAACGCGCCACGCATCGGCCGCATCCTGATCGCCTCGGGCCGTGACGCGGCGGACGTGCCGCTGACCCATATTTTTCGGACCAGGTACACTCGCTGGCTTCAAGGTATGGACCGACGAAATCCAGGAATAGCTGGCGTTGTTGCCAGCAGGTTTCGAAGACGTTGAACGACCCGACGATTGGCGCGTTGTGATGGCTGTGCAGCTCCGCGGCGGAGCCGCTGTATCGTACCTCAAAGAGGATAAACCTGCATGGCAGGGCATGGCGGCTCCAGAACGGTCATCTATGCGGCGCTCGCCGGCAATCTCGCCATAGCGCTGACCAAGTTCGCCGCCGCCTTTTTCACCGGCAGTTCGGCCATGCTGTCGGAAGGCGTGCACTCGCTGGTCGATACCGGCAATGGCGGCCTGCTGCTTTACGGCATGCACCGCGCCGCGCGTCCGGCAGACAGTACGCATCCGCTCGGCCACGGCCGTGAACTCTATTTCTGGAGCTTCATCGTCGCCCTTCTGGTCTTCGCGCTGGGCGCCGGCGTGTCGTTCTACGAGGGCATCGTCCACATCATGGCGCCGGAGCCGGTCGCCAACGTCAAGGTCAACTACATCGTTCTCGGCCTGTCCTTCCTGTTCGAAGGCAGCTCCTGGCTGGTGGCACTGAGGGTATTCCGCAAGCAGAAGGGCAAGCAAGGCTGGCTGCAGGCCGTGCAATCGAGCAAGGACCCGAGCGTCTATACGGTGCTGTTCGAAGACAGTGCGGCCCTTCTCGGTCTGACCGTCGCCTTTGCCGGCATCCTGGCGGCGGAGATTTTCGAGATGCCCGAACTCGACGGCGCTGCCTCGATCGGCATCGCGCTCATACTTGGTGCGACGGCAATCTTTCTGGCGCGTGAAAGCAAGGGCCTGCTCATCGGCGAGCCGGCCTCACCCGAGGTGCAGAGGAAGGTGCTGGCGATCGTCCAGCAGGATCCGGCGGTGCAGCGGGCGAACGGTGTGCTGACGGTGCATATGGGACCGGAAGAGATCGTTGCCGCCCTGAGCATCGAATTCGAGGACCATCTGTCGGCGCCTGAGATCGAGGCTTGTATCGAGCGTCTCGAGGCACGGCTGAGGAAGGAGATGCCCGAAATCACGAGGCTGTTCGTCAAGCCGCAGACGTCAGGCACCTGGGAAACGCGGCGCAAGCTGATCGAATCCGCGTCCGGATAGAGTTTGGCCATGATCCGAAAATCCCCTCTTCCTGATCATGCCTTGGCTCTGGACCAGCGCCGCGCCGTTGCCTCGCGTTCCCGCGCCGCTAAGATCACCTGATCGATGTTGGAGGAATGGCGATGAAAATTGACGGCGGATGTCATTGTGGTGCCATCACCTATGAGGCGGAGGTCGACCCGGAGAAGACCTCGATCTGCCATTGTACCGATTGCCAACAGCTGACCGGTACGGCCTTTCGCGTCTCGGTGCGGGCGCCCGAAGAGGATTATCGGATCACCAAGGGCACACCGAAGGTCTACGTCAAGACCGGGTCCAGCGGCGCCAAGCGCGCCCAAGGTTTCTGCGGCGAGTGCGGCTCGCATCTCTATGCGACGTCGGTCGGCGACGGCCCGAAGGTCTACGGCATCCGAGTCGGCACGGCGCGGCAGCGCGAGGAACTCGTGCCGAGGCGGCAGTTCTGGCACCGTTCAGCGCTGCATTGGCTGCCGGAATTCGAAGGGATGACGATCGTCGAAGAGCAGTAGCGTTCAGTCGTCGCCTTCGACGACCCTCAACCTCAGCTGCCCGGTCTTGGAATCGGCCACGCGCGGTGCGGCCTCGACCTTGGCGGTGCCGCCGTGTGCGGCGTCGGGCTCGCCTTCCCCGAACTCCAGCGCCTCGATCTTCTGGCCGCGCTTGGTCACTTTCGAGGTCGAGACGAGGATGTCTTCGATGTCCTTGGCCGACTGGCCGAAATGGCCCTGCAATTTGCGCACCCGTTCGTCGACACGCTGGACATCTTCCATCAGCCTGATGACTTCGCCCTGGATCAGATGCGCCTGTTCGCGCATGCGGGCATCCTTGAGGATCGCCTGGATGACCTGGATCGACAGCATCAGCAGCGAAGGCGAGACGATGATGACACGGGCGCGGTGCGCCTTCTGGACAACCGCTTCGAAATTCTCGTGGATTTCGGCGAACACCGATTCCGACGGCACGAACATGAAGGCGGTGTCCTGCGTCTCGCCCTGGAGCAGGTATTTTTCCGAAATGTCGCGGACATGGACCTCGATATCGCGGCGAAAGGCCTGGGCCGCGACCTTCTGCAGGTCGGCCCCGTCGGCGGCGCGGATGGCGTTCCAGGCTTCCAGCGGAAATTTGGCATCGATGGCAAGCGACGGCGCGCCGTTCGGCATTTTCACCAGGCAGTCCGGCCGGCTGCCGTTAGACAGCGTCGCCTGGAATTCATAGGCGCCATGCGGCAGGCCGTCGGCGACGATCGCCTCCATGCGTGACTGGCCGAACGCGCCGCGCGTCTGCTTGTTGGAGAGGATCGCCTGGAGTTGAACGACCTGGCCGGCCAGAGACTGGATGTTGCCTTGCGCGGTGTCGATGACCGCCAGCCGCTCCTGCAGTTTCGTCAGGCTTTCATGTGTGGATTTGGTCTGCTCGGTCATGGTCTGGCCGATGCGGCCGGTCATGGCGTCGAGCCGCTGGCCGATCGATTGCGTCAATTCGGCCTGCCGGGCGCCGAACACTTCGGCAATGGCCCCCATGCGGCCCTGCATTTCGGCCTGTGCCTGCAAAATACCAGCCATGCGCGCCTCCGCGTCGCGGGCATGGTCGGCGGCTTCCGCAGCGGCGACCGCGCGCGCCTTGGCCGACCGCCACAGCGCAGCGACGAGCGCCACGAACAAGCCGAGAAACAGCAATGCGCCGAAGGCCAGCGCGTGGCCGAGCGTGATTGTCGAGGCGCCGAGCCGTACGACAGGCTCCGAAAGGATGGTGCTCAGATCATTCATGTGGACAGCATAGCCGATTCGGCAGGCTGGCACAGATCAAAACGTGAACGAGGCTCAGGCGCACCGGTTGACGCCTTTCTTTTGAGGTCTTAGGTGAAACGCCATGCCGATCAAGCCGCTCATCATCCTTCCCGACCCCGTCCTGCGCCAGGTTTCCAAGCCGGTGGAGCGCGTCGACGCGCCCTTGCGCAAACTGGCCGACGACATGCTGGCGACCATGTATGACGCGCCCGGCATCGGGCTGGCGGCAATCCAGATCGGCGAACCGCTGCGCATGCTGGTGATCGACCTCGCCAAGGAAGACGAAACGCCGGCGCCGCACGTCTTCATCAACCCGGAGATTCTCGAAAGCGCCGACGCGCGGTCCGTCTACGAGGAGGGCTGCCTGTCGATCCCGGATTACTACGCCGAGGTCGAGCGCCCGGCCTCGGTGCGGGTCAGATATCTCGACCGAGACGGCAAGCTGCAGGAGATGGAGGCCGAAGGGCTGATGGCGACCTGCCTGCAGCACGAGATCGACCATCTCAACGGTGTGCTGTTCATTGACCACATCTCGAAGCTGAAGCGCGACATGGTGGTGAAGAAGTTCAAGAAGCTCGCCAGGGACAAGGCGCCAGGCAAGCTGGTGGGATAGGCGCAACGCGAGCGCAGAATCCATTGAGCAGCAGTCCTCGTCGTGATATCATTGATATCAACGCTGGAGAATTGCATGGGCGATATGCTGATCAGGGACATCCCCGAACCGTTGAAACGCGAAATCGAACAGGCTGCACGAAGCGGCGGCCAGAGCTTGTCCGGCAAAGCGATCGATCTTTTGCGTAAAGGCATGGTCGCCGAAAAGGAGGCCAAGCCAGAGCCCGGTCTGTCGGCATGGGACAACATTCGCTCCGCGTTCGCGACTGAAAACGCGATCGACGACGAGTTCGCCGAGATCATGGACGAGATCGAAGCGGACAGAAAACGCGACTTTGGGCGCCCGGTTGGGGACTTCGAGTGATCGTCCTCGATACCAACGTCATTTCCGAAACGAGTAGGACGGCACCCGACGCAAACGTGGTCGAATGGTTTCGCAAACAGGAGTTGCTTGACCTCTATCTGTGCGGCCCCGTCGTCATGGAGCAATCCTTCGGTGCCGAACGGTTCCTGAACAAGACCGGCTCCGATCGCCATGTCCGTGCTCTCGATCACCTGATCTCGAAACAGTTCTCCGGTCGTGTCGTCGAATTTGCCGGCTCTATCCCCCGCCTTGCCGGCAAGCTCCGGGCGACGCGGGAACGGCTCGGGCGCCCAATCAGCCTTGCTGATGCCATGATCGCCGCGATCTGTCTCGCGCATGACGCTACGCTGGCAACCCGCAATGTTCGCGACTTCGACGGGCTTGACCTTAAGCTCGTAAACCCGTTTGAAACGAGTGTCTGAGCCGGGTCACGGCAGGCAGGAACAAGGCCGCAAAAGAAAATGCCTCTTCGCGTTATCTTCATGGGCACGCCTGAGTTTTCGGTGCCGACGCTGCGCGCCATCACTGAAGCCGGACATGAGGTAGCAACTGTCTATACGCAGCCTCCGCGCGCCGCGGGCCGGCGCGGGCTGGAGCTGACGCCGTCGCCGGTGCAGCGCGAGGCAGAGCGGCTGGGCATCGAGGTGCATACGCCGACATCGTTGAAGGGCGAGGTCGAACAGGCCGCTTTTGCCGCCCTTGGCGCCGATATCGCCGTGGTCGTTGCCTATGGACTGCTGTTGCCCAAGGCGGTTCTGGAGGCGCCACGGCTTGGCTGCGTCAACGGCCATGCATCGCTTTTGCCACGCTGGCGCGGCGCCGCGCCCATCCAGCGCGCCATCATGGCCGGCGACACCGAGACCGGCATGATGGTGATGCGCATGGAGGAGGGCCTCGACACCGGTCCGGTGGGATTGGTTGAAAAATGCGCCATCGACCCCGATATGACAGCCGGCGATCTGCATGATCGGTTGATGAGCGTTGGCGCTGCCCTGATGGTGGAAGCACTGGCGCGGCTGGAACAGAACACCCTGACATTTGCCGCGCAAGCGGCCGAAGGGGTGACTTACGCCAGGAAAATCGATAAATCCGAGACGCGCGTGGAGTGGACACGGCCCGCGGCCGAGGTCCACAACCACATTCGTGGCCTATCGCCCTTTCCCGGCGCCTGGGCCGAGATTGACATTGGCGGCCGCTCGGAGCGGCTGAAACTGCTTCGCTCGACGCTGTCCGAAGGCCTGTCGCTTTCGGAAGATTTGGGCGAGTCGGGAGGAATTCTCGATGACCGGCTGACGGTCGCCTGCGGAAAAGGCGCGGTCAGGCTGGTCGAAGTTCAACGTGCGGGCGGAAGGCCCGCCGCCGCGTCGGAGTTCCTGCGCGGAGCCAAGATCGAAAAAGGACTGAAATTCTCATGAGCATGATGTCGATACGCGCGGCGACGCCGCGGGACCGCGAGGCCATTCGCCTCGTCGAGGAACACGCTTTCGGCCAGCAAACGGAGGCCGGGCTGGTCGACGCGTTGGTGACCGGCGGTGACGCCGTCGTCGAACTGGTGGCGGAAGAGGACGGCCAGGCCGTTGGCCACATCCTGTTTTCGCGGCTGTTCGTGCAGAACGGCGGCAAGAGTTTCGCCGCCGTGGCGCTTGCCCCGCTGGCGGTGGAGCCGTCTTTTCACGGCTCCGGCATTGGCGGCGCACTGATCCGCGAGGCTCACATCCGGCTCAAGGATGCCGGCGAGACGCTGGCCGTTGTGCTGGGCGATCCGGCCTATTACGGCCGTTTCGGCTATAGCCACGCCCGCGCTGAAAAGTTCGAAAGCGAATACCAAAGCGAAGCGCTGCAGGCGCTGGCCTGGGGCGACGCACCCGAAGCCGGCAGGCTGGTCTACGCCTCCGCCTTTACCGCTCTCGCCGCCTAGGCGAGAGCGTATTACCGACCGGCATGCCGCGTTTTCGCCTCGATATCGAATATGACGGCAGCCTGTTTGCCGGCTGGCAGCATCAGGCCGACCAGCCTTCGGTGCAGCAGGCGATCGAACAGGCGATCGAGAAATTCTGTGGCGAAGAGGTCCGGCTGCGCGCCGCCGGCCGCACCGATGCCGGCGTGCACGCAACCGCGCAGGTGGCGCATGTCGACCTTGCCAAGGCGTGGCCTGACGACAAGGTGCGCGATGCCGTCAATGCACATCTGCAGGCGGCCGGCGCGCGCGTCGTCATCCTGAAGGCCACGATCGTCCCGGACGATTTCGATGCCCGTTTCTCGGCCACTGGCCGGCACTATCTCTACCGCATCCTCAACCGGCGGGCGCCCTCGGCGCTGGAGAAGGGTAAGGTATGGTGGGTGCCCAAGCGGCTCGATGCCGCCGCCATGCACGAGGCGGCGAAACTCCTGCTCGGCCGGCACGACTTCACCACCTTCCGCTCGACCCAGTGCCAGGCCAACAGCCCGGTCAGGACACTGGAGCGGCTCGATGTCAGCCGAACCGGCGATGTGATCGAGGTGAGAGCCTCGGCGCGGTCCTTCCTGCACAACCAGGTGCGCTCCATGGTCGGCTCGCTCAAGCGGGTCGGCGACGGTGGCTGGACATCAGGCGACCTCAAGGCGGCGCTCGAGGCGCGAGACCGCGCCGCCTGCGGCCAGGTGGCGCCGCCCGACGGCCTTTTCCTGATAGGCGTCGATTATCCCGGGTAGAACTGGTTCTATCCCGGATAGACTCGGGAAAGACTCTGGGCCCCGACATCGTTCGGCACGGCGATGCCGAGCAGCATCTGCAGCCCGAAAAGCACCAGCAGCGAAGCGATGAACATGCCGACGAAAACGGCGGTGCCGACCGCCGCGCCCCTGCCGATCGTGGCGTTGGTCATGCGCCAGGTCAGCACCATCGACAGGGAAAACAACAGCAGAGACACAAGGCTCGAGACCTGGCTTGTCGACGACAGGAAAAGCCTGATCAGCGCCGAGGGCAGCATCAGCCAGGCGGTGATCGCCGAGGCCCAGTTGCTGGCGACGACATAGTGGACGAAGCGCCCGCCGATGCCGGCGCGCGGCGCCACCAAGGCGAGCGCGACCAGCGGCAGCACCCAGGTGCCGATATCGACCGTCGCCAGCCGCACCAGCATGGAGAAGCGGCCGGCGAAGGCATCGGGATCGCCGATCTCGTTGGCGATGCCGACCCAGCCGACGATCAGCGCCGGCGCCGCGACGATGATGGCGAAGAACGAATTCCAGAAGCCGTCGGCCGACAGGTCGAGCAGGCGCAGCCCGTCGACCTTGCCGAGCATCAGCCGCCAGGCGCCGGTCAGCGAAGCTTGGGTTTCGTCCGCCGAAAGCATGCCGGTCAGCCCTGTCCGAACCAGTCGTCGATGAAGCGCTGGTAGATCCGCGTCAGCGTTTCGAGATCGGCGACGGCGACGCGCTCGTCGACCATGTGCATGGTCTTGCCGACAAGGCCGAATTCGACCACCGGACAATAATCCTTGATGAAGCGCGCATCCGATGTGCCGCCGGAGGTGGACAGCGCCGGCTTTTTGCCGACAACCGTCTTGACCGAGCCGCTCAGCTTCTCGACCAGCCTGTCGTCGCGGGTCAGGAAGACGTGGCTCGGCCGGTCGCGCCAGACGAGGTCATAGTCGACCGGCGTCTTCTTGCCCGGCCGGTATTTCTTGCGCCCTGCCGCCTGATCGAGGCGGTTGTGGATTTCCGCCTGGACTGTTTCGGCCGTCCAGGTGTCGTTGAAGCGGATGTTGAAGGTGGCGGTCGCCTTGGCAGGAATGACATTGGTGGCTGGATTGCCGACGTCGATGGAAGTCACCTCCAGGTTGGTCGGCTGGAAATCCTTGGTGCCCTTGTCGAAGACCGGGTACAGCAAGGCATCTACCAGGCTCATCAGGCCGCGCACCGGATTGTCGGCAAGCTGCGGATAGGCGGCATGGCCCTGGCGGCCATTGACCGTGATGCTGCCCGACATCGAGCCGCGCCGGCCGATCTTGATCATGTCGCCGAGCGTGTCCGGATTGGTCGGCTCGCCGACGATCGAGGCGTCCCATTTCTCGCCTTTGGACGCGGCCCATTCGAGTAGCTTGACCGTGCCGTTGATGGCAGGCCCTTCCTCGTCGCCGGTGATCAGCAGCGACACCGAGCCCTTCGGGCCGCCATTTGCCTCGATATGGCGCGCCACCGCCGCAATGAAGCAGGCAATGCCGCCCTTCATGTCGACGGCGCCGCGGCCATACATCTCGCCATTGGCGATCTCGGCGGCGAAAGGCGGATGTGTCCAGGCGGCTTCGTCGCCGACAGGCACCACGTCGGTATGGCCCGCGAACATCAGATGCGGGCCGTTGCCGGAGCGCCGTGCATAGAGGTTCTCGATATCCGGCGTGCCGTCCTCGGAGAACACCGGTCGATCGACCAGGAAGCCGAGCGGTTTCAGCATTGCCTCCAGCGCGCTCAGCGCGCCGCCTTCGGCTGGTGTCACCGAGGCACAGCGGATGAGAGAGGCGAGGTTTGCGGCGGGATCAGTCGGGAGCGTCATGGCAAAAGCGATAGTCGAAAGCGAAAGGCCTGTCACGGCCAGACATAGGGCCAAGCCAATGGCCGGCGATACCGCCGACATTATGGTTTTCATGTCGTATAGTGGACTTGTGCGGAGCAAGAGATGACGAACGGGGAAAAGAGGATCGTCATTGCCGGCGCCGGCAGCATTGGCTGTTATGCCGGCGGCTGCCTGGTGCTCGCCGGCCGGCAGGTTGTCTTGCTCGCCAGGCCGCGCATCGAGGCAGCGCTGCGGCAGGACGGATTGCGCGTCGGCGACCTCCAGGGCCGTGATCGCCTGATCAAGCCGGAAGCGCTTGCCGTCACCGCCGATCCTGCTGTCGCCTTGCCGGCGGCCGATGTGATCCTGGTCACCGTCAAGAGCGGCGCCACGCAGGATATGGCAGCCCTCATCAAGGCCTTTGCCCGTCCCGACGCCGTGGTGGTGAGCCTGCAGAACGGCGTCGACAATGCCGACAGGCTGCGCGCGGCGCTTGGCCGGCAAACCGTTCTGGCCGGAGTGGTGCCGTTCAATGTCGTGCAATCGGCCGATGGAGAGCTGCCGCTGCGCGTCCACCGCGCCAGCAACGGCAAGGTGATGGTCGAAGAAGGTGCTGCCGGCCTTGCCGGCCTTCTCGACGTCGAAGGCCTCGCTGTCGAAACACATGGCGACATGAAGGCCGTGCTGTGGGGCAAGCTTCTGATGAACCTGAACAATGCGCTGGTGGCGCTGTCAGGCCTTCCGCTGGCAACCGAGCTTGCGGACAGGCGCTGGCGGTTGATCCTGGCCGCCCAGATCGACGAGGCGCTGCAAGCGATGAAGGCCTCCGGCATCGCGCCGGCGCGCATCGCCGGCCTGCGCCCTGCACTGCTGCCGAAGGTGCTCAGGCTGCCCGACTGGCTGTTCAAGCTCCTGGCGCGGCGCATGCTGGCGATCGACCCCGAGGCGCGCTCGTCCATGTGGGACGACCTGCGGCGCGGCCGGCCGACCGAGATCGACGACCTGCAGGGTGCTGTTTTGCGGCTCGCTGAAAAAGCCGGCACGCCGGCGGCCGACGGTCCAGCGGATCAGCGCCCTGGTGCGCGCGGCGGAGTCCGAGCGGCTCGGCTCGCCGGGCCTGGTGCCGGAGAAGGTTCTGGCGCCGCCCGCCGGCCGTCGATCAACGTGATCTTCTGCCAGATTTTGCGCGACAGGTTGGACGCCAGGTTCTCGATGTCGTTGACGCCGTCGATGACGACTGCGTCATTGACGGACTGGGCGAACAGCGCCGCGATCTTGCCGGTGATCGACAGCATTTCGGAGCAATAGTCGAGATAGCGCGCGAGATCCGCGGCATTGGTGATGCGGGCGGGCGAATGCGAGGTCGGCTTGAAACTGGCCGACAGCGCCGCCGGATCCTTGGTCAACTGATGCATGTCGATGACGTGGACCAGCGAGCGCAGGCCGTGCAACTGACGAAACACCTGCTTGCGCTTGATGCGCTCCTCGGTGCGGATCAGGGCGAGGAAGCCGAGCACGGCGAGGATGATCATGTTGATCGTGGCGTCGATGCCTTGCACCGACTGAACCGCGTCGTCGGCCTGGGAGATGTGAATGAGCGGCAGGATGGTGCCGACGAACAGGAAGATCAGCGCGCCCGCGATGACGGCGGCGGCGATGATGCCACGCAGCCACCAGATAGGCGCTTCCAGCACCTTGGCGGCCTTGGCCAGATCGCGCGACAGCGACACCAGTTCGGCGGCGACGCCGCGCAACCCGGCGTCCGGGAAACGGTCGGCGACGCGGCCTTCAAGCCGCTCGGCGGTTTCGATGATCAGTTTCGGATCAAGCGTGCGGTAGCGCATGACGAGATATCCGACCGGCCGCCTGGAGCATGCCGACAAGTGTGACGCGGTTTTCGGACGACATCATGTTCTATTTCTTCGGTTCAGCCGGCTCGTTGGTGCGCCGGCCGTAGCGGTTGGGCCCAGGCTGCCCAGGAAACAGGCACAACACAAGGAAGGCGACGATCGAGACGACCGGTACGAACAGGATCAGCGCGGCGATGCCCGGCTTGTCGAGGTCGTGCAGACGCTTCACCGCCAGCGCGATGTTCGACCACAGCGAGGCGATGAAGGCGACGAAGAAGATGAACGACCACATGTTGCTCTCGGCCGAGCCCTCCGGCACCAGCGTGAAGCGGTACAGCGGGAACGCCTGGATGATGGCGACGAGCAATCCGCCGAGAAAATAGGCCGCGCGGCTGACGCGGCCCGAGGTCTTGAAGAAAAGCCAGGTGAGATCCGATCTTTCAGGCAAGCGGGTCCGATCCATATTGATTGGCGCCCCTGGTGCCTTCGAGGATGCCGAGTTCGACCAGCAGCCAGATGCCGCCGATGACGGGTACGAGGCCGATCAGCGTCCACCAGCCCGACTTGTTGCGGTCGTGCCAGCGTTTGGCATAGAGGGCAATCGCAAAATAGATCGATGCCAGCGCGAAGAGGATGCCGATGATGCCGACCTGGGCGCCGCTGGCCGTGGTGAAACGGGTGCCGAGGATCGCGTCGAGAATGAAAGCTATAACGCCGATAACGATGAATACCCCGATGCCAGCCCAGAACTTGCCCCGGTTGATGCGACCGTCAAAGCTTGTGAGCAGATATTTCCAGTCCATGTCACCCCTCCATGTTGAACCAGCGCGACCGATCGTCGCGCCGGCGGAAGGTGCGCCTGCCCGGCGGAAAGATCAATCGCGCAGCAATTCGTTGATCGAGGTCTTGGACCGGGTCCTGGCGTCGACCCGCTTGACGATGACGGCGCAATAGAGACCTGGGCCCGGTTCGTTGTTTGGAAACGGCTTGCCCGGCAGCGATCCGGCGACGACGACCGAATTCGGCGGCACCTCGCCATAGAAGATCTCGCCAGTGGCGCGGTCGACGATCTTGGTCGACTGGCCGATGAAGACGCCCATGCCGAGCACCGAGCCTTCGCGCACGATGCAGCCCTCGACCACTTCGGAACGCGCGCCGATGAAGCAGTTGTCCTCGATGATGGTGGGGCCGGCCTGCATCGGCTCCAGCACGCCGCCGATGCCGACGCCGCCCGAAAGGTGGACATTCTTGCCGATCTGGGCGCAGGAGCCGACCGAAGCCCAGGTATCGACCATGGTGCCGCTGTCGACATAGGCGCCGACATTGACGAAGGACGGCATCAAGACGGCGCCGGGCGCGACATAGGCCGAACGGCGCACGATCGACGACGGCACGGCACGAAAGCCCGCCTTCTCGAAATCGACGGCGCTCCAGCCGTCGAACTTGGACGCCACCTTGTCCCACCACACCGCCTCGCCGGGGCCGCCCTTGATGATTTCCATCGGATTGAGCCGGAAGGAGAGCAGCACGGCCTTCTTCAGCCACTGATTGACGTGCCATTTGCCGTCGGCCTGCCGCTCGGCGACGCGGGCGGTGCCGCGGTCGAGCAGGTCGAGTGCCGACTGGATGGCGTCGCGAACCTCGCCGCGGGTCGCGGTCGAAATGGCGTCGCGTTCCTCGAAGGCCTTGTCTATGGTCTTTTCGAGGCTCGCCAGATCGGGCTTCGACATGAATTCGCTCCATTACCAAGCTGTTAAGGGGCTGCGCCTTAACCTGTTTAAAAGTCGCGCGGACCCTATGTTAAGGCTCAATGGGGGTCAATCGCAGCTGCGTCACGGGACGACGCAAGTAAAGGAATGGACGGGTGGATTCGATGACTCCCATGGAAAAGGCGGGATGGACGCCGCTGCCGCATTCGGACGAGGATCTGGAGCGGTCGAAAAGCGTGCCGGACACGCCGCAGACGCGGGCCGAAACCTACCGCCTGGCGTGGAACGATCCCGACTTCATGACGCGGCGCGAATTGCGCGCGGTCAGGCTGCAACTGGAGCTGCTGAAGCCGGAAATGATCCTGGCCGAGCGCGGCATCCGTTCGACGGTGATCCTGTTCGGCGGGGCGCGCCTGCCCGAACCCGGCGGCGAGGCCTGGGCGGCCAAGAACGAGACGCAGAAGAAGAACCTCGAGGAAAACAGCAAATATTACGAGGAGGCGCGTAAATTCGCCCGTCTCTGCTCGCGGCAGTCGGCCACTTCATATTATCGCGAATATGTCGTGGTGACCGGTGGCGGGCCGGGCGTCATGGAAGCGGGAAACCGTGGCGCCGACGATGTCGGTGCGCCCTCGATCGGGCTCAACATCGTGCTGCCGCACGAGCAGGCGCCGAATCCCTATGTGACCCCGGAGCTGTGTTTCAACTTCCACTATTTCGCCATCCGCAAGATGCACTTCGTCATGCGCGCCAAGGCCGTGGCGGTGTTTCCCGGCGGGTTCGGCACGATGGACGAGTTCTTCGAGACGCTGACGCTGATCCAGACCGGGCGCATGGAGCGTGTGCCGGTGATCCTGTTCGGCAAGTCCTTCTGGAAGCGGGCGATCGACCTCGACTTCCTCGCCGAGCAAGGCACCATCAGCCCGGGCGACCAGGACATCATCGATTTCGTCGACACCGCCGAGGAGGCCTGGAGCATCGTCAGCCGCTTCTACAAGCTAGGGGAATAGGAATTGGGGGAACAAGGGAAATGAGGGAACTGGGGAAATGAGGAATTGACGAAATAAGGGGCACAGTCTTGCGTCCCGACCAATTCCTCAATTCCTCAATTCCTCAATTCCTCAATTCCTCAATTCCTCAATTCCTCAATTCCTCACTCCCTTACGACTATGGTCGTGAGGAATGTGGCGAGATCGTCGGTGACGAAATCGACGTCATCCTCGTTGGCCGGGTCGCGTTCCCAGATTTCGGAAAAGGTCGGCTCGAAATTGCGCGGCACCACGAGAACCGTGGTCATGCCCAGCGACTTCGGCACGGAAAGGTTGCGGGCAAGATCCTCGAACATCACCGCATTGTGGCCGGTGACGGCGTGCAGTTCGGCGAACTTCTCGTAGGTCTGGCGCGCCGGCTTGGGGTTGAGGCCGGCGGCGACGATGTCGAAGATGTCGTCGAAATGCTCGAGGATGCCGAGCTGGCGCGCGGTGCGCTCGGCGTGCCTGCGGTCGCCATTGGTGAAGATGAACTTGCGGCCCGGAAGCTGGCGGATGGCGGTGCCGAGAACGGGATCGGGTACCAGCCACGAATAGTCGATGTCATGGACCTTCTCGAGGAAGTCGTCGGGATCGATGCCGTGGCGCGTCATCAGCCCGTTCAGTGTGGTACCGTATTCGAGATAGAGCTCCTTCTGCAGCTTGCGCGCCTCCTCGCGCGGCAGCGCCAGCAATTCCCCGACATAGGCGGTCATCTTGACGTCGATCTGCGAGAACAGATTCGAGTGGTGCGGATAGAGCGTGTTGTCGAGGTCGAACACCCAGTCGGTGACATGGGCGAAGCGGGCGGGATCGGGAAGCGTGGTCATGCGCTCCTTATGGCATGAAACAGGGATTCTGAAAGGGACTTTATCCACAACTTCTTCGCGTTGAAGTTGCAGAAATAACCCCACGATTCAAATTTTATGCATCCCGGAAAGGTAGCCTTCAGGGCTTGCTGGCACAGAGACAGTCCTGTGGGGAGCCTGCGATGAACAGCATCATTCTCAAATCCGCCGCCACCGCCTTCGCCTCCGTCGCTGCATCTCTTCTGCTGACGTTGATCATCGTCCCAGCCATGGGGTTCCCGCTCACGCGAACGATCTGGTTGACATTGACGCTCTGTCCGCTGGTCCTTGCCTGGACGGCGTGCGCCGGCACGTTCTGGCAGAGCGACAGGCTGAAGAACGCCCATCGCGAACTCGCACGTGCCCATGCCCAACTCGCCGCCGCGCACCGCCGCCTGGCGGAAAAGGCGAGCCGCGACGACATGACCGGCATGCTCAACCGGGAGAGCTTCTTCGCCGCGCTGGACGGCTCCCGGCGCAAGTCCGACCGTGGCGCGCTGCTGATCATCGACGCCGATCATTTCAAGACGATCAATGACAATTTCGGCCACCTGACAGGTGACGACGCGCTGCTGTTGATCGCCAGCGCCATCGAGCGCGGCGTGCGCAGCGGCGATGTGCTCGGCCGCATCGGCGGCGAGGAGTTCGGCGCGTTTCTGATCGGAGCCACGGAACAGGAAGCCAAGCGCGTTGCCGAACGGATCCGCCGCGAGGTCGAGCTGATCCGCTTCCGGCCCGTCGATGAACGAACCATTCCGCTGACCGTCAGCATCGGCGGCACCGTCTGCGGCGAGGACGTCAACGTATCGGAACTGATGCGCGCCGCCGACCGGCGCCTCTATCAGGCCAAGCATGCGGGCCGCAACCTGACGATCCTCGATACCGATATTTCCGAAGCCGCATGAGCAGGCCGGGCCGGCACACCTGGCCCGTTAAGAAATCTGTAACCTTGTTTGCATCCGTTTGTGCCGCTTGTCGGCACTTTCACCGCCTCGAGGCCATGCTTGGCACGATATTGGCTTGCCTGACGATGCGTGTGCCGTTCGGGAACGTCATGCGCGTATCGAAGCCCCTAGCAGAGAGACCTGTCATGAGTTTCTCCATCAAAAAAATCTCGCGCCGTACGCTCGTGCAAGCGCTGATCGCCCTGCCTGCCCTGTCCTTGTTCCGCGAGCTGCCTGACGCCGACGTCACCCATGCCGGTTCATCCCGGGTCGACCCTGACGAGATCGTCGAGGTCAATGGCTGGATCCTGAAGCGGAGCGACCTGGCATGATCTTCGACAGCTACGAGGCGTATCGCGCCGCCAACTTTGCGCCAAAGGTCTGCATCCTCGGTTCCGGTCCGGCCGGCACCACGATCGCCAGAAAACTTGGCGCGGCCGGCATCCCGGTAGTGGTGCTGGAAGCCGGTTCGCGGGAATTCAGCGACGGCTCGCAGGACTTTTACCGCGGCACCACCGTCGGTGACTTCTATTTCGATCTCGACATCACCCGGCTGCGGTTCATGGGCGGCAGCTCCAATCACTGGGCCGGTTGGTGCCGCGTGCTCGACAAACTGGATTTCGAGCCGAAGGCCTGGGCGCCCGATACCGGCTGGCCGATCCGTCGCGCCGACATCGAACCCTATCTTGCCGAAGTGCGCGACATCCTCGACCTTCCCGATTTTCGGCCTGATGTGCCGATCTCGGACGACATTCGCTGGGTGCAGCTGATCAAGAGCCCGGCGGTGCGGTTTGCGGAAAAATTTGCCGACGAACTCGACAAGAGCAAAAACATCGCCATCGTACTCAACACCTACGCCACCGAGCTTGCCGGCGACGGCAAACGGGTGACCGGCGCCAAACTGTGGTCCAACGGCAGGGACGCCGGCTCGTTCAGCGCCGACGATTTCATCGTCTGCACCGGCGGGCTGGAGAATTCACGGCTGTTGCTGTGGTCGAACCAGCGCTCCAACGGCGGTGTCGTGCCGAACGCGACGGCGCTTGGCCGCTACTGGATGGAGCATCCGACCTTCGAGGGCGGCAATGCCATCCTGGCCGACTATGACGCGTTCGAGGTCGATGCCGTCAAGGAGGCCTTCTTCTCGCCGATGCCTGCCGCGATGGATCGGCTCAAGATCATGAATTTCGGCATCAGGCTGATCGAGGCTCCCTATCCGGGCGTCAAAAGCCTCATCGCCGACCTTGCCTGTACGGCGCCGCACATGGCGGAATGGGTATCGCGCAAACTCGACCAGAACCTGCGTTGCGCCGCGCAGCTTTATGTCGCCTGGGAACAGGCGCCGCTGGCTTCGAACCAGATCGAGCTGTCGAAGACCGAGGTCGACCATGCCGGCGTGCCGCGCATTGAGCTGCACTGGAAGAAATCGGAACTGGAACGTCGCACGCTTCTCGAAGGCCTGAAACTGTTCGGCACGACGTTGGCCCAGAAAAACCTGGGCCGGGTGCGCATTGCGGACTGGATCTCTAACGGCGAGGATTATCCGACCAACGAAGAGACGGCGGGCAATCATCACATGGGCGGCACGCGCATGGGCACGGACGTCACCAGGAGCGTGGTGGACGCCAATTGCAAGGTGCATGGCATGGACAATCTCTATGTCGGCGGCTCCTCCGTGTTCTGCACGTCGGGACAAGCCAACCCGACGACGACGATCACCGCGCTCGCCTGCCGGCTTGGCGACCATCTGAGCAAGGTGGTAACGGCCTGAGCGACCTCCATGAAGTCCCAGGGCCGGCGCCAAAAATGGCGCCGGCAGAGGCTCAAAGACCATAGACGGCGATGCGCACCAGCACGGCGGCGGCGGCCAGCGACACCAGCAGGATGCCGAGGCCAATCGGAGAGCCCCAGCCATGCCATTCCATGCTTGGAGGCGATGACCTACGCCTAGCGTTCCGACCGGCCGAAGCGCCGTTCGAGATAGGCCTGGCCGAATTCCAGCGCGATCGACAGGATCCAGTAGATCATCGAGGCGGTGATCAGCATCTCGATGTGGCGGAACTCCGTCTGGCCCATGGTGCGGGCGAGATACATGATCTCCCAGACGCCGACGACCGATACCAGCGAGGAATCCTTCAGCATGGCGATGAATTGGTTGCCGGTCGGCGGAATGATGACGCGCATGGCCTGTGGCAGGATGACCAGCGCCATGGTCTGGCCGGGGCTCAGGCCGAGCGCCGTGGCGCCTTCGCTTTGACCGCGCGGGATGCTTTCGATGCCGGCGCGGAAGATCTCGGTCATGTAGGCGCCGTAACACAGCGACAGCGCCACGATGCCCGCCGGCACCGCGCCGATCACGTAGCCGACCTGGGGCAGGCCGAGATAGATGATGTAGATCTGCATCAGCAACGGCAGGCCGCGAAACAGCGAGGTGTAGAAGGTGGCGAGCCCGTAAACGATGCCATTTCCGGTCAGTTTGGCGATGGCGCCGACCAGCGCGATCAAGGTCGCGATCAGGATCGAGATCGCCGAAATGTAGAGCGTCGTGGTGACGCCCTGGGTGATCAGGAAACCGACCTTCCTGGCGATGAAGGCAAGGGAGAGGTCGAAGGAATAGAAGAACAGCATCAGCAGCGCGAACAGCTCGATCCAGACGCCGACGATCTGCTGCCGTCGGGGCAGGAGCAGCAGCAGCTTGCCATTCGTCAGCACCAGGAGCGCGATCAATACGGCGGAGAGGGCGCGCGACAGAGCGGGGTTGGCCTGCAACCAGTCGGATGCAAGCGGCATCAAAGAGCCGATCCAGCTCGATTTGATGCCCATGGCGTAGAGGGCCGCAGCCAGCAGTGCCGGAAAAAGCGCGCCCGCGGCGCGGCGGGTAAGCCCTGGATGGGAGAGCATCAGCCTGCCGATCATGCCGTCACCTTGTCCTTGGCGCGGCGTTCTCGCCACCAGTCCTGAGCCTGCAATTTCCAGTAGGTGAGTTGCGCGGTGGCCAGGCCGGCGGCGCCGCCAGCCCAGCTCAATCCGAAGGGCGCGAACTGCCGGTAGCGGTCCGAGGCGCCCAGAATGCCCTCGGCGACAATTTTTCCGGCAATCGCCGTGGTGTTGAGGCCATGGCCGCCGAAAGCGGTGCAGTACCAGACGCCCGGCTGCATCTCCCCGATCTGGGGCATCAGATGCCGGGCATAGGACATCAGCCCCGACCAGGCCAGTTCGGTCTTGAGGCCGGCAAGCTGCGGGTAGGTGCCGACCATCTCGCGGCGCAATTCGTGTGCCAGCGCGTCGGCGGAAGCGGCGCGCGTCGTGATGCGCCCGCCCCACAAGAGGCGATTGCCGCTCTCGACCAGGCGATAATAGTCGCCGGCCCGCCTGTTGTCGCCGACGGCGTCCGTGGTGGCCACGGCTTGCGCAATGAGGCGGGGAGCCGCCTCGGAAACCATCACATAGGTCGCGATGGGCAAAAAGGCGCGGTAGAGCCGGCCGAATACCGGCCCGGTGTAGCCGCCGGTCGCGAGCACGATCCGGGACGCCCGAAGCGTGCCCTGTCTGGTGCGAAGCATCTTTTGCGACCCCGAGAGGTCGCACTCTACGACCTCGGAGCTTTCGTGAATCTCGCCGCCAAGCCGCTCGATCTCATCGGCCAGGCAACGCAGATAGTTGAGCGGATGGATGTGAAAGGCGTTCGGGTCGCGCAGCCCCTGGTGGTAGCGGACGGACTTCAGCACCGACCGGACGTCCTCCCTGTCGAGATACTGAAGTTCATAGCCATGGTCGCGGGCCATCTGTTCGGCATAGGCCTTCAGCGCGTCGCCGTCGTCGTAGCGCAAGACGCTGAGCAGGCCGGCACGCGGCATGGCGGCCGACATCCCGAGCGCCTCGATCGTGTCGCGCACGAATTCCACGCCTTCGATCGACAGCCGATGCAGGTCGCGTGCTGCCTCCCCGCCGACACGTGCGGCGATATTGTCGCCGCCGGTGGCGAAGCCGGGCGTGACGAAACCGCCATTGCGGCCCGAAGCGCCGAAACCGACGAGCTGGGCTTCCAGCACGGCGACATGCAGTCCGGCGCGCGCCAGCTGCAGCGCTGTCGTCAACCCGGCCAATCCGGCGCCAACGACGGCCACGTCACATTGCGCCTCGCCTTTGAGCGAAGGTCGCGTCTTCCGGTCGGTCAGGGTGCGGGCGTAGTAGGTGTCCGGATAGGCCATCGATGACTTTGCGGTGAGGAGCATGCATTTGGTGGGGTGAAGTCCGCCGGCTGCCGAGGGGCAGCCGGCGGAATGACTTTACTTGGCGCTGTAGTCCTTGCCGTACCACTTCGTGGTCAGCGCGGCGAGCGTGCCGTCCGTCTTCATCCCGGTGATGATGCCGGCGACCTTTGCGGTCCACTCGGGATCCTTCTTTTCGGCGATGACGACGAGCGGCTCGCGGAAGGCGTACTCGCCTTCCAGGATCTTCACGGGATAGCCGTTCTTGATGGCGTTCTGCGCCGTCTGCTCCGGCGCGATCACGGCATTCAGGCGCACGCCGTCGCCAAGCCGCAGGTCATCGAAGGGAAGCATGGAATCCGCGTAGGTGCGGATCTCGCCCGGCTCCAGCTTGTATTCGATGGGGGGCAGGCCGGGCGCGTCGATTTCGAGCTTGCGGCGGATGAAATCCTCCGAGGTGGTCGCCGTCTCGACGCCGATGATCTTGCCGTTGAGATCGGCGACCGACTTCGCGCCGCTGTCCTTGTGCAGGACGTAGACATAGGGGCTGTAATAATAGATGCCGACAAAGTCGATCACCTTGGAACGGGCCTTGGTCGGGGTGACCGATCCGACACCGAGATCGTAGCGCCCCTGCCAGCGTCCGCCGGTCAGCGTCGCCCAGTCGGGCGTTTCGAACGAGACATCGACACCAAGCCGCTTGCCGATTTCGCGCGAGACATCGATGTCGAAACCGGCGAGTTCGTTGCTGTCGTCGAGAAAGCTCTGTGGCGGCCAGGCCGCGTTGGTGGCGATGACCATCGCCTTTTTCGACGTGACGCGGTCCAGGGTTTCCCCGGCCATGGCCGCCGTCGTGATCGCGAATGTCGCGGCGGCAAGAACGGCTAAATCGAGCAGCTTTTTCAAAGTTATCCCTCCCTTGTGGTTGAAACTGATAGGATGCGTAACGTCGGACCTCAGCGCTTTCAGCCACAGCTTCAACGCGGATCGGTTTCGGTTTGTGCCGACCACAGCCGAAGCTCGTTCCCCCTGATGGACCGGCGTTTGTGGCCCCAGACAGTCAGGTAGCAAAAAGAAGGGTTCTACCCGGCGAAATGCGGGATAATGGCGATCGCACAGTCATTGCGTGTCTTGAGACGGCAAAATGCCGGATATGGTCGCCTTGTTCCGTTCGCGCAGGCCAGTCTTCTGGCCAGTCTTCCGGATTGTCGCCGGGGCGGTTCAGCCGATAGGATCGCGCGGCGGTTACAGCGCGGATCGAGCGAGAGGATTTTTTTGTGGAATTGACCGACAAGGATCGTCAGCTGCTCGCGCTGATGCAGAAGAATGCGCGTGAGCCGGTCGCGTCACTGGCACGTCAGCTCGGCGTATCGCGGACAGCGCTGCAGGAGCGGATCCAGAAGCTGGAGGCCGGCGGTATTATCGAAGGCTATACCGTGCGGCTGACCAAGGAGGTCGCCCAGAATGCCGTCCACTGTTTCACGCTCGCCGCCCTCAACAACAAGAGCTATCCGGACGTCTCCAGGAAGATCAAGGCGATGCCCTCGATCCAGGCGGTCTACGCCATAACAGGCGAGTGGGACCTGATCATCCACCTTGCCGCCGAGACGCTTGAGAAGCTGAACCGGGAGGTGAATGCGGTGAATGAAATCAACGGTGTTGTCAAAACCGCTTCCCATGTGGTGATGGAAACGAAGTTCAACCGGACCATCTACGCATTGTAGGAGGTGGCGGGATGTCCAGGCGGCGGAGAACGCCCCGCCGCCGGGGCCGCCATGTAGGCGAATTAGACCGTCGCCGGATCGAGCGCTGGCTCGCCCTTGCGGCGCGCGACAATCGCCTCGAAATCCGCGGTCTGGAAGGCATCGCGCAAGGCGTCGAAAGACGGCAGCACGAAATAGGCGCGCTGGAATTTGTCGATCTCGTAACCGGTACGCATCACCGTCTCGAGGTCGAAAGGCACATGGTGGGCGTCCTTGCTTTCGACCGCGAACTGCAATTCGGTAAAGGACGACATCAGTCCGGCGCCAAACGCTTTCAGCGGCTGGCCGGGCTCCTGCATCAGGCCGTATTCGGCCGTGTACCAATAGAGCCGCGTGATCATCTCGTCGCCGCCGAGTGCGATGATGTCGCCGGCCTTCTTGCCATACATCTGCATGAAGTCGGCGAACACCGGCTGCGACAGCACCGGCACATGGCCGAAGAAATCGTGGAACATGTCCGGCTCGACGATGTAGTCGAGTTCCTGCCTTGTCCGCAGCCAGTTGGTGACCGGGAAGCGGCGGTTGGCGAGGTGATCGAAGAAGGGGGCGGCCGGAATGAGGCCGGGCACGGCGACGATTTCCCAGCCGGTGAGCTTGCGCAGCTTGGCGCTGACGTCAGCGAAATCGGGGATGCGATCGAGAAGGCCGAGCTTCTCGACGCCGTCGAGATAGGAGTGGTGGGCGAGCTTGCGCGTCAGCTTCGTCTGGCGGTCGCACAGCGTGCGCCACACCGCCTGCTCCTCGGCGCTGTAATCATAGCCCTGTGCCACAGTGAAATCGGCGCGACACACCGAATAGTCGCCGCGCAACCCTTGCGCCGCGCAGTCGCGGGCATATTCGGCAACGCTCATCGTCGTCATGGTCTTTCTCCTCGCAGATCATCGATGGTTGACGCACCGCAATGCTAACCCGACCCGCAGAGGCAATTCGGTTTTGATGATGGCCCGCTCGCCATATTCGGGATAACATTCACTCACAATCCGCAAAGGACGAGTTAAAATGCCTCAATTCGACGATTTCGAGATCAGGATGCTCGATGTCCTGCAACGCGACGGACGCAAGCCTGTCTCCGAACTGGCGCAGGAGATCGGCCTCTCGACCACGCCCTGCGCGCGGCGCTTCGATGCACTGCAGGAAGCCGGCATCATCAAGGGCTTTGCCGCCATGATCAGCCGCCGCGCCATCGGCCTGATGGTCGAGGTGTTCATCCAGGTGCGCCTCGTCAGCCACAGCGACGGCTCGCCCGAAAGCTTCATCGCCGCCGTCCAGCGCATGGACGAGGTGTCGTCGTGCTGGACGATGACCGGCGACCACGATTTCCTGCTGCATGTCATGGTGCCGTCTGTCGACGAGCTCAACGCCTTCGTCATGCACCGGCTGATGCGGCTCGACGGCGTGCGCGATGTCCATACGCAACTCGTGCTGCAGAACATCAAGGGACCTGGCCACGTGCCGCTTGCGCATCTCAGGCGATGATGTCTTCCTCGTTTTTGCGGAAAAGCTGCAAGCAAACTGCTGAAACGGGCCAATCGGGCGGCACTATCGCCGGCCAGCATGCGCGGACCAACTCCCAGGAGGTCCGCCATGAACATCGTCCTGATCAATCCGCCGCACACCGCCATCGGCAGCCGAGTGCCCGACGATCATCTGCCGCCGCTCGGTCTTCTGGCGATCGGCGGCCCGCTGCTCGACGCCGGCCATGAGGTGCGGCTCGTCGATGCCGAATTCGGGCCGATGCCGCTCGCCTCGGTCATCGCGGAAGCCCTGAAGGACTGCCCAGACTTCGTCCTGATCGGCCATTCCGGATCGACCTCGGCGCATCCGACCGCCCTGTTGATCGCCGCGATGATCAAGGCGCGCGAGCCGGCGACGATCATCCTCTATGGCGGCGTGTTCCCGACCTATCACTGGCATGACATCCTGACCGAAACCAGCGTTTTCGATTTCATCGTTCGCGGCGAGGGCGAGGCCACCGTGGTGGCGCTGGTCGAGGCGGTGGAAATGCGCCAGCCGCCGGCAAGCGTTGCCGGCATCGCCTATCGCGACGATCTCGATCGTCCCTTTGCCACGCAAGGGGCGATGACGATCGCCGACCTCGACGCCTACCGCGTCGGTTGGGAGTTGATCGACCACCGCGGATACAGTTACTGGGGCGGCAAGCGCGCCGTGGTCATGCAGTTCTCGCGCGGCTGCCCGCATCTGTGCAATTATTGCGGCCAGCGTGGTTTCTGGACCCGCTGGCGCCATCGCGATCCCAAGAAATTCGCGCAGGAGATCGCCTGGCTGCACCGCGAGCACGGCGTCGAGCTGATAAACCTCGCCGACGAAAACCCGACCGTTTCGAAGAAGGCGTGGCGCGCTTTCCTGGATGCGATGATCGCCGAGAATGTGCCGGTGCTGATCGTCGGCTCGACACGCGCCGACGACATCGTGCGCGACGCCGACATGCTGCACCTCTATCGCAAGGCCGGTGTCATCCGCTGGCTGCTCGGCATGGAAAACACCGACGAACAGACGCTTGCATTGATCCGCAAGGGCGGCAGCACCTCGTCTGACCGCGAGGCGATAAGGCTGCTGCGAAAGCACGGTATCCTGTCGATGGCGACCTGGGTGGCCGGTTTCGAGGACGAACGGTTTCGCGATCTGTGGCGCGGCTTCCGCCAGCTCCTCGCCTATGACCCCGACCAGATCCAGGCGCTCTATGTGACGCCGCATCGCTGGACGCCGTTTTTCCGCATCGCGCGCGACCGCAAGGTTATCCAAACGGACGCCCGCCTGTGGGACTACAAGCACCAGGTGCTGCACATGACGCGGCTGAAGCCGTGGATGCTGTTCTTCTCGGTCAAGCTGATCGAACTGGCGGTGCAGTCGCGGCCGAAGGCGCTGGCGCGCGTCCTGTTCCACCCCGACCCCGAGCAGCGGCATTCGATGCGCTGGTACACCAAAATGGGCCGCCGCGTCTGGTTCCGCGAGGTCTGGGGATTCCTGGTGACCGACCGCCGGATGACAGGCGGCCCGACGCTCGCCGAATTCTGGGGCGCACCGCAGGATGCGGAAGAAGAGTCGATGATCGCCACGCGTCCGCCACGCAAACCGACCGAAGCCGTCGGCGCAATTTCGCCAGGTATCTGAGCCTCTCGCCCAAGCCCAAAATAGCGCAACGCATATCCATTGACATACGCGTCGTATGCACCCAATTAAGCATACGGGGCGTATGTCAATGCCTCGGGTGCCGGAGTGCCACGACCAAAACCGGAAGCCTCGTTAACGGCGCTCGCCCTTATCGATGCAGCCGTTTCGAGATCGTCAGCGTCCGGCCTGCCTTGTCTCAAATGGAGTGAACAATGACCAAACGTGACGCGATCTTCCCTGCCGGCCGGCAAGCTCTCTACGAGATCAACCGCTATTCGGCGGCGATCCGCTCCGGGGACTTGCTGTTCGTCTCGGGGCAGGTTGGCAGCCGAGAGGACGGATCGCCGGAGCCTATATTCGAAAAGCAGGTCCAGCTTGCCTTCGACAATCTGGCGGCAGTGCTGAAGGCCGCCGGCTGCTCGTTCGACGACATCGTCGACGTGACCACGTTCCACACCGATCCGCAGGCGCAGTGGGACGCGATAAACCCCGTTCGGCTCAAGGCGTTCGGTGAGGCGCCCTACCCGAACTGGACCGCAGTGGGCGTCAACTGGCTGGCAGGCTTCGACTTCGAGATAAAGGTCATCGCGCGCATTCCGCAGCCCGCCTGATCGGCCGGCTGCGGCAAAGTCGCCGCTCAGGGCACGATCAGTGTGCCGGCGCCGTGTTCGGTGAAAAGTTCGAGCAGCACTGAATGCGGCGTCTTGCCGTTGAGGATGACGACGCCTTCGACGCCGCGCTCGATCGCCTCGATGCAGGTCTCGACCTTGGGGATCATGCCGCCCGAGACCGTGCCGTCCTTGATCAGCGCCCTGGCCTCGGCGACCGTCAGCTCGTCGATCAGCTTCTTGTCCTTGTCGAGCACGCCCGGCACGTCGGTGAGGAACAGAAGGCGCGAGGCCTTGCAGGCGCCGGCGATGGCCCCGGCGAAAGTGTCGGCGTTGATGTTGTAGGTGTGACCGTCGCGGCCGGGCGCCACCGGCGCCAGCACTGGGATCATTTCGGAGCGCGCCAGAAGATCGAGCAACGTGCGGTCGACCTCGACCGGTTCGCCGACGAAGCCGAGATCGAGCACGCGCTCGATGTTGGAATCCGGGTCGATCATGGTCTTACGCGCCTTTTCGGCGAACACCATGTTGCCGTCCTTGCCGCAGAGGCCGATCGCCCATTCGCCCTCGGCATTGATCAGCGCGACGATCTCCTTGTTGATCGACCCGGCCAGCACCATCTCGACGATCTCGACGGTCTTCTGGTCGGTGACGCGCAGGCCGCCCTCGAACTTGGATTCGATGCCCATCTTGTTCAGCATGGCGCCGATCTGCGGGCCGCCGCCATGGACGACGATCGGGTTGACACCGGATTGCTTCAACAGTGCGATGTCGCGCGCGAAGGCCTTGCCGAGCTCGATATCGCCCATGGCGTGGCCGCCATATTTCACCACGACGGTTCTGTTCTCGTAGCGCTGCATGTAGGGCAGCGCACGCGACAAGAGGGCAGCCTGCATTTCGGCGGTGGCGGTGATGTCCGTCATCGGGCGTTCCTGGATATCTATAGGGACGGCGGCGTCTTAGCGGGAATTGACGCGAGCCGCAAATGGCATTGCTGTCATATTCGAGCGGTTCACGGTGTCGTCATTGTGACGGCACCATCAGCGGCGCCCGCCGCGTCAGCCAGCCCGAGATTTTCTCCATCTGCGCGGCGAGCGACAGAAGCGTTTCCTCGTCGCCCGGGCGGCCGGCGGCCTGGATGCCGAGCGGCAGGCCGGCGTCCGTGACATGGACGGGGAGCGCAATCGACGGCTGTCCGCTGACATTCTGGATCGCGGGCCAATGCGTGAACCAAAGGCTCTTGTCCATCAACTGGCCGAACACTGGTTTGATCTTGAGCAAGGAGGTGAGGTGAAGCTTGTCGAGCAGGTTCTCGACGAGTTCATCGGCACCTTTGGGATCCATGGCGCCGCAGGCAAGCGGCGGGTGCGCGATGATGGGCATCAGCACCGCATCATAGCGCGCGGTCTCCGTGATCAGTTGCCGAGAGGCGGTGTGCAGGCGCTGCAGGCCGGCATAGGTCTCGCCGGCCGAGACCATTTCGCCCAACCGGCCGAGCACCCGCGTGGCGCGCTCGACGTCGCCCGTTACGGAACGGCCGACGCGCAGCGCTTCGGCCCGCAGCGAGCCGGCGACGGCGGAGGCGACCGTCGTGCAGAAATCGGCGAAGAAATCGCGGCCGATGAAGGGCAGTTCGATGTCCTCGACCGAATGGCCGCCTTCACGGGCGAGTGCCACGGCAATGTCGAGCGCCTTGAGCGTCTCGGCCGAAATCGGCAGGCCAAGCGGCGACTTGCGGTACACCGCCAGCCTGAGCTTGCCGGGCTCGCGTGCCGCAGCGGCTGCGAACGTGCCCTTCGGCGGCAGCGCGGCATAAGGCGCCAGCGTATCGGGACCATGGGTGAGGTCGAGCAGCAGCGCGCAGTCGCGCACCGAGCGGGTGACGGCATGATCGACGACCATGCCGTACCAGCTTTCGCTCACCAGCGGCGACAGCGGGACGCGGCCGCGCGAGGTCTTGAGGCCGACAAGTCCGCTGCAGGCCGACGGCACGCGGATCGAACCGCCGCCATCCGAGGCATGCGCCACCGGCACGACGCCGGCGGCGACCAGCGCTGCCGAACCGCCCGACGAGCCACCGGTGGTGTGGCCGGTGTTCCAGGGATTGCGGGTGATGCCGAAGGCCTTGGATTCGGTCATCAGCCGCAACCCATGCTCGGGCGAGGTCGAGGTGACGATCGGGATCAGCCCGGCGGCGAGATAGCGCTCGGTCATCACCGAATTGAAATCGGGCACCCAGGCCGGAATGCGGCTGCCGCCATGCGAGGGCACGCCCTTGACGGCGATGCCGAGATCCTTGATGGCAAAGGGCACTCCGGCCAGCGGCAACGAACGGTCGATGCTCTTTGCCCGGGTCCGTGCGGCCTCATAGAGCGGCTCTGCCGTGGCGTTGATTTCGGGGCGGGTGGCCTCGGCCCGAGCGATCGCTGCCTCGGTCAGTTCGATCGCCGACAGTTCACCCCTGCGCATCAGACCGGCTAGACCGGTTGCGTCTTCTTCCCACAGGATCCGTTCGACCGACATGCGCACTCCCCCGTTGCCGCCGCCAAGCTAGCCAGCGGCAATTCCCTTGGCAATCGAAGCCTGCGCCCGATGTCGAACAGTCCAACGGCGTCGTCCACGTCATCGACACGGTTCTGCTCCCGAAGATGTGATCGGGCGAAAGATGTAACGAGGCGCTTCCCGCGGACGAACCCGTTGCAAGAGCCCTCCGTCGATTGCGTCGTCTCGCTCACGTGATCCGCAATCGACACGCGTGCTCCGCGCCGCCCACGGTCAACCGTGGGACGGCGCGGAGTGTCGTTTGGGACAACCGTCACCGGCTTTTGACTTTCGGGCGGCGGCATAGTTTGGCAAAACAGACGACAGGAGGAACTGGTCATGAACCGTCGCGATTTTCTTTTGAGCGGTGCCGCCGCTATCGGCGTCGTCGGGGCCGCGGCAACGATGCTGCGCATGGGCAGCCCGCAGGCCGCGCAAGCCGCCGAGAAATTCGAGATCACCAAGACCGACGACGAGTGGAAAGCCATCCTGTCGCCGGCCGCCTTCGACGTGCTGCGCAAGGAGGGCACCGAGTATCCCGGCACCAGCCCGCTGCTCAACGAACACCGCAAGGGCATTTTCGCCTGCGCCGGCTGCGACCTGCCAGTCTATCCCTCTGAGACGAAATTCGATTCCGGCACCGGCTGGCCGAGCTTCTGGCAGGAGATCGCCAATGGCATCGGCAAGACCGAGGACCGCTCGCTGGGCATGACCCGCACCGAGGTGCATTGCCGCCGCTGCGGCGGCCATCTCGGCCACGTCTTCGACGACGGTCCGGCGCCGACCGGCCTGCGCCACTGCATCAACGGCGTGGCGCTGACCTTCAAGCCCACGACCGCCTGACAAGGTAGGTTCTACGCTTCAGGGAAACGCGGAGCTGCCCTATTGCTGGCCTAGATGCTCGAGATGAGTTGAAAGGCCAGAGTGATCGTTACGACAATTGGTAAAACCGCGCCTAACACCATCATGGCAAGAATGCAGTGGAACCGGACAGGCTGGGTCTCTCGGGAAATGTTGCCGGTGCGTTGGCTGACAACACCGGCTGCAAACCATCCGCGCAAGTTCGTCAAACAAACACGAACCCACAATGGACAGCCGATCACACACGCCACCAGCAAGATGGCAAGAACCCAAGTCTCCATTACGATAAGATATCCGGAGATGTTTTAATCATTCGCGCTGCCTGCATGCGGCTTCCGCTCGATTCGAGCTTAACGGCGAGCTGCTAAATATCTAGTTTGTCTTGGAATTACGCCAGGTCCAAGCGGATATAAAAAAGCTCCGGGCTTTGCGGCCCGGAGCTTTTTGCGTGGTCGGAGCTTTCGGGCGTGGACTGGAGGAGCTTCCCGAAACCGCTGCCACGGTTTTCATTTTTTGCCTTCACGCAATTCCAGACGGAAAACCGCTTCACACTTTCCTGGAATTGCTTCAGTGCCCGCCGCCTCCGCCACCACCGGGCGCGGCCGGCTTCTTGATCAGCATGGTGAAGAACCCCAGCGTCCCGAACAGGACGGTCAGCAGGTAGAACACATCCATGAACGACAGCAGCGCCGCCTGCTGGTGGACCATGCCCGACAGCTTGGAGATCGCCGCACTTGTGGCGTCCAGGCCGGTGGTTTGCTCGAAATTGAGCGTCATGTTCTGCAGCTTGGTCTGCGCGGCGGCACTGCCCCACTGCACGTGCTCGGAGAGCCGGGCATAGTGGAAGGCATTGCGGTCGATCAGCACGGTGTTGATGAGGGCAAGGCCGACGGCGCCGCCAAGGTTGCGGGTGAGGTTGAACAGTCCGGACGCATTCTTCAACCGGTCCGGCGGCAAGGTGCCGAGCGCGATGTTGTTGATCGGCACCATGCACAGCATCATCGAACAGCCGCGCAGGATCTGCGGGATGAGCAACTCGTAAAAGTCCCAGTCGGCGGTCAGATGCGTCATCCACCAGGTGCCGGTGGCGAAGCCGAACAGGCCGATCATCATCATCAGCCGTAGATCCATCTTGCTCGACAGGATGCCGGAGATGGGCGCGGTGACGAACATGGCCAGGCCGCTGACGAACAGCGCTTCGCCGATCATCATCGAATCGTAGCCGCGGATGCGTCCGAGGAAGACCGGATAGAGATAGGTCAGGCCATAGAGGCCGATGCCGATGACGAAGGAAAACAGCGAGCCGAAGGCGAAATTGATGTTGCTGAACGCCTTGAGGTCGACGATCGGTTCCTCGGCCGTGAAGACACGCCAGAAGAAGATCACCGCGCCGATGGTCATGATGATGGCGCAGATGAACACGGCCTGATCCTGCAGCCAATCATTGTTCGGACCTTCCTCGAGCACATATTCCATGCAGCCGAGGAAGGCGGCCATGCCGGCGAGGCCCCACCAGTCGAACTTCGAGAACAGCTTGAGATTGGGCTTGTCGAAATCGATCAGCGACCAGGCCGCGGTCGCCACCAGGATGCCCGGCACGACATTGACCAGGAACAGCCAGTGCCATGAAAAGGCGTGGCTGATATAGCCGCCGACGGTCGGGCCGATCGTCGGCGCCAGCGTCGCCACCAGGCCGATCATCGGCGAGACTATGGCGCGGCGCGACGGCGGGAAGATAGTGAAGGCCGCCGCGAAGACACTCGGGATCATGCCGCCGCCGATGAAACCTTGCACGGCGCGGTAGACGATCATCTGGTCGATGTTGGTGGCGGTCGCGGCCAGCGCACTGGCCGCGGTGAAGCCAGCGGCCGCGACTGTGAACAGCACGCGCGTCGACAGCATCCGGCTGAGGAAGCCCGACAGCGGGATCATGACCACCTCGGCGATCAGATAGGCCGTCTGCACCCATGGAATCTCGTCGGAGCTGGCGCTGAGGCCGGCCTGGATCTCGGACAGCGAGGCCGAGACGATCTGGATGTCCAGGATCGCCATGAACATGCCGAACACCATCGCCAGGAAGGCGATGATGCGTCGCGTCGAGATCGTGTCGGGCGCGGCCGGTATCGCCGGCGGCGATCCTGCGGTGATGGTTGCGGTTGCCATGTCCTGAGCCTCCTTGAGGCAGGCCGGGCGGCCCGGTGCTTAATCAGCCACCGAGCCGCCCTCCGAAAAGCGCTTAGTTACTGGTCGTGGCGGGCGGTGCGGCTGTCGACGGCGACGACCACGCTCAAGCCGGCGCGCAGCTTGCCGGTCTTCAGCGCATCGGCCGGCACGTCGATGCGGACCGGCACGCGCTGCACCACCTTGGTGAAGTTGCCGGTGGCGTTTTCCGGCGGCAGCAGCGAGAACACCGCGCCCGACGCCGGCGCCAGCGAGGAGACGGTCCCCTGGATGGGGTGGCCGTCGATGGCGTCGACCGAGATGTTGACCTTTTCGCCGGGCACGAGTCGGGCAAGCTGCGTCTCCTTGAAATTGGCGACGATGTAGAGCTTGTCCATCGGCACGACCACGGCGAGCTTCTGGCCGGGGCTGACCAGATCGCCCTGTTCGACGGAGCGGTTGCCGACGACGCCGTCATACGGCGCCTTGAGCACGGTGAAGGAGAGGTCGCGAGCGGCCTTGTCGCGGCCGAGCTGCAGCGACGCCAGTGTGCTGGCGGATTCTGCGCGCTGCGCCTCGAGCACGCCGATATTGGCCTGCGCGGCGGCAATCTGCGCGTCGGCGCCGACGAGCGCGGCATTGGCCTGGTCGAGCGCGGTCTGGGCGTCGTCCAGCTGTGCCTGCGTGCCGACATGCGTCTTGACCAGTTGCGCGGCGCGCTGCTGGGCACGGCCGGCGTTGGCGGCGGCGGCCTGGTCGGCGACCTTCTGCGCCTGTGCCTGCTGCAGCGAAGCCTGCGCGGCTTTGGTCTGCGCGTCGATGCGGTCGAGTGTCTTGGCCAGCGTGGCGATCTGCGCCTCGGCCTGGGCAACGGCGATCTTGTAGTCGCCGGCATCGATCGTCAGCAGGGGATCGCCGGCCTTGACCTGCTGGTTCTCGCCGACCAGGACCTGATCGACATAGCCTGAAATTTTTGGCGAGACGAACGCCATATCGGCCTGGACATAGGCGTCATCAGTCGAGATCATGAAGCGGCCGGTGGTCCAGTAGTCATAGCCGTACCAGGCGCCGCCACTCAAAAGAGCAAGGCCGATGATCGGCAGCAGGAAGGAGCGCGCCGAGCGCTTCTTCTTGGCCGGAGCTTCAGCCTCCGGCGGCGGCGCGACAGCCGGCTGGACATGCACATCGGGCGCTTCCGTCGCCGGGGCAACCTTGGCGTTGGGGAAAGGACGGACTTCGGCGGTGGCGGGCGTGTTCGAGGACATGACATCTCGCTAAAGTTATAATACTGAACCGTTCGGTTCGATCTGGGCGTTGACATAGCGTGTAAAGAGGACCATATCAAGGGGAAATCGAACCGGTTGGTTCGAATTATTTTCGAGGTGTGACTTTAATGGTTGAGCCTGTGAGCAACGCCGAAACCGACCCGTGCGAAGACCTGCTGGACGGTCTGCGCCGTGGGCGCCCGGCGGCCGGACAGGATCCGGTCAAGCGCAGCCAGATCATCGACGGTGCCCGCCGTGTCTTCATCGAAAAAGGCTTCGAGGCTGCCTCGATGAACGACATCACGCGCGAGGCCGGCGTGTCGAAAGGCACCATCTATGTCTACTTCGCCAACAAGGAAGAGCTGTTCGAGGCGCTGATCGAGGAAGAGCGCGGCACCATCTTCAAGAACATGTACGACATGCTCGACCGCGCCGACGACCTGCGCCAGACGCTGGTCAAATTCGGCAAGGTGCTGTCCATGAAGATCACCTCGGCCAAGGTCATCCAGGCGCAGCGCACGGTTATCGGCGCTTCCGACAGGATACCGGACATGGGCGCGCGCTTTTACGAACGCGGTCCCAAGCGCGGCCATGACAAGGTCGCGACGTTCCTCAATGCCGCCATCGAGCGCGGCCTGCTCGAGATCGACGACGTCGACCTCGCCGCCTATCAGTTCACCGAACTATGCCTGGCCGGCCTTTTCCGGCAGTGCATCTTCGCCTACCGCACCAAGGCCCCGACACAGGACGAGATCGACCACATCGTCAGGTCGGGCGTCGACATGTTCCTGAAAGCCTATGGCACCGAAAGGATGGCCGAGGAAGAAAGGGCCTCAAAACTCACCCTGACATGACGCTCCTAAACGGCCTCCAGTCGCCGATTTTTGCGGGGACCGGCTTGACCTCCAGGCGCTGAGCGTCAAGGTCTGGATAACCGGGCCGAACGAAGCATTCCGCGGGAAATGATTCTCGTTCGCCAGCGTGAAGGCAGATCGGGATGGGCGATCCGAAGCTCCAGAGTCAGATGCGACGCATCGTGGCGGACTTCAACGCCGGTCGCCACGAGCAGGCGCGGCTGCTTTGCGAGAAGGCTCTTCGCCAGGCGGCGGACGACCCTGCCCTCAACCACCTCATGGCCGCCGTTCTTTTCGCCAAGGGCGAGATATTGGGAGCCCGCACCCATATTCATGCAAGTCTGGCGATCCGGGCTGACAACGCATCGGCTCAATTGCTCGCCGGCCGCCTGGCGCGGGCGGCACGGGATTTTGACCAAGCGCTGTTCCATCTCTCACGCGCGGCCGAATTGGCGCCTGATGCTGCTGTGCTTATCGAGCAGGCGCGAACGCTCGACGAGGCAGGCGACCGGACCCAGGCACTCGAAGTATGGCGGCACGTGACACTTGCCGATCCCCTGTCGGCGGAAGCGGCGGCGCGTCTGGGCCGCATGCTGTTCGAGGACGCAATGCCTGCCGATGCGGCACCTTTGCTGGAACGGGCCGTAAAGGGAAACGCGCCTGCATCGGCATGGTTCGACCTCGCCCTTGTCAGGCAGGATCTGCATGATCATGTGGGGGCGGCGGCCGCCTATCGCAAAGCATTGGAGATACACCCCGACGATGCCGAAGCGGCGGTCAATCTGGGGATTGCGCTTCAGGAAACGGGCGATATGGACGCCGCGATCGAGGCCTATCGGACGGCCTACGAGCAGCGCGCCACAACCTTCGGCATCATCGCGATGGCCCTGACTTCAGCGCCGCACGGCAAGCTTTGGATCGATCGCGACGCGTTGAAGGGCTTGCTTGGAGGCTAATGCATGTCGCCCGGAAGTGTCCTCGGTTCCGGGACTACGACATGCTGTAAGAGCAATTCCAGGAAAAGTTCTAGCGGGCGCGTTTTACGCGAAACTGCTTCCGGTAGACGCCGGGTTCGGCAAGAACATCGGCGACGGTTTTTTCATAGGAGGCCTTGCGCACGGCATCGAAGCTTTCGAAGACGAGTTCGGGCGCGGCGCGCGGCACGGGAAAGCATTGCGCAACCGGTGTGCCCTTCGCCAGCACGCCGGAGAAACCCTGGTCGGTCCAAATCGCCGGGAAATTGATGCCGGCGTCCTGGAAGTGATCCGAATCGACGACGCCGGTCACCAGGCGGAAAGGAAGATCATCGCGGTTGATCGGATGGGTGGCGAAGAGGGACCAGCCTTCCTCCAGCTCGATCGTCCAGAAACTGTTGAATTTTATGGCTGCCAGCCCATTGGAGAACGGTGCGCCGGCGAGCTGTTCGGCGACATGGAAGCTGAGCGGCGAACGCGGGTGCCCCTTCGTTGACGGCTCGGCGATGTCCCACCGCCATTCGAAGGCGCCGTTCTCGACGGTCACATCGCATGGCAGCAGGATCATGAAGCCATGTGTCATGGCGTCGACGAAGGGCGGACACTGTTTTACCGTCCTGATCTCTCGCCCATGGATTTCCGAATAGGCTTTCGGAGGCATCTTGCGGAGCCAGTCGGGCAGGACGCCGCGCGCCGGAACCGGCCGGGGCAGCGTTTCGGCAAGCGCGGGATCACAACGAAAAACGATACGCATCCGGATGCCCTCAAAACGGCACTGCGATGCTGACGGATTGCCAAGGCGCGGTCAACGGACGCGCGTAGACGACTACAGCATGTCGCGGCGAATAGGATTCGCCCGACCTGCTGTAAGTTTCTGATTTTATGCATGTCGTTGTCCCGGACGCTTCTTCCGGGCGACATGCATTAGCCTCCATTGGCCGCAAGCACGATCGCGGCCTGCAATTCCTCGAGGCCTTGGCCCTTCTCCGATGACGTCGCCAGCACGAACGGAAACGCCGCCGGCCGCTTCTTGATCTTGGCCAGCGTCTCCTCGATCAGCCGCGGCACGCCGGCGGCCTTGATCTTGTCTGTCTTGGTCAGCACGATCTGGTAGGACACCGCCGCCTTGTCGAGCAGCGACAGCACCTCGTCGTCCTTGGCCTTGATGCCGTGGCGGGCATCGATCAGCACATAGACCCGCTTCAGCGTGACCCGGCCCTTGAGATAATCGAAGACCAGCTTGGTCCACTCGTCGACCTTCTCCTTTGGGGCGGTGGCGTAGCCGTAGCCCGGCATGTCGACCAGCGCCATCGGCGGCAGGTCGGCGCCTTCGCCCGAAAACCCGTCCGGCACGAAATAATTGAGCTCCTGCGTGCGCCCCGGCGTGTTGGAGGTGCGCGCCAGTCCCTTCTGGTTGACCAGGGCATTGATCAGCGACGACTTGCCGACATTGGAGCGGCCCGCAAAGGCGATCTCCGGCGGCCCTTCCGGCGGCAGGAATTTCATGGCCGGTACGCCGCGGATGAAGATCCACCGGCGCGTGAAAAGGTCGGTGCCGATCGCGGTGCTGTTGGGAACGTTCAAGCTGCTGCCTCCAGAAGAGAGATATCGGCGCCCCTGATGGCATCGAGATTGCGGCCGATCTTGTCCACCGGCCAGTCCCACCACGCCACTGCCAGCAGCCGCCGGATCGTCCTGTCGTCGAAACGCATCTTGACCATTTTGGCCGCGTTGCCGGCAACGATTGCATAGGGCGGCACGTCGTGCGTCACAACCGATTTGGCGGCGACGATGGCGCCATGGCCGATTTCCACGCCCGGCAAGATCACCGCCTCCATGCCGATCCAGACATCGCTGCCGACGACCGTGTCGCCGCGCACTTCCTTCGACCAGGTCGCGGGGTCAAAACCGTTTTCCCAGCCATGACCGAAGATGTTGAACGGGTAGGTCGAGAAGCCGGACATGGCGTGATTGGCGCCGTTCATGATGAAGCGCGCGCCTTCGGCGATGGCGCAGAACTTGCCGATGATGAGCTTGTCGCCGATGAAGGGATAGTGATGCAGCACGCATTTTTCGGCGAATTTGTCCGGCCCGTCAGGGTCGTCATAATAGGTGAAGTCGCCGATCTCGATGTTCGGCGCCGTGACCAAAGGCCTCAGGAAGCCGACGCGGGTGTGCATCGGGATCGGGTGCTTGATGCCGGGGTTGGGTCCGTCCATGTCGAAGTCCGTCCAGGAAGTGATAGCCACGCGGATCCGGGATTCGCGTGCCTGGTCAAAATAACGTGATCCGCCCTATAGCACCAATCGGCTGACGAGCGAGCCTTCCGTGGCGGACAAGCTCATTTGTTGCCGCGGCAGATCACGATCGGGTTGGACAGCGCGCTGTCGAAACCACTGCCTTGATAGACCTGAACGTTCGACGCTCCGGGCGGCAGCATGAAGGTGCCTTCGACGACCTTCTGATCGCCCGCCATCGTGTGGAGATCCCAGCTGAACGTACAGAATTGCGGCGGTGCCTTGGGTTCGACATGGCTGCAGTTGAGCTGCGCGCCGCCCAGCATGGCGGCGCCGCCACAGCTGACCGCATCCTCAGCAGCCGCGGCGGCGGGCCACCCAATGAGAGCCGTGACGGCCGCGATCCTGATCCAATCCATCGCCAAAATCCTTGCCGCATAATCTCGCCGCCTGGCGCGTTTTTCGCGCCGTGGCCCATGCGTTTTTTCGTCCTCGGGGCTTAATCGGTCTTGCGCGGGGCGTCCAGCAGGATTATGTGCATGATGATAATAAGCATGCTCACGAAAAGTTGTCAGTTGACCCCCGATCTCCTCCCATGCCCTCTTCGCCCAATATCAGCTTCGTGCTGCACGACGTCGCGCGCCTGCTTCGCAAGCGGTTCGAGCAGCGGTCGCGCGCATCGGGGCTGACCCGCGCCCAGTGGCAGGTGCTGGCGTACCTTTCGCTGCATGAAGGCATCCACCAGAACAAGCTCGCCGACCTCATCGAGATCGTGCCGATCACGCTCGCCCGGCTGCTCGACAAGATGGAAGCTCGCGGCTTCATCGTGCGCCGGCCCGATCCCGCCGATCGCAGGGCCTGGCTGCTTTACCTGACACCGCAGGCCCATCCGCTGCTCGGGATCATGCGCGGCAACGGTCAGAAAACACGAGACGAGGCCTTCGCCGGCCTTTCGCCTGAGACACAGCAGCATCTGCTGCAAACCCTAAGCTTGATCAAATCCAATCTGCTCGCGGCTTGCACCCAGCCAGCCGTCGACCGGGAGAAAGTACATGGCTGAATCAACATCCCCCAAGAAGCCTGCCGGAGACGAGACACCGGCAGGTCGGACCGACCAGATTATCCAGCTCGACAACGAGCGGGAGCAGAGGCGGACCAACGTCGTCATCGACAATGGCGAGCTGGAAGCGCCGGTCGCCCTGGAGCCGGCGGCGCTCGAGGCTCCGGCCAAGGAGCCGCAGCCACGGCAGGCCGCCGCCGCCGTTGCTCCTCCTGTTCCGGCCAAACCGAAGCGCGGTCTGACACGGCCCGCCCTTTTTGCGCTGCTTCCCGTCGCGCTGGTCGTCGGCGGCTATTATTATGTCACCGGCGGCCAGCTGATGACGACCGACAATGCCTACATCCAGGCCCAGTCGCTTGGCGTCTCCACTGACGTCTCCGGCACGGTGCAGGAGATCGACGTGCATGAGAACCAGGCGGTGAAGAAGGGCGACGTGCTGTTTCGCCTGCGGCCGGCCTCTTTCGAGACCGCTCTCGCCGCCGCCAAGGCCCAGCTCGGCACGGTACGCAACCAGGTGCTGACCCTGGAAGCGAGCTACCAGCAGTCGCTGGTGCAGATCGAGCAGGCGCAGGCCAACATCCCTTATTACGAGGCCGCCTTCCAGCGGCAGCAGGATCTGCTCAAGACCTCCACCGCCTCGAAGGCGTCTTTCGACAGCGCCCAGCACGACCTCGTCGCCGCCCGCCAGAAAGTGTCCGTCGCCAAGTCGCAGGCGCAGGCCACGCTCGCCCAGCTCGGCGGCGACGCCAACCAGCCGGTGGAGAAGAACCCCTTCTATCTGCAGGCCCAGTCGGGCGTCGACGATGCACAGCGCAACCTCGCCGATTCCGTGGTCAAGGCGCCGTTCGACGGCATCGTGACCAATGTCGACGCGCTGCAGGTCGGCAAGTACCTGCCGGCTTCGCAGCCGGCGTTCAGCCTGGTCTCGTCGACCGATCTGTGGATCGCGGCGGAACCGAAGGAAACCGAGCTGACCTATGTGCGGCCGGGACAGACGGCGACGATCAGCGTCGACACCTATCCGGGCGCCGTCTGGCACGGCACTGTCGCCTCGATCAGCCCGGCCTCGTCGTCGAGCTTCTCGCTGCTGCCGGCGCAGAACACCACCGGCAACTGGGTCAAGGTCGTGCAGCGCATCCCGATGCGCGTGACGATCGATGATATGAAGGGCAAGCCTCCGCTGCGCGGCGGCATGAGCGCGGTGGTCGACGTCGACACGGGCCATGCACGCGGCCTGCCGGACTTCCTCACCAATCTCATCGGCCTGTTCGGACAAAAGTCATGACCAGCGCGTCCGCGGCAGGTGCCACGCCGGTGGTCGCCAATCGCGGCGCCATCACCGCCTGCGTGATCCTGGCCGTCATCATGCAGGCGCTGGACACGACCATCGCCAATGTCGCTCTGCCCTATATCCAGGGCAGCGTCTCGGCCAGCGCCGACCAGATCAACTGGGTGCTGACCTCCTACATCGTGGCGGCGGCCGTCATGACGCCGCCTTCGGGCTACCTTGCCAACCGCTTCGGCCGCAAGCGTATCCTCCTGACCTCGATCACCGGCTTCGTCGTCGCCTCGGTGCTGTGCGGTTTCGCGCAGTCGCTGCCTCAGATCGTCGGCTTCCGCCTGCTGCAGGGCCTGTTCGGCGCGGCGCTGGTGCCACTGTCGCAGAGCATCCTGCTCGATATCTACAGTGTGGAAGAGCGCGGCTCCGCCATGGCGCTGTTCGGCATCTCGGTGATGGTCGGGCCGGTTCTGGGACCGGTCATCGGCGGCTGGCTGACCGAAAATGTCAGCTGGCGCTGGGTGTTCTACATCAACGTGCCGATCGGCGCGCTGGCCTTCGCCGGCGTGTCGCTGTACGTCCTGGAAACCAAGCTGGACTTCAAGGCAAGGCTGGATTGGCTGGGTTTCGGCATGCTCAGCATCACGATCGCGGCCCTGCAGATGTTTCTCGATCGCGGAGAGCAGCTCAACTGGTTCTCGTCGTCGGAGATCATCGTCGAGGCGGTGATCTGCGCATCGGCCTTCTACATCTTCCTTGTCCATACCTTCACCGCCCGCGACACCTTCGTCAATCCGAGGCTTTTCCTCGATCGGAATTTCGCCGTCGGCATGATCTTCATCTTCATTATCGGCATCACCTACTTGGCCTCGCTGGCGCTGATGACGCCCTATCTGCAGACGTTGATGGGCTACCCGGTGGTGACGGCCGGCATCGTCATGGGGCCGCGCGGGCTTGGCACGATGGCCTGCATGTTCCTGGTCGGCAGGCTGATCGGCAAGGTCGATACGCGCTGGCTGCTGCTCATCGGCCTGCTGATCACCGCCTGGGCGATGTACGACATGACCGGCTGGACGCCCGACGTTTCGCAATGGACCATCATCTCCACCGGCTTCATCCAGGGTGCGGGGCTCGGCTTCCTGTTCGTGCCGCTGACCACCATAACCTTCGCCACGCTGGCGCCGGAGCGGCGCGCGGAAGGCACCGGCCTCTACAATCTGTCGCGCAACATCGGCTCCAGCGTCGGCATATCGGTGGTCACCGCGCTTCTGACGCAGAATGTGCAGATCAACCACGCCAACATCGCCACCTATGTGACGCCCTTCAACCAGGCGTTCGGCGATCCGGCGATCTTCCAGGCAATGAACCCCTACACCGCCGCCGGCCGCGCCGCGCTCGACGGTGTGGTGACGCTGCAGGCGACTGTTATCAGCTACATGAACGATTTCAAGCTGATGATGATCCTGTCGCTGGCCGCCATCCCGCTGGTGCTCCTGCTGCGTAAGCCGGGAACGCCGGCAAAGATCGACCACAGCGCCGTCATGGAGTGACGTCTTGGCGGCATTCAGATGCCGAAGGGAAACGTATCCGGTACCTTGCCGGTGCTGTCGGCCGACTTGCCGAGCGGCGTGACCGCTGACGTTCGATCGAACCAGACGAAGGCGTCGAACTGGCGGGAGACGGACGAGTCCATGTAATGGCTGAGCCGTTCGGTCTCCGGCCGGTAGATAACGCCGATATAGCGTTCCGGCCTCGGCGCCGCCAGATCGTCGCCGAGCTGACCATGGCGCCCAAAATCCAGCAGGAACGACGGTTTGCCGCTGTCGTGACACAGCCGCTCGAAGCTGTGCGGCAGCGAAGGATTCACGGCCTTCACCTCCATCTCACCGTCCCAATCCGAGGCACAGGCGACAGTACCGGTATCTGTTCCGAAACCGATCAGCGCCGTCCGCGCACCGAAGCGTTCCCGGCAGAGCTGGCCGATGTTCAGCTCGTCGCGGACAGTACCCATGTCGGTATGCCGTGCGTCACCGATATGTGAGTTGTGCGCCCACACCACGGCCTTCGAATCCCGGCCATGCGTTTCGAGAAGCTGATCGAGCGTCTCGAACATGTGCCGATCGCGCAGGTTCCAGGTCTCGGCGCCGCCATAATACATCACGCGATAGTACCGCTCGGCCGATGCGACCAGCCGTGCACTCTGTTTTGCGTCGAGGAGATCGCCGTTGCCCTCGGCCATGGATCGCCTGAACAGATCCATGCACTGTCGCACCACCGCCTCTTCGCAGGTTCTGTAGCCCGGCCGCAGCGCCGCGCGTCCATAGGTGGTGGGCTCGTTCTGCCAGGGCATCAGACAGCCATAGCGCTCGCGCGCGACGGCGGCAGCTTCGGGGTCTACCCTGTCCAGATAGGCAAGCACCGTGGCGATCGAGCCGCTCATATTGTAGAGATCGAGTCCGTAGAAGCCTGCTTTCCGCGCATGATCGGGCACGTCCCGGTTGTACTCATGCAGCCAGCCGATAAATTCGGACACTTCGGTGTTGCGCCACATCCAGGTCGGGAAGCGCTGGAAGAGCGGCTGCGCATCCGACCGCCGTTCCTCCGCGCGAACATACCGGTTGATCTGCGCGGCGTCCGGCCAGTCCGCCTCGACGGCCACGATGGTGAACCCGTGTCGCTGGAGGAGGCGTCGCGTGACAGCCGCGCGGGCACGATAGAACTCCGAAGTGCCATGGCTGGCCTCCCCGAGCAGGACGACGCGCCGGTCGCCGAACCGGTCGAACATTGCGCCGAAGGCCGGATCGTCGATCGGCGGCAAATCTTCGGCCGCCCGCGCGATTTGCTGCGGCAATGGAGGAGGGGGTGCCTCGCGCGCCGACGGCGCGTTTTCGTCGTGCCCGCCATGCTCACCGATCAACGGCACGAACATGACGCCACCGAGATCCTCCTCCTCGAACTTGTTTGCCGCAATCCGCGTGAGGCGAACGAGCCGCTGGGAGTACACGTCTTCACCGACCGGAATGATCAGCCTGCCGCCGATCTCCAACTGCTCCTGCAAACCGAGGGGAATGGACGTGGCGGCGGCCGCGACGACGATAGCGTCGAAGGGCGCCTTTTCCTGCCAGCCTTTCGTGCCGTCGCCGACCCTGACCTCGATGTTTCGATAGCCGGCGGCATTGAGCCGCCGTTCCGCCTGTTGCGCGAGCGATCGATGCCGCTCGACGGTGAAGACGTGTTCGGCAAGTTCGGCCAGTACGGCTGCCGCGTAGCCCGAGCCGGTGCCGATTTCCAGCACGCGATCGGTCGCCTCGATCTCGGCCATCTCAGCCATTTTCGCCACGATGAAGGGTTGCGAGATCGTCTGTCCGCTGCCGATCGGCAGCGGGCTGTCCTCATAAGCGAATTCCTCAAAACCCTCGTCGACGAATTTCTCACGCGCGACCCGGCGCACCGCATTCAGGACGCGCTTGTCATGCACACCGCGGCGTGCGATGTGCGCCTCCACCATCCGATGCCTGGCGTGCTCGAAATCCAGCATGACAGCCTCCAATCAGGCGTTTGATCGGGTCTACGTGACGTCGTGCCAGGCTCCTATTCGTTGGTGCGCCCGGTCTGCCGGGGATTGACGCCGCCTTGCGGCGTGGTGTCGTTATCGACATCTCCCTCAAAAGTGTTCTCGCCGTCCAGTTCCTCGTCCTCGTCGAGAAGATTGCCACCCTTGATCGTGCCCCTGGAGGCGCCAATTCCGGGATTCTGCTTCAAATCCTTGTCGGTGGGCTTGCGTGTCTTTGGATGAATGTTGCTGCTCATCGGAATGCCTCGCTGCAAGTAGCATGTGATGAGGTCGGTCCGCTGCACTGCCTTGAATTTGGATGGGCGGGTCGACCTGATCCTCCCACGCGGGAGCTTTTAGGAAGCCTCATGCGCGAACTCTTGAACGCGCAATAAGTTCCATGCGGGACAATCCGGCAGCAGCGAGGTTCGGCTGATTCGCCGGCAATAAGGGGAGGCCAGGAAAATGCCGGCGCGGTCCCTGGTCCCTATCGCGTGCCGGACCACGGCATCGCACGCTGCATCACTGAAACTAAAAGGCTGAGCCCTGTAGAACACAGGACCCAGCCGTCAAATCTGCGCTCCCTAACCGCCCAAATTTACGGTTTACCGGGGCGGGCTCCTTTGCCAAAGAGGCGCCGGCTATTCCGCCGGCGAGGGTTTCTTGCGGAACAGCGCCACCAGATTGTCCCACAGCTCGATCTTGGCGCCCTGGCGCTTCATGATCACGCCCTGCTGCAGGATCGACAGCGTGTTGTTCCAGGCCCAGTAGATGACGAGACCCGCCGGGAACCCGGCCATCATGAAGGTGAAGATGACGGGCATCCAGGTGAAGATCGCGGCCTGCGTCGGATCCGGCGGCGTCGGGTTCATGCGCATCTGCAGGAACATGGTGACGCCCATGATCAGAGGCCACACGCCGATCATCAGCATGTGCGGCAGCGTGATTGGAACCAGCCCGAACAGGTTGAAGATCGATGTCGGATCGGGCGCGGCCAGATCCTGGATCCAGCCGAAGAACGGCGCGTGGCGCATCTCGATGGTGATGTAGAGCACCTTGTAGAGCGAGAAGAAGACCGGAATCTGCAGCGCCACCGGCCAGCAGCCGGCGAGCGGATTGATCTTCTCGGTCTTGTACAGCTCCATCATCGCCTGCTGCTGCTTCATCTTATCGTCCGCGTATTTCTCGCGGATCTCGAGCATCTTGGGCTGCACCTTCTTCATGTTCGCCATCGACGCGTAGGACTTGTTGGCGAGCGGGAAGAACAGCGCCTTGACGATGACGGTGGTGGCGAGGATCGCCAGGCCGAAATTGCCGAGGAATTTGTAGAGCGTGTCGATCAGCCAGAACATCGGCTTGGTGATGAAGTGGAACCAGCCCCAATCGATCAGCAGGTCGAACCGCTTGATGTGGCGGTCTTCGGCATAGGCGTTGATCTTGGCGACTTCCTTGGCACCAGCGAAGATTTCGGTCTCGACGGTCGCCGACTGACCGGCCGCGACATTGATCGGGTCGGTCAGGAAGTCGGACTGGTAGCGGTGGCGGCCGTCCTCGAAATAGGCATAGCGCGGCTGGAACGGCTGCTTCTCGGTCGGCACCAGCGTGACGGCCCAGTATTTGTCGGTGATGCCGAGCCAGCCGTCGGTCGACTTGCCGGGCTGATACTGCTTGTCCTTCTCGACCGACGCGTATTTGTGTTCCTGCAGGCCTTCCGTACCGGTGAAGCCGATCAGGCCTTCATGCAGCACATAGGTGCTGGCGACGGCCGGCTTGTCGTAGCGCGTGACGCGGCCATAGTTGAACAGCGAAACTGCGCTCGAGCCGGAATTCTGCACCGTGTCCGACACCGTGAACATGTAGTTGGCGTCGACGGAGAAGGTGCGCTTGAAGGTCAGGCCCTTGTCGTTGGTGTAGGTGAGCGTCACCGGCGTCGACGGAGTCAGCGTCGGATTGCCGTCCACGCTCCACACCGTTTCGGCACCCGGCACCGCGCCGGTCTTGTCGTTGCCGACAAAGCCGATCTCGGCGAAATAGCCGGTGGGCAGCGCTTGCGGGTTGAGCAGTTCGATCTCGGGCGAATTCTTGTCGACGGTCTCGGTGTAGTGCTTGAGCTTGAGGTCATCGAGCCGCGCGCCGGTCAAATTGATCGAGCCTTCGAGGCTCGGCGTGTCGATCTTGACGCGCTTGGATGCCGCCAGAGCCTGATCACGGCTGGCGGCGGTGACGACGTCACCGCCGGGGGCGTTGGGAATGGCGCCCGGGGCGGTTGTGCCTGGCGCCGGCGTCGATGCGCCTGGATTGGCCGCATCGGCCGCCTTCTTCTGTTCCTCGATGCGCTGCTGCTCGATCTTGGCGGCCTCGCGCTGTGCCTCGCTGTGTGGCAGCACGTAGAAGTACTGCCATACCGCCAGGATCAGCACCGACAGCGCGATGGTGATGAAGAAGTTCCGGTTGTTTTCCATCGAGAGCCCTTGGCCTATCGTGTTCCGCGAAGTCGGCGGGAGAGTTCGGCCTTCAACTGGCCGAAAGGCGCGCGCAGCGCATCATCGCGCCCGACGATGACATAATCATTGCCGGGCACCATGTCATCTGCCGCATGGACGCGGACGGCCTCTTTCAGTCGCCGCCTGACACGGTTGCGCACAACGGCGTTGCCGACCTTCTTGGTGACGGTGTAGCCGACGCGCGGCACCCCGCCGTCGCCGCGGTCGAGGACCTCGACGAGGAAAAACCGTCCGCGTCGCTTTTCACCACGACGGACGGCCAGGAATTCCGCGCGTTTCAGAAGCCGCTTGGGATTTTGGCCCACTGGCTTTCCGGTTGCGGGCAACGATCCCGTCTCGCTTAGGCGCTGAGCCGCTTGCGGCCGCGGTTGCGGCGAGCTGCGACGACGCCACGGCCACCCTTGGTGGCCATGCGGGCACGGAAGCCGTGCCGGCGTTTGCGGACGAGTTTGGACGGTTGGTAGGTACGCTTCATTTGTTTTAATACCGCGGGGTGCGGCCCTTCTTGATTCTGTCACTCTGTAACAGGAGCTTTGCCGGGCCGGTTTTGGCGCGATCGAAACCGCGCCGGGACGAATGGCCCGAGCGTGAGCGGGCTTATAGAAAGAAGGGTTTTGGAAGTCAATCCGGCGTCGGCGCGCCAAAGACGCACCTTTTTGGAGCATCTATTTTTCCGACCAAGGGAGAAATTGGCAAAAAAGCCGTAATCGCCTAATCTTGGCTGATCAAGTGATTGTGAAGATCGAGTCGCATGAGCGAAGCCAGCCAAGCAGGGGAAGGGACCGGAACGGCGTCAGCCGCTGTCCGCACTGTACCCTTGTCGCGCGGCTTGTCGACGAAGCTGCTGCTGCTCACCATCGTTTTCGTGCTGCTGGCCGAAGTACTGATCTTCCTGCCCTGGATCGCCAGCTATAGGCTGAGCTGGCTCAAGGAGAGGCTGAGCACGGCAGCTGCCGTGTCGATCGTGCTGGTGCAGGGCGATTCGACCTCGCTGTCGCGAACGGCCCAGAATGACGTGCTGATGGCCATCGGCGCCAAGGCGATCGCGGTGCGCGACGGCGGCGTCTCGCGGCTTCTGGTGGTGGCCGACATGCCGCCGCAGGTCGACGAACACATCGATCTCGCCAGCGTCGGCATGGTCAAGGGCATGACCGGCGCGCTGGACACGCTGTTCTTCGGCGGCGACAGGATGCTGCGCGTTTTCGGACCGGTCGGCGACAGCGACAAGGAGTTCGAGCTGATCATGCCGGACTACTCCCTGCGCAAGGCCATGCTCATCTATTCGCGCAACGTCGCCTTCGTCTCGCTCCTGATCTCGCTGTTCACGGCCATGCTGGTCTATGCCGCGATCGACCTGATCATGATCGGCCCGATCCGCACCATGACGCGCTCGATGCTGTCCTTCTCCGAGGCTCCCGACGACCCCGGGCGGATCATTCACCCCGCCGACCGCGCCGACGAGATCGGCGTGGCCGAGCGCGAACTGTCCCAGATGCAGGAGCGGCTGCAAAAGATGTTGGCCGAGCAGAAGCATCTTGCCGACCTCGGGCTCGCTGTGTCGAAGATCAACCACGACATGCGCAACATCCTGGCCTCGGCCCAGCTGATGTCGGACCGCCTGCGCCAGGTCAAGGATCCGACCGTGCAGGCCTTCGCGCCAAAACTGTTGCGCGCGCTCGACCGCGCCGTCTCCTATTCGGAGGGCGTGCTTCATTACGGCCGCACGCAGGAGCCGCCGCCTTCGCGCCGCAGGGTGAGGCTGCGCCAACTGGTCGAGGACGTGCACGGCCTGCTCGACATCGAGCAGGACATCGAGTTCATCAACGCCGTCGATATGGCTTTCGAGGTGGACGCCGATTCCGACCAGCTCTTCCGGGTGCTCACCAATCTTTGCCGCAACTCGGTGCAGGCGATGGCGGCGGATACCGAAAGCGCCGTGGTGCGGCGGCTGGCGGTATCGGCCGAGCGCATGGGGAGTGTCAGCCGCATCGCCGTCACCGACACCGGCCCCGGTCTGCCGCCGAAGGCGCGCGAAAACCTGTTCGCGGCCTTCCGCGGCTCGGCGCGCAGCGGCGGCACCGGCCTCGGCCTGGCGATCGCGCACGAACTGATCCGGGCGCATGGCGGCACGGTGGAATTGATCGAGTCGATTGGGGGGCGCACGACATTCGCCGTCACCATCCCCGACCAACCGGTGCGGCTCGATCAGGCCCGTGGCAGCTTGCGCCGCCCGGCCTGACGGCTTCCGTGACGTTTCCTGAGGTTACTTGCCTTCCAGCCCCGTCGCTCGTCGCTGGCCGTTCCCGATCATCCGCCGTCTGGATTTAGGCGGGCCTTACAGCGGCTCGAAGGACCGGGATCGGCGCCGGCATCGCCGCATGACAGGCTTGCGACAAAACTTTTGCCGGATCGGCTTGCTTTTCGCAAATTCAGTCGTTAGGGAACTGCACACATTCGCGGCCGGTCTTTCGGACCGGATCGCGGGGCCGTCGAAAACATGGCCTGATGCGCGCCCGTAGCTCAGCTGGATAGAGCACCAGACTACGAATCTGGGGGTCAGGAGTTCGAATCTCTTCGGGCGCGCCATTTCAGTACAGAACTGCTGACACAAGGTTCTTGAATGGCCCGCGCGTTCGCAGCGGCGATTACCTGTTCCAGACTGGCTTTGTCATCGACGATGCGGACGGTTTCGGCGTCGCGTTGATCCAATCGACAATGCTCCGCAGCCAAGCCTTTCGGAATAGAATCGGACATTCGATGATGTCCTTCCGCATCAGCGTCCTGAATCCCTCAATAAGCTCTATGCCGATCGCTGTGGGCGGGCGTTCCGCTGCATGGATGTCATTGGCGTAAAGATCACGAGCTTTTCTACCGGATTGGCATGCCAGCGCCTTGCTCCAGGAGCAAACAAATCCGCAGGAACGATGTTGCTTACTGCTCATGAGCGCTGCTTTCTTCGAATGCCTGCAAGCTGGATAGCCGATATGGGACATTCAGGCGAAGTCGCGCGTACCGCTGAAGAGCGTATTCGCAAGCTCGGACTCGCTTACGTGATATATGATTGGACGATTGCTTCGCACGAGCTTGATCGAATTTCGAACGACTACTCGGGATAGGGAAGAAAAATGCGTTATATGCTTATGTTGCACGCGGACGAAACCGCCGGAAAAGCGGTGCCAGCGGAGGATATGTCCCGGTACATGGGGCAGATGTACGCCTACCAGCAGGCGCTTTTAAAAGCAGGCGTATTCATTTCGACTGACGCACTGGTCAGTTCTTCCGAGGCAAGTATCGTTCGGATTCAAGGAGACGACGTCAGTGTGGTGGACGGCCCTTATGCTGATGTTCGCGAACAATTCGGCGGCTACTTCATTATCGATGTCATCGATCAAGACGAGGCCAACAAGTGGGCGGCGCGATGCCCTGCGGCGACATGGGGCGCGGTCGAGGTTCGTCGCATCAGGGAAGTATCGGAATACTTAAAATGACGGCTGCAAGCCCTTCTGACGCCCGAACAGTGGTAGAGGCCGTGGCGCGGGAGAGCTATGGTCGGCTGATCGCATATCTTGGAGGCCGCTCCGGGGATCTCGCGGCAGCCGAAGATGCGTTGGCTGTCGCCTTCCTGACCGCACTCGAAAAGTGGCCAAGCAGCGGTGTGCCCGACAACCCCGACGCCTGGCTTCTCACGATTGCGCGCAGACGCAAGCTCGATGAACGACGCAAAGAAGAGGTAAGAGCCAATAACGCCAGCCATCTGGATTTGATCGCCGCGGAAATTGTCGCGGCGTCAGAGCTTGAAGACGAAATCACAGACCGCAGACTTGCCTTGATGTTTGCATGCGCTAACCCCCGGATCGAACCCGCTGCACAAACGCCGCTAATCCTTCAGACAGTGCTCGGACTCACCGCGACCGACATCGCCGCGCGATTTCTCGTCTCGCCCAAAGCGATGGGCCAGCGACTGGTCCGAGCTAAGGCCAGGATCAAGAACGAGAAAATACCGTTCATTGTCCCAGAGAAGGAGGAACTGCAAACGCGCCTGCCGGCGGTACTCGCGGCCATTTATGCTGGCTATACGAACGGGTGGATGGACATCGACGGCGCCCAGACATTGGCACATGAGGCTATCTGGTTGGCACGGGTGGTCGTATCTTTACTACCGGAGGAACCGGAGCCGAAGGGGTTGCTTGCGCTCATGCTTTATTCGGAAGCCCGGCGTACCGCTCGCCAGGACGCCGATGGTGCATTCGTGCCCCTCGACAACCAGGACACCAAGCTCTGGGATCGCAAGCACTTGAATGCCGCTGAAGCGTTGCTGGACCGAGCTAACGCGATTGGACGAACGGGCCGCTATCAAATTGAGGCCGCCATTCAATCGGCCCACGTTGCACGACGACTGGATGGGGTTTCGAATTGGCAAGCGATCCTTTCTCTTTATGACGTTCTGAACAAGATCGCTCCCTCTCCAGTCGTGACGCTCAATCGCTCCGCCGCCCTTGCAAGGAATGGCCGGACACACGAAGCCCTACACGACATCTTCCGACTCGCTGAAAATCCGAAGATGGCAGGCTACCTGCCTTATTGGGCGGCGCGCGCTCAGATTTGTACCGATTTTGGAAGACGCGCTGATGCGATCGAGGCTTTCACCGTGGCGATCGGACTGTGCTGGGCCAAGGGTGAAAGGCGCCACCTTGAAGAGCAGCGTTTAAAAATTTTTTAGCTGAGCGCGGCTTTTCGCGCAGAGCCTGTCGAAATCGATGCCTCCGGGACGACATCCAGTTGTCAACCACGGAGAAAGACCATGACAACCAACGGGATGCCCGTCATAGGCATTTATGCTTCCGCCACCGTTCTAAACTTCGACGCGGCGCTCGTCTGGTATGAGGCGCTTATGGGTCGCCCTGCTGATGATCAGCCCATTCCGGGTATGGCGCAATGGCGCAACATGGGTACGGCTGGCCTGCAGCTTTGGCTGGATGAGCCGCGCGCTGGGAAGGGGCTGATCACAATCGTTGTGCCCGACCTCGCCGCTGAGAAGTCAAGACTTTCCGCCCTCGGTATGCAACTTATCAACGAGGCCAAAGGCCACTTCGGGGCCGTCGGCCAGATATTCGACGCTGAGGGCAATCGCATTAACCTCTCTGAAGCGCCGAAGCAGCCTAAGTGAAGGCACAGGTGCGCGGATGTCGACCGCGCTCCACCGCCCTTAGTCCATGAACCGACGACCAACCTTCGGCGATTCCGCTTGTGCGCATCGCAGCCGTTGCTGGATTGACGACGGTCGGCGACGATCGCGCTTTCCTTGATTGTGGCGATTGCCCTCGGACTCGAACGAAGACACCAGCGGCGTGGAGGTCTCCGACCTCCATGCTCCGAAGGCGAAGGCCACAGGTTCGAATCCTGTCGGGTGCGCCAAATCCTTGAACTGCAGTTCGTCGGTTGCGCCGTCGATAGCACCGGCTTTGCCATGCTCGGCCGGCCGTCGACTCACGCCGCTGCCGTCTCACACCGACCGCGCAGCCGCCCGACCGGCGCCGCGGCCCGAGAAAATGCAACCACCCAGGAACGTGCCTTCGAGCGCCGCGTAGCCATGCACGCCGCCTCCGCCGAAACCGGCGGCTTCGCCGACGGCATAGAGGCCCGGCACCGGCTGGCCGTCGGTATCAAGCACGCGGCCGTCGAGATCGGTCTGCAGGCCGCCCAGCGTCTTGCGGGTCAGGATGTTGAGGCGCACCGCGATCAGCGGTCCGTTCGCCGGGTCGAGCATCTTGTGCGGCTTTGCCGTGCGGATCAGCCGGTCGCCGAGATAGGCCCGCGCCCCGCGCAACGCGGTGATCTGCATGTCCTTGGAGAACGGGTTGTCGAGTTGCATGTCACGGGCGCGGATCTCGCGTTCGACCGCTGCCACATCGAGCAGCGGTTCGCCGCCGGCCAGCGCGTTCATGCGGGCGACCAGCTTTGGCAATTCGGTCTCGACGATGAAATCCTCGCCCTTTTCCATGAACGCCTTGACCGGGCCGGGGATGCCCGACGTGGCGCGGCCGAGCACCTGGCGCCAGCTCTTTCCGGTCAGATCGGGGTTCTGTTCGGAGCCCGACAGCGCGAACTCCTTCTGGATGATTTTCTTCGTCAGGATGAACCAGGAATAGTCGAAGCCGGTGCTCATGATGTGGCTGAGTGTGCCCAGGGTGTCGAAGCCGGGATAGAGCGGCACCGGCAGCCGTTTTCCCCGGGCATCGAGCCACAGCGAGGACGGGCCGGGCAGGATGCGGATCGCGTGATCGGTCCAGATCGGCGCCCAGTTCTTGATGCCTTCGACATAGTGCCACATCCGGTCGCGGTTGATGATCGAGCCGCCGGCCTGTTCCGTGATCGCCAGCATGCGGCCATCGACATGGTCCGGCACGCCGGTGATCATGCGCTTGGGTGCCGAGCCCAGCCGCCTGGGCCAGTTTTCCCGCACCAGCTGATGGTTGCCGCCGATGCCGCCGGAGGCGACGATCACCGCCTGCGCATGAAGCTCGAAATCGCCTGATATTTCGCGCGAACTCTTATGGCCGCGCTCAATCGTGCTCGGTTGCAGGATATCGCCGCGTATGCCGTCGACGGTTGACCCCGTACGGGTCAGCGCATTGACCCGGTGACGGAACCTGAAGTCGATCAATCCACGCTTTTGCGCCTCCCGCACGCGCAGAACAAAAGGTTCGAGGACGCCCGGGCCAGTACCCCAGGTGATGTGGAAGCGCGGCACCGAATTGCCGTGGCCGATGGCATTGCCGCCGCCGCGTTCGGCCCAGCCGACGACAGGAAAGAACTTCAGGCCGCGCTCGATCAGCCAGGGGCGCTTCTCGCCGGCGGCGAAGCCGACATAGGCCTCCGCCCATTTGCGCGGCCAGTGGTCTTCCGGCCGGTCGAAGGCGGCGGTGCCCATCCAGTCCTCGAGCGCCAGATCATGGCAGTCGCGGATGCGCATGCGCCGCTGCTCCGGTGAATCGACGAGAAAAAGCCCGCCGAACGACCAGAATGCCTGGCCGCCCAGCGATTGCTCCGGCTCCTGGTCGACGATGATGATTTTCTTGCCGGCTTCGGCAAGCTCGGCGGCGGCAACCAGCCCGGCAAGGCCGGCGCCGACAATGATCACATCCGCGTCGTCAGCCATTTTTCTTCCAGTTAACCGGCTAAGCAAGAAATTCGAGGAAAGTGTGAGGCGGTTTTCCCCGGGAAAAGCGCGTAGCGCTTTCCCTAGGGAATTGCGTCAGACAATGACTCAGACGGTCTCCCAGCCCCCTGTGTCGCCGGCGCGGAAGATAGCGTCGATGACTTTCTGGTTGAGCACGGATTCTTCGAGCGTGAAGACCCGCTCCTTGCCGCCCTGTGCCGCCCGCGCGAAGGTCTCGACCTCGAGCCTGTACTGCTGTGTCCCGGGGAAGCGGAACACCTGGGCCTCGGTGTGGTTCTGGTTGTGCAGTTCGACGCGGTGATGGTCGTACAGCCCGGCGTTGAAGGGCGAGAACACTTCGATGAAACCCTTCTCGCCGTGGAACACCATCACCTGGCGCGCCGCCATCTGGGTCGACAGGTAGAAAGACAGTTCGAAATCGCCGAAATCGGCGCGGATCGAGGAATAGATGTCGGTGCCGAATGTCTTGTCGCGCTCGATCGTCGCCTGCACGCGCAGCGGCTCCTTGCCGGTCGAAAAGCGCGTCGACACGGTCGGGTAGACGCCGATGTCGGGCAGCGCGCCGCCACCCAGGTCGAGCTTGTTGCGCATATTGTCGGGGTCGACATTGTAGTAGGAGAAAGCGCCCTGCACATGGCGCAGCCGGCCGATGGCGCCGCTGGCGATGAGATCACGCACCTTGACCCATTGCGGATGGTAGATGACCATGAAAGCTTCGCAGGCCAGCACCTTCTTCTGGTCGCGCAGCTTTATCAGCGGCGCGATGTCCCTGGCGTCGAGCGCCAGCGGCTTTTCGACCAGCACATGCTTGCCGGCTTCGATGGCCTTGGCCGTCCATTCGACGTGTTGCGAGGTCGGCAGCGGGATATAGACGCCGTCGACCTCGTCGGAAGCGAGCAACTCCTCATAGGAGCCGAAAGCATGGCGCGCGCCGAAGCGGTCTCCCAATGCCTTGGCCTTCGACAGGTCGCGGCTGGCGATCGCCGACAGCACGCCGTTCTCCGCCTCGACGATCGCCGGCAACAACTGCTCGCGACCGATTTTGGCCGTCGACAACACACCCCATCGGAACATCACGCTTCTCCATGTCGATTTTACAGGCAAGGAGGTTTGCCTGAAATCGGTGGAAAAGCCAATGCGGGTGCTCGGTACCGCTGCCTCTCAGCCCCTTCTCCCCGTCAGCGTCATGTCGAAATCGACGACGTTGGAATAGAGCGGTGTGCCGACATCCATGCCGTAGCGCGAGCGCAGCACCTTGCCGGTGACGTGGAATTTGATCGTGCCACTCTTCAACCCGTCGAGCTCGGCGGTGAATTTTTCCGGAAACGTCTTGCCGCGCGCCGTCAGCCGGCCGGCGACGAGCGCCGTCGTGTCGCCGGTGCGGGTCACGCTGGTCGAACGGAACTGGATTTCGGGACTATTGGCGGCGTCGAACACCGCGTCGGAACGCAGGAAGGCATCGATGCGGCCCTGGCCGGTCCCGACACTTTCGGGGTAGATGGTGAGGTCGACCTTCGAGCGCCCGACATCCTTGTTGTCGATACGGATCGTGCCCTTGAAACGGGCGAAGGCGCCGTCGAAGCCGCCGCCGCCGGCCTTGCCGATGGTGAAGCGGATCGCCGAGCCGGCCTGGCTGATCGTGTAGCTGCCGGCGGCATCGCCGAGCACGATTGCCGCATGGACGGGCATGGCAAGGCAGGCGGCGGCAGCCGCCAATCCGAGGATTCGCGCATGCATTGGGTTGTTCCTTGTTCGGAGGCAACGCTCTTTCGCGTCCTCACCTCACAAACGAGACCAATGCCCGTTCTATTCCCCGGCTGACGAAGGCGTTATCATGCGCGTGAGCACGCTATCGCGCAGCAGGAAATGGTGGCGCAGGGCCGCACAGACATGCAGCGCAACCAGCCCGATGCCGGCATAGGCGAGATACCAGTGCGCCGACGTCCAAAAGCTTTCAGCGGCGTCGGATTCGGCCAGCGGCAGGTTGGGCATGACGAACAGGTTGAACGGCATGCTGGGGATTTCCAGCGTCGAAACCGATACCAGCGCCCAGCCGGACAGGGGCAGGGCGATCTGGAAGGTATAAAGTGCCAGATGCGCCAGCGGCGCCGAGCGGCGCTCCAGGGCGCCGACAGAAGGCGGCAAGGGCGGTGTCGCATTGCCGAGCCGCCAGGCGACACGCAAGATGATGAGGCCAAGCAGCAGAAAGCCCAGGGATTTGTGCAACTGGATCAGCTCGAAGGCCGTGCGTTGGCTCTGGGTCCTGACCATGACGAAGCCGAGCATGAACTGGCCGATGAAGATAATCCCGACCAGCCAGTGAAGGACGATGGTTGCCCAGCCATAGCGGGTCGCGGTGTTGGTGATGGTCTGCATGCGAGGCGAACGAATGCCGGGCTGGGTTTCTTCCGCCTTTGGGGAGGGTGGCCTACCCGCTCACCTTGAAGAAATCGACGAAAGCCCTCAGCGCCGGCCGCATTTGCCTGCGGCTCGGATAGTAGACGAAGAAACCGTCGAACGATGGGCACCAATCCTCCAGAACGCGGATCAGCCGGCCGTCGGCAAGCGGCGTGCGGACATAATCCTCGAAGACGAAGGCAAGTCCCGCGCCGTCGATCGCGGCCTGCGCTATCAGATGGTCCTCGTCGAGGATCAGCGGTCCCTGCACTGCCAGCTCGATCGCCTCGCCGTCCTTCTCGAACTCCCAGCGGTAGAGGATTCCGCTGGAGAAGCGGAAGCGGATGCAGCGATGATCGGCAAGTTCGCGCGGGTGGCGCGGCCGGGGCATGGTCTCGAAATAGGATGGCGCGCCGACCACGGCGCCACGAATGTCCGGCCCGATGCGCACCGCGATCATGTCGCGCTGCAGGCTTTCGCCGAGCCGCACACCCGCATCGAAACCGCCTTCCACCACGTCGGTGAAGCGATCCTCGATGACGATCTCCAGCACGATGTCGGGATAGGCCGACGCAAAGGCGCTGAGCCGTGGCGTCAGCGCCAGATGTGCTGAGGTGCGTGGCACGCTGAGCCGCAGGTTCCCGGCGGGCCGGTCGCGCGCCTCGACGGCCGTCTCCAGCGCCAGGTTGATCTCGGAAAGCGCCGGGCGCAATCGCTCCAGCAATTGCGCGCCTTCCTCGGTCGGAGCGACGCTACGGGTGCTGCGCGCCAAAAGGCGCACGCCAAGCCGTGCTTCCAGGCTGGAGACCGCGTGGCTCACCGCCGAAGGCGCGATCGCCAATTCCCTGGCCGCACCGCGAAAACTGCCGCATTGGGCAACGGTTGCCAGCACCGCAAGCTGTGAGAGATGCGCTCGGTTCATTGATCTATTTCTTGGAACGACCCGTACTAAGAAGAGCCGATTATCGAACGGACGGCAAGGCATTACTTCTGCCGCATCACAACAAGGAGACGCGTGATGAAAACCCGCAAGCTAGGAACTGAACTCGAAGTCTTCCCGGTCGGCCTTGGTTGCATGGGCATGAGCTTTGCCTATGGCGGCCAGCCGGAAGCCGAGGCGATCGCCACCTTGCACCGCGCCGTCGAGATCGGTGTCACCTTCTTCGACACGGCGGAGGTCTACGGCCCCTTCGAGAACGAGATCCTGCTGGGGAAGGCGCTGAAATCGGTTCGCGGCAAGGTGACGATCGCGACCAAATTTGGCTTCAAGATCCTGGAGGAAGGCACCGGCATGGATCGCATGGCCGGTGTCGACAGCCGTCCCGAGCACGTCAAGGCTGTTGCCGAAGCGTCGCTGAAGCGGCTTGGCACCGATGTCATCGACCTCTACTACCAGCACCGTGTCGACCCGAACGTGCCGATCGAGGATACGGTCGGCGCCATGGCCGAGCTGGTGCGCGAGGGCAAGGTGCGGGCGCTTGGCCTGTCGGAGGCAAGTGCGGCCACCATCCGACGGGCACACGCCGTGCACCCGATCGCGGCGGTGCAGAGCGAGTATTCGCTGTGGAGCCGCGACCCTGAAGACGAGGTCTTCGCTGTCTGCCGCGAACTCGGCATCGGCTTCGTGCCCTACAGCCCGCTAGGCCGCGGCCTGCTCACCGGCACGATCGCCAAGCCGGAGACCCTGAGCGGCGACGACTGGCGCCGTGGCCTGCCGCGCTTCCAGGCCGACGCCATGGCCGCCAATGCCAAGGTGATCGCCACGCTGGAAAAGATGGCGGCCGAGAAGGGCGTGACCTCGGCGCAGCTGGCGCTGGCCTGGGTGCTGCACCAGGGCGACTTCATCGTGCCGATCCCGGGTGCCCGAAAAATCCGCCATCTGGAGCAGAACACGGCGGCGGCCGGGATTGAGCTGAGCGCGGCCGAGGTGGCATCGATCGGCGATGCGCTGTCGCCCGACAAGGTGATGGGCAAGCGCTACACCGAGGAACTGCTGGCACTGGTGAATGGGTAGATAGATGGGCGCGAGGCGCCCCCTTTGCTGACGTAGGCGCGAGGCGCCCCCCTCTGTCCTGTCGGACATCTCCCCCACGAGGGGGGAGAGTGGATGCACCTCTACTTTCGCCAACTGCCAACGTCGAAAAAAGGACCGCGAAGTTGCCAATCTCCCCCCATGTGGGGGAGATGCCCGGCAGGGCAGAGGGGGGCGCTGTCCCGCCAACATCTCCTATTTCGGTCGGCTCACCACGGCACAACCGTAATCTCCGGCCAATACTCCTGCGCCCGCTTGCCCTTCGCCTCATGCGTTCGCTGATTGTCCATCACCCGGCTGGGCGTGATGCGAAACGAAAAAAGATCATCCAGCCCAAACGGCGCCACCAGCTCCAGCCCCCCATCGGCGCCGTAGCGCACTCCGACCGCATGCGTCTTCGATGCGAAATAGCCGACGGACTCGCTGGCACTCGTATAGCGCGGGCAGGGCTGGCCGAACTTCTGCGGATACCACAGATGCACGCGGGCCTGATTGCGTACCTCGACCGGCAGCGGCAGTCCCTCGAAATGGGCCGCCGCCCTGCGGATCACGGCGTCCTCCGCCTCATAGGACAGGTCGGAGTCATCGAAATAGAAAAGGTCGACATCCCTGATGCCGTAACCAGACGGCTTGCCGGTCAGATGGTTCCAGACGCTGTTGTAGAGCGCGCCGGAAACCACCAGCCAGTCTGGCAGCACAAGCATGCGCACCCGCGCCAGCGTTTCGGCCAGCAGCGGATCGGCCGCGACGATGTCTAGAAACGCCTGGCGTTGTTTCTCGAATGGGAGTCCGGAATAGCGCAGATGGTCCATCGCCCTTTGGAAGGCGATTCGCCATTGCTGCGCAATCCACCAAAGCAATTCCAGGAAAAGTGTCGAGCGGTTTTCCGTCCGGAATTGCGTAAGAACAAATGCTTGGAGCGGCGTTGAGCCGCTCTAAGCGCGCAGCACGCCGCCCGTCTGCTTGCCGACATTGTCGACGATGCGCTTGGCCAGCGCCTCGAAATCCTCGTCGGTCAGCGTCTTCTCGATCGGCTGGATCGACACTTCGATGGCGATCGACTTCTTGCCTTCGCCCAGCGACACGCCTTCGAACACGTCGAAGACCGAGACAGCCGTGATCAGCTTCTTGTCGGCGGCAAGTGCGGCGCGTACCAGCGTGCCGGCCTCGACGGCTCTGTCGACGACGAAGGCGAAGTCACGCTTCACCGCCTGGAAGGCGGACAGCTCCAGCCTGGGCTTGGTTTTCGTCGGCTTGGCCTTCGGCTCGGGCACGGCGTCGACGAACACCTCGAAACCGCACAGCGGGCCGGAGACATCGAGCCCTTCCAGCGTCTTCGGATGGAACTCGCCGAACGTGCCGAGCACGGTCTTTGGACCGAGCTTGATCGTGCCGGAACGGCCGGGGTGATACCAGGCCGGTCCGCCGGCCTCGATCTGCAGCCGGTCGACCGGCGCGCCGCAGGCTTCGAGGGCGGCGATGGCGTCGGCCTTGGCGTCGAACACGCCGACCGGACCGGAATTGCCGGCCCAGTTGCGGCCGGAGCCGTCGAGCTTGGCCGTGCCGCGGCGCACGCCGGCGGCGACGCGCCGCTGCTGGTCGGCGCCATCGCCCTCATAAGTGCCCGACACCTCGAACAAGGCAACGTCGCCAATGCCTTTGTCGGCATTGCGCTGCGCGGCCGAAATCAGTCCCGGCAGCAGCGAGGACCGCATGTCGGACATGTCGGCGGCGATCGGGTTGGCGAGTTTCAGCGCCGTCTGGCCGCCGCCGAACAGTTCGGCGTGTTTGGCTGGAATGAACGACCAGGTGACAGCCTCCATCATGCCGCGCACGGCAAGCGAACGCTTGGCGGCACGGGTGCGGATCTGCAGTGTCGTCAGGATCTTGCCGTTGACCACGTCATGCGCGCCGAGCGGCTGCGGCGCGATATTGTCGACGCCATGGATGCGCATGACCTCCTCGACCAGGTCGGCCTTGCCGTCGATATCGGGGCGCCAGGAGGGCACGGTCACGTCGACGACGTGGCCCGATCCCTGCGCATGGAAGCCGAGACGCGACAGGATGTCGAGGCTCTCCGCCTTTGGCACCTCGATGCCGGTCAGCCGCTTCACTTCCGACAAGGGAAGGGAAACGATCCTCGGCTGATGCCCGGCATAGCCGGCCACCTCGGCCTCCGTCGGAGTGCCGCCGCAGAAGTCGATCACCAGCTTGGTCGCCAGCTCGATACCCGGCACCATGAATTCAGGATCGACACCACGCTCGAAGCGGTAGCGCGCATCGGTGATGATGCCGAGCGTGCGGCCGGTGCGGGCCGTAGTGATCGGGTCCCAAAGGGCGGATTCGATCAGCACGTCCGTCGTGTTCTCATCGCAGCCGGAATGCTCACCGCCGATGATGCCGGCAATGGATTCGACGCCATCGTCGTCGGCAATGACACACATCTCCGGCGTCAGCGTGTATTCGCGCCCGTCGAGCGCCTGCACTTTTTCGCCGTCCTTGGCGCGGCGCACCACGAGGTTGCCGGTGACCTTGGCGGCATCGAAGACATGCAATGGCCGCCCGCGATCGAAGGTGACGTAATTGGTGATGTCGACCAGCGCGCTGATCGGCCTGAGCCCAATGGCGATCAGCCGCTGCTGCAGCCATTTCGGCGAGGGGCCGTTCCTGACGCCCTTGATCAGCCTGAGTGCGAAGCCGGGGCAAAGTTCCGGTGCCACTATCGTCACCTTGACCGGACACATGCCGCTGCCGACATGCGGCATGATCGCGCCGCCGACGAGGCGGCCGAGGCCGCTCGCCGCCAAATCCCGGGCGATGCCATGGATACTGGTGGCATCGGGCCGGTTCGGCGTCAAATTGATCTCGATGACCGGATCGTCGAGATGCGCATAGGACGCAAAGCTGGTGCCGACCGGCGCATCCTCGGGCAGGTCGATGATGCCGTTATGCTCATCGGACAATTCCAGCTCGCGCTCGGAACACATCATGCCATGGCTTTCGACGCCCCTGATCTTGCCGACTGCCAAAGTGACGTCGATGCCGGGCACATAGGTGCCGGGCGCGGCGAAGGCGCCGATCAGGCCCTCGCGGGCGTTGGGCGCGCCACAGACGACCTGCACCGGCGGCTTGCCGTCACCGGTATCGACGGTCAGCACCCGCAGCCGGTCGGCGTCGGGATGCTGCACCGCCGTCAGCACCTTGGCGATGACGAAGGGTTTCAGGCCCGCCTTGTCATCGACATGCTCGACCTCGAGGCCGATCGACGTCAGCCGCTCGACGATCTCGGCCAGCGTGGCGTCGGTCTCGAGGTGGTCCTTGAGCCAGGAGAGGGTGAATTTCATTGGACGATTCCGTAATAGCGGGCAGCAGGAGTCTTCAGGACCGTCACGCGCTCAGGCCTCCGAACAGCGTCGGCATGTCGAGAGGCCTGAAGCCGTAATGCGACAGCCAGCGCACATCCGCGTCGAAGAAGGCGCGCAGGTCCGGCATGCCGTATTTCAGCATGGCGATGCGGTCGATGCCCATGCCCCAGGCAAAGCCCTGATATTCGTCGGGGTCGAGCCCGCCGGCGCGCAGCACATTGGGGTGCACCATGCCGCAGCCGAGGATCTCCATCCAGTCGGCGCCTTCGCCGAAGCGCACTTCGCCGGGTCTGGAGCGGTCGCACTGGATGTCCACCTCGAGGCTCGGCTCGGTGAACGGGAAGAAGGACGGCCGGAAGCGCATCTTGACCTGAGGCACTTCGAAGAAGGCCTTGCAGAACTCTTCCAGCACCCACTTCATGTTGGCGACGTTGGCCGACTTGTCGATCACCAGCCCCTCGACCTGATGGAACATCGGTGAATGGGTGGCGTCGGAATCCTGGCGATACGTCTTGCCCGGGATGACGATGCGGATCGGCGGCTTCTGCTTCTCCATGGTGCGGATCTGCACCGGCGAAGTGTGCGTGCGCAACAGTTTGCGCTCACCCTTCTCGTCCGGCTGGAAGAAGAAGGTGTCGTGCATCTCGCGCGCCGGGTGGCCTTCGGGAAAATTCAGCGCGGTGAAATTGTAGTAGTCGGTCTCGATGTCGGGACCTTCGGCGATGGCGAAGCCGAGATCGCCGAAGATCGCCGCGATCTCGTCGATGACCTGGCTGATCGGATGGATGCGGCCGCGCTCGGCCGGCGACTGCCGCACCGGCAGCGTCACGTCGACCTTCTCGGCGGCAAGCCGTGCGGCGATCGCCACGTCCTTCAGTTCCACCTTGCGCGCGGTCAGCGCATCGGTGACGCGGTTCTTAAGGCCGTTGATGGCAGGGCCCTTCACCTGACGCTCCTCGGCGCTCATCGCACCAAGCGTCTTCAGCATTTCGGAGACCGAGCCCTTCTTGCCAAGCGCGGAGACGCGCACCGCCTCGATAGACGCCTCGTCGGCGGCCGAGGCGATGTCGGCAAGCAGAGAGGCTTCCAGGGCTTCAAGATTTCCAGCAGTGGCGTTCACGGGGAAGCTTTCTTGATCGGGCGACCGACACCATTTCGGTTCGTTCGACACCATTTTGGTTACATCAGGGTCAAAAAAAGAACCCGCGCCAGCCGTGCCAGCGCGGGTTCCCCAAATCAAGTGTCGAAAGTGCTTGGGAAGCGCTGGGCTCGGAGCCCGATCCCGAAAAGTTGCAGACTTTTCGGAAAAGATCGCGCTCCTCGCTAATTTCCCTGGAGCATGATGTTGTCCAAAAAGTCAGAAACTTTTTGGCATCATGCTCTAGGCGACAGCGCTCTCAAAAGCATTCGGCGTGGTGTTCTTCAGATATTCGAGCGCGACCTTGGCCTTGGCGACGAGGGCGGCGAAAGCCTGCGGCTCGTGGATGGCCATGTCGGACAGGATCTTGCGATCGATCTCGATGCCGGCCTTGTTCAAACCGTCGATGAAGCGGCCATAGGTCAGGCCGTGCTCGTGGGTCGCGGCGTTGATGCGCTGGATCCACAGCGCGCGGAACGAGCGCTTGCGGTTCTTGCGGTCGCGGTAGGCGTACTGCAGCGACTTTTCCACCGCCTGCTTGGCGATGCGGATGGTGTTCTTGCGGCGGCCGTAGAAGCCTTTGGCGGCTTTCAGGACCTTCTTGTGCTTGGCGTGCGAGGTGACGCCTCTTTTTACGCGTGCCATGTCATGATCTCCTTAAAACTTAAAGGCCGTTCGGAAGAAAATTCTTGATGACCTTCTTGCCATCCGGTTCAGCCAGAACCATCGTGCCGCGGGCATTTCGAATGAACTTGTTGGAACGCTTGATCATGCCGTGACGCTTGCCGGCCGCAGCCGACAGGACTTTACCCGTACCTGTGATCTTGAACCGCTTCTTGGCGGCCGATTTGGTCTTCATCTTGGGCATTTTGCTACTCCGTATTGTTGGCGCACGATCGCGCTTCTTGTTCGCTCCGGGCCGACCAAAGCCCGAAAAGCAAATGAAACCGCCACGGCATGCCCTGCCGGGCGGTTTTCTTGGAACGGCGGTGCTATAGATCAAAGATGGCGCGGGCGCAACACCCGAAGCCGTGCGACGCACCGTCCCCGGTCAGGGCAGCCTGAACCACACCGGCAGTATACCCGATAGCTGAGCGCCGTCGATCAGCTCGAAAGCCGGCAGAGCGATCAGGAACACCAGCCCGTCGAGCAGCGTGGTCAAAAGCAGGCGCGGCTTGAAGCTGCCGGTGTCGCCTTCCTGGTAGAGCGAAAGCTTGGGGAAGAAGCGCGGCACGCGCGCCAGATAGTCGGCATACGGCGCGCCGAGCGCTTCCTTGAGGAATTTCTCCTCGCGCAGGATGACGATGTGGAAGGCGCCCGCGCACAGGACCGCGAAAAGGACGATGCCCGAGAACGAGCCGATCTGCGCGCCGACACCGGCGGCGGCCACGGTAGAGAACACATAGAGCGGGTTGCGGGTGATCGAATAGGGCCCGCCGGTCACCACCTCGGAGGATTTGCGTCCGCCTATGTAGAGCGTCGCCCAGAGGCGCCCGACGATGCCGAGGAAAATCAACAGCACGCCGAACATCTCGATCGATTCGTGCACCGGCGTGTCGGGCGGGAAGGTCGACTGGCCGAACAGCAGCGCCATAAACAGCACCACCACGAGCACGGCAAGCACCAGCCGGCGCATCTGCTGGTAGTTGCCCAGCCCGTGTTTGTATTCTGTGTCCAAGTTGGGATCCGATCGTCGAGGAGCTTAGCCGGCGATCGCAGCTTTAGCCAGGAATAGGCGTCCCGCCGGTCGTCGGGACGCCCTGTATCACAATTCAGGCGGATTTAGAGTGCGGCTGCCCGCCTAACCTTTTCGTGACCGTGCCGTGATCTCAGGCACTTCACGCCAACGCAGGCTTAGCGCGGCGCCAGCACCATCATCATCTGGCGGCCTTCGAGCTTCGGCTCGGCTTCCACCTTGGCGATGGTCGCCACCTCCTCGCGCACCTTGTTCAGAAGCTGCATGCCGAGTTCCATATGCGCCATCTCGCGGCCGCGGAAGCGCAGCGTCAGCTTGACCTTGTCGCCTTCCTCGAAGAAGCGGCGGACCGCCTTCATCTTGGTCTCATAGTCGTGGCTGTCGATGTTCGGGCGCATCTTGATCTCCTTGATCTCGATGACCTTCTGGTTCTTGCGCGCCTCGGCCGCCTTCTTCTGGTTGGCGTATTTCAATTTGCCGAGATCGAGGATTTTTACGACGGGCGGCACCGCGTTGGGCGATATTTCGACCAGATCGAGCCCGGCCTCTTCGGCGAGCAGCAATGCGTCGTTGATGGAAACATCGCCACGGTTCTGGCCTTCGGCGTCGATAAGCTGGACCCGGGGAACCCGGATATCACGGTTGGAGCGCGGCCCATCCTTGGTCGGCGCCGCTGCTTTGAAAGGTCTGCGAATGGTCGTGGTCTCCTTGGCCGTTTCGTTCGGGGTTCGTACAAATCTGTGTGTGGACGCGCCAATGTGGGAAGCGCGCGGCGCAAGTCAATAGCACAGCGTTCTCAAGAAATCACCTGATCACGAGCCTGTGCCAAGCAAAGAAACATCGCGAGCACTTTCCGCCTTGCCTTTGGCCGTGCCAAAAGCGAGGCGTGAAAAAAATCAGGACCGCCCCACAGCCATGACCGCCGCTCCGACCTTTCTCGATGTTGATGGATCCGATATCGCCGTGCGCCACGCGGGCGGCTCGACGCCCGGCATCGTCTGGCTCGGCGGCTACAAGTCGGATATGCTGGGCACGAAGGCCGAGACGCTGTCGGACTGGGCGGCACGGGAAGGCCGTGCCTTCCTGCGGCACGACTACTCTGGCCATGGCGAATCCGGCGGCGCCTTCGCCGAAGGTACGATTTCGACCTGGCTCGCGCAAAGCCTTGCGGTTTTCCGGCACTTCGCCAAGGGCGATCAGGTCCTGGTCGGTTCGTCGATGGGTGCCTGGATCGCGCTGCGCATGGTGCAGGAGTTGCGCAAGGCGGGCGACGCAAGCGTCGTCGGCATGGTGCTGCTGGCGCCGGCGCCCGATTTCACCAGTGAATTGGTCGAGCCGGCGCTGACCAAGGCGCAGAAGCGCGAGCTCGCCAAAAAGGGCTACTTCGCGGAGCCGTCGGACTATTCCGGGGAGCCTTACATTTATACCCGCGCCCTGATCGAGGATGGGCGGGAAAACCGGGTGATGACCGGGCCGATCGACACGCATTGCCCGGTTCACATCTTGCAGGGGCTGGCCGATGCGGACGTGCCGTCGAGCCACGCCTTGAGGCTGGTCAGCCTGCTGCCGGCCGACGATGTCACGCTGTCGCTGATTCCTGACGGCGACCATCGCCTGTCGCGGCCGCAAGACCTCGACATGCTGGTGCGGGCCGTCGGCGACATGGCCGGACGGGGCAAATGACGGTGCGTCTTTCCATCCCGGTCTCCGCCTTCGTCGCGGCCATCGTCGGCTTTGGCGGCACGCTGGCCATCGTCATCGCCGCCGCCAAGGCGGTCGGCGCGACGCAGGTCGAGACGGCGAGCGGTGTGACGGCGATCTGTCTGGCTATGACGGCCGAGTGCCTGTGGCTGTCATGGCGCACGAAAATGCCTGTCATCACCGCTTGGTCGACGCCCGGCCTGGCGCTGGTCGCCGCCTCGAGCGGCTTTTCGATGGGCGAGGCCGTCGGCGCCTATATCGTCACCGGTATCCTGCTGGTCGCGACCGGCCTGTTCGGGCCGCTGACCCGGCTGATATCGAGAATACCGGCTTCGGTCGCTTCCGGCATGCTGGCCGGCATCGTCGTCACCTTCGCCATCAACGCCATGAAGGCCATCCCGGCGGACCCTTGGCTCATCCTGCCGCTGATCGCGGCATTCTTTGTCATCCGGCTGTTCAATCCGGCGCTGTCGGTACTGGCGGTGCTGGTCGGCGGCGGCCTTGCCGCCTTCCTGACAGGCCGCGTCGGCGGCTTGCCCGCGCCCGAACTGTCGACACTGACGTTCATTGCTCCGCATTTCACAGCCAAGGCGATCATCGGTCTCGCACTGCCGCTCTATCTCGTCACCATGGCCTCGCAGAACCTTTCCGGCCTCGCCGTGCTGCGCGCCGCGGGGTACCATCCCGAGCCCGGCCCGCTGATCGGCATCACCGGCCTGTTTTCGCTCCTGTCGGCGCCGTTTGGGGCCGGAACCACCAATCTGGCGGCGATCTCGGCGGCCATCTGCACCGGGCCTGACGTCCATCCCGATCCGGCTGAACGCTGGAAGACCGGCCCGTTCTATGCACTTGCCTATCTGATCTTCGCGATTTTCGGAGCTTCGCTGGTGGCGATCTTCGCCGTCCTGCCGCAGAGCCTGATCGTGCTGGTGGCGGGTCTCGCGCTGATGGCCTCGCTTGCCAACGCGCTGGCGATCGCGCTCAAGGATGAGGGCGACCGCATGGCCGCCACCGTCACCTTCGTCGTCACCGCCTCCGGGCTGACGCTGTTCGGCGTCGGTGCGGCTTTTTGGGGCCTGATCGCCGGCTTGGCCGTTCTTTCCCTCGATATGCTCAAAAAGCGACAATCATTTCAGAAGCTTGTCCGGTTTTGGCCGACATTGTCTTGAATCGCCGTTTTCGCCTTCCCATTTCGATTCCACGCAGCCGGTTCTGGCTGTCTCCAACCGAAGGAATGGGAGAAAATGAACACATCTGCATTGATCCGCCCGGCTTGGACGCCGGCGACCATCGCGTTGATGGTGATCGGCTTCATGGTGTTCTGGCCGCTCGGCTTCGCCATGCTCGCCTACATCATATGGGGCGACCGGCTCGAGGGCTTCAAGCGTGACGTCAACCGCGCGACCGACGGCATCTTCGCCGGCTGCCGCCGTGGTTCCGACAAGGCCGCGCGCTGGGGCCACGGCTCGGCCCGCACCGGCAACGTCGCTTTCGACGACTGGCGCGAAAAGGAGCTTGAACGCCTGAACGAAGAGCGCCGCAAGCTCGACGAGATGCTGACCCAGTTCGACGAGTATGCCCGCGAATTGCGCCGCGCCAAGGACCAGGACGAATTCGACCGGTTCATGGCCAACCGCAACAAGTCGACCGCTCCGACCAAGACCGATCCGAGCACCGGAACGACCCCCACCAAGCGTGGCAAAGGCTCGAATCTGCTCGACGACTGAGGCCTAGCGACAAGCCAAGGTAGGATGACGGCGTCGCGTGAGCGGCGCCGTTTCTTTTTTGTTCTATTCGTTTTCCTCGAATCGCGTATCGTCCTGCCATGACCATCGGGTTCTTCCGCAATCTGACGAAGCCCAAACCCACGCCTGCCGTGGAGCGGGAATACTGTGTCGCCGGCCGCACCCTGCCGCTCAAGATCGTCGAGAGCGCCAGGGCAAAGCGCCTGACGCTGCGCATCGATTCCGGCGGTCAAGGCCTGCGCATCACCGTGCCGCCGGGCCTGCGCCGCGGCGAGGTGGACAGGTTCCTCGACCGCCACCAAGACTGGCTGGAGCAGCGGCTGGCCAAGGTGCCGACACGGCCGCAGGTCCGACCCGGCATCAAGATTCCGGTACGCGGCGTGGCCCACCGCATCGTGCACGAACCGTCAAAGCGCGGCACCGTCACCATATCGCGCGACGAGCGCGGCCCGCTGCTGATCGTGCATGGCGAGCGCATCCATCTGCCGCGCCGCATCGCCGATTTCTTGAAGCGCGAGGCCAAGAAGGAGATCGAGAAGCTGGTCGTCAGACACACCGAGGCGCTCGGCAAGCGCGCCAAGGCGATCCGCTACAAGGACACGTCCAGCCGCTGGGGCTCCTGCACCTCCGAAGGCAATCTCTCCTTTTCCTGGCGCATCATGATGGCGCCGCAGCCGGTCATCAACTACCTCGTCGCGCATGAGGTGGCGCATCTCAAGGAGATGAACCACGGGCCGAAATTCTGGAAATTGTGCGAAAAACTCTGCCCCGACACCGACCGCTGCAAGGATTGGCTGAAGCGCAATGGCGGAGCGCTGCAGGCGATCGTGTTCGAGTAGGCCGCTAGTCGTCATTCGCCGCGTTGAGCTCCTCTGGCCGCAATCCCTCTTCGCCATGATGAGGCCAGGGCAGAAAGTTCCGGTCGAAGGCGTCGCCGCCGAAATAATCCAGCGCCCGATGCGCTTCGGCGCCGTTGAAGGCGGCCTTGTCCATCAGATGCGCGATGACCTCGCGCGCTTGCGCTATCTTCTGCTTCAGTTCGGCAACGGTCTGGTCGGCCATGATCTTTCTCCCGCCTGGCATGCTATCCCTCAATAGGTAGCGTCTTTCGCCTTGCCGGCAAACAGCATGCTTTTTCTCGACTCTTGGCGCTTTTCGTGCCAATTCCCGCGCCATGGCGCTCGACATCAAGATCTGCGGCTTGAGAACCGACCAGGCAATGGCGGCGGCCCTTGCCGGCGGCGCCAGCCATGTCGGTTTCATTTTCTTTCCGAAAAGCCCGCGCTATGTCGAGCCCGTCGAAGCCGGCCGCCTGCGCGAAGCGGCGCGTGGCAAGGCCCTGGCGGTTGCCGTCACCGTGGATGCGAAGGACGCCTTCCTCGATGAAATCGTGGAAAAGATGCAGCCCGACATGCTGCAACTGCACGGCTCCGAAACCCCCGAGCGAGTGGCCGAACTGAAAGCCCGCCATGGGCTGCCGGTGATGAAGGCGTTGCCGCTCAGCGAGGCCGCCGATCTCGACCGGATCAGGCCGTTCATCGGAGTTGCCGATCGCTTCCTGTTCGACGCCAAGCCGCCGAGGGGCTCCGAGCTGCCGGGCGGCAATGGCGTCACCTTCGACTGGCGCATTCTCGCCGGCCTTGACGCCGGGATCGATTACATGCTTTCCGGTGGGCTCAACGCCGCCAACATCGGCGATGCCTTTCGGCTTGCCAATCCGCCCGCAATAGACATTTCGTCGGGCGTGGAAAGCGCGCCGGGCATCAAGGACCCGGCGCTGATCGAACAGTTTTTCCGGGCCGTCAGGGCCGCGCGGGGCGACCGCGCCGCCTGAACAGTATTTTCGAACCAGGAGATCGGCGATGAACAAGCCGGCGACACCCAATTCCTTCCGCACCGGGCCAGACGAACAGGGCATGTTCGGCATTTTCGGTGGTCGTTTCGTAGCCGAAACGCTGATGCCGCTGATCCTCGACCTGGAGAAAAACTGGAACGAGGTCAAGAACGATCCGGATTTCAGGGCTGAGCTGACCGGTCTGTCGACCCACTATGCCGGGCGGCCCTCGAAGCTCTATTTCGCCGAAGGCCTGACCAGACATCTTCGTGACGTTTCCTCGGCGAAAGGCCTCGGGGGCGGCGCGAAAGTCTATTTCAAGCGCGAGGATTTGAACCACACCGGCTCGCACAAGATCAACAATTGCCTCGGCCAGATCCTGCTGGCCAAGCGCATGGGCAAGAAGCGCATCATCGCCGAGACCGGCGCCGGCCAGCATGGCGTGGCGTCGGCGACCGTCGCCGCCCGCTTCGGCTTTCCCTGCGTCGTCTATATGGGCGCGACCGACGTTGCCCGGCAAAGCCCCAACGTCTTCCGCATGAAGCTGCTGGGCGCCGAAGTGCGGCCCGTCACTGCTGGCCACGGCACGCTGAAGGACGCCATGAACGAAGCCCTTCGTGATTGGGTGACCAATGTCGAGGACACCTATTATCTGATCGGCACCGCCGCCGGTCCGCACCCCTATCCGGAGCTGGTGCGCGACTTCCAGTCGGTGATCGGTACCGAGGCCCGCGCGCAGATCCTCGAACAGGAGGGACGGCTGCCCGACACCATCATCGCCGCCGTCGGCGGCGGGTCCAATGCGATCGGCATCTTCCATCCCTTCCTCGATGACAAAGAGGTTCGCATCATCGGCATCGAAGCGGGCGGACGCGGCCTCGACGGCATCGAGCATTGCGCCTCGATGAACGCTGGATCCCCCGGCGTGCTGCACGGCAACCGCACCTATCTCCTGCAGAACGCCGACGGCCAGATCATGGACGGCCATTCGATCTCGGCCGGCCTCGATTATCCCGGCGTCGGCCCGGAGCATTCGTGGCTGCGCGATTCGGGCCGTGTCGAATATGTGCCTATCCTCGACGACGAGGCGCTCGAAGCCTTCAAGCTGACGACGCGCGTCGAAGGCATCATCCCGGCGCTGGAATCGGCGCACGCCATCGCTCATGCGGTCAAGATCGTACCCGCCATGGACAAGGACCAGATCGTCATCGTCAACCTGTCCGGCCGTGGCGACAAGGACGTGCACACGGTGGCCTCGATGCTGGGCATGGAGATCTGATCATGACAACCCGCATCGACCGCCGCATGGCGAAGCTGAAGAACGAAGGCCGCCCGGCGCTCGTCACCTATTTCATGGGTGGCGACCCCGACTATGAAACCTCGCTGTCGATCATGAAGGCACTGCCAAGAGCCGGCTCAGACATCATCGAGCTCGGCATGCCGTTTTCCGACCCGATGGCCGACGGCCCGGCGATTCAGGCCGCCGGCCTCAGGGCGCTGAAAGGCGGGCAGACGCTGGTCAAGACGCTGAAGATGGCCTCGGACTTCCGCGCCGGCGACGATGAAACGCCGATCGTGCTGATGGGCTACTACAATCCGATCTACATCTACGGGGTCGACCGTTTCCTGAAGGACGCGATCGCCAGCGGCATCGATGGGCTGATCGTCGTCGACCTGCCGCCGGAGATGGACGAGGAACTCTGCATCCCGGCGCTCAAGGCCGGCATCAACTTTATCCGCCTGGCGACGCCGACCACCGACGACAAGCGCCTGCCCAAGGTGCTGCAGAACACGTCCGGCTTCGTCTACTACGTGTCGATGACCGGTATCACCGGCTCGGCGCTTGCCGACACCGGCAAGGTCGCCACGGCGGTCCAGCGCATCAAGGGTCACACCAATCTGCCGGTCTGCGTCGGCTTCGGTGTCAAGACCGCCGAACAGGCGCGCGTCATCGGCGCCAACGCCGACGGCGTGGTCGTCGGCACGGCGATCGTCAATGCGGTCGCCAATGTGCTGGGTCCGAAGGGCGAAAAGACCGCTGATCCGGCCGAGGCGGTCGCCACGCTGGTCAGCGGCCTTGCGCAAGGCGTGCGCTCGGCCCGCCTTGCTGCCGCCGAATAGTCTTCCTAAGTCTTTACCCAACTCTTCGTCAGGACAGGAGCCGAAGCGATGAACTGGATCACCAATTACGTTCGCCCGAAGATCAATTCGATGCTCGGCCGGCGGACCGACATGCCCGAAAATCTCTGGATCAAGGATCCCGAGACCGGCGAGATGGTGTTCCACAAGGACCTGGAATCCAACCAGTTCGTCATCCCGTCGTCCGGTCACCACATGAAGATCTCAGCCAAGGAGCGGCTGAAATTCTTCTTCGACGACGGCAAGTACGAGACCCTGGACAATCCCAAGGTTATGCAGGATCCACTGAAGTTCCGCGACGAGAAACGCTATGTCGACCGGCTGAAGGACGCCAAGGCCAAGACCGGCCTGGAAGACGCCATCATCAATGCGCTGGGCACCGTCGAGGGCCTGCCGGTGGTGGTGACGGTGCAGGATTTCGCTTTCATGGGCGGTTCGCTCGGCATGGCGGCGGGTGATGCGATCGTGCATGGCTTCGAGGTCGCCTTGCAGCGCAAGCGGCCTCTGATCCTGTTCGCCGCTTCCGGCGGCGCCCGCATGCAGGAAGGTATTTTGTCCCTCATGCAATTGCCGCGCACCACGGTCGGCGTCGACCGGCTGAAGGAAGCCGGCCTTCCCTATATCGTCGTGCTGACCAACCCGACCACCGGCGGCGTCACCGCCTCCTATGCCATGTTGGGCGACGTGCACATCGCCGAGCCGGGCGCGCTGATCGGTTTTGCCGGTCCGCGCGTCATCGAGCAGACCATCCGCGAGAAATTGCCCGACGGCTTCCAGCGCTCCGAATATCTGATGGAGCACGGCATGGTGGATATGGTGGTGTCCAGGCTGGAAATGCGCCAGACGATCGCGCGGCTCCTGAAAATGCTGCTCAAGATGCCGGAGGAGCAAAAGCCGCTGGAACCGGAAATCCTGCCGCCGGCCGTGGTTGCTGCCGAAGCCCGGCCGCAGGCTTGACGCTGCAACGGCCCGACGCGAGACTGGCCTGACGCGACATTGGCCGCCGCGAACAGCGATTGCACAGCATCCGTGGCGCGCTGTAGCCTTTTTGATAGCCGTGGTCATTGCGGGAGCGATTCTGGCTCTCGGGCCATGCGCCGGGATTGTGCCATGACGACGCTTGCCGCCGACCGCGAAATCGAAGCCCTGATGGCGCTTCACCCGAAAGGCTTCGACCTTTCGCTCGACCGCATCACGCGGCTGTTGGAGCGGCTCGGCAATCCGCAGGACCTGCTGCCGCCGGTCATCCACATCGCCGGCACCAACGGCAAGGGTTCCTGCGCCGCCTTCTCGCGGGCACTGCTGGAAGCTTCCGGCCGGCTCGTCCATGTCCACACCTCGCCGCATCTGGTCAACTGGCATGAGCGCTACAGGCTTGCCGCCGAGGGCGGCGGCAGGCTGGTCGACGACGACATCTTCGCCGAGGCCATTGCCCGCGTCGCCAAGGCCAATGCAGGCCAGAAGATCACCGTCTTCGAGATACTCACCGCCGTCACCTTCATCCTGTTTTCGGAACATCCGGCCGATGCCGCCATCATCGAGGTCGGTCTTGGCGGCCGCTTCGACGCCACCAATGTCATCGCGCGGCCGGCCGTGTCGGTGATCATGCCGGTGTCGATGGACCACGAGGCCTATCTCGGCGACCGTGTCGAGCTGATCGCCGCCGAAAAGGCCGGCATCATGAAACGCGGCTGCCCGGTGGTGATCGGCGCGCAGGAAAGCGAGACGGCGCTGCAGGCGCTGATCGACACCGCCGAGCGGCTGGAATGCCCGACCCTCGTCTATGGCCAGGATTTTCTCGCTTTCGAGGAAAACGGACGCATGGTCTACCAGGACGATGATGGTCTGATGGACCTGCCGTCGCCGCGCCTGCCCGGTCGCCACCAGTTCGCCAATGCGGCCGCCGCGATCGCCGCGGTCAAGGCCGCCGGCTTCGAGATCAGCCACCGCGCCGCCGAGAAGGCGATGACCAACGTCGCCTGGCCCGGCCGCATGCAGAAGCTGGTGCAGGGCCGGCTGGCGGAACTGGGGCCGAAAGGCGCCGATATCTGGCTCGACGGCGGCCACAATCCGGGTGCCGGCGTGGTCGTCGCCGAAGCGCTGGCCGAGCAGGAAGAAAAGAACCCGCGCCCGCTCTTCCTCATCTCGGGCATGATCAACACCAAGGACCAGAGTGGCTATTTCCGCGCCTTCAAGGGCTTGGTCAAGCATGTCTACACGGTGCCAGTGAGCCAGAGCGACGCCGGCGTGCCGAGCGACGAACTGGCCATCCGCGCCACGGAAGCCGGGCTGACGGCCGAGCCGGTAAGCTCCGTCGCCAGCGCCCTGATGCTGCTGCGCGATACCTGGGACGGCCCGACGCCGCGCATCCTGATCGGCGGGTCGCTTTATCTCGCAGGCGCGGTCCTGGCGGAGAACGGCACGCCGCCGACCTGAGGCGTCCTACTTAGACACCTGTTGCAGAATTCTGCCCTACCTCGCCTTTTTGACCGAAAGACCCAAGTGGCCGTTCAAAAATCCCACGGCGAGATCAGGTCAAGGCTGGTAGCGGCAAAGTCGTTGAGATTGCGTGTTGCAAGCCGTCCTCCGTTCACGCGTGCTATTGCCGCGATCATGCCATCGGGAGCTGACATGCCGCAGCCTTGGCGCGTCGCGAACCCCATGATCTCGCCATAAGCCAAGGCAGCTTCTTCCGTCAGCCCAAAGATCCGGTCGGCAAATCGATGGCGCCATTGGGAAAGGCCCCGCTCCAGCCGATCGGCGCGCTCATCAGGCCTAATTTTTTGAATGCCGAAGGCGATCTCAGCGATCGCCACCGTGGGAAGGGCCAGTTCAGCATCATTCCGGACAAGCCACGTCAGGACGGCTGCATCCGGCGCCTTCCTTAGGGTCTCCGAAATCACATTGGTATCGACGAAAATCAAAGCTCAGGGCCTGGATGGACGTGGCGGCCTTCGCGGATAATCTTCTCCAGGTCGATGTCTGTGCCACTGGTTGACGCAAGTCGAGCATAGAAGGCGGATGCGGGCTCGCGCCCCGCTTCACGAATCTCGTAGGATTCGAGCGCACGTTCGACCACATCGGCTATCGAACGATTTTCGCGACGAGCAAGTCTATGGGCTAGGTCGCGCGCTTTTGCACTGCGGACTGACAGCTGTGGTTCGGCCATTCCAAACTCCCGTTCGACAAGGGAAATATATGTCGGTTTTGGCCTGCCATCAAGATGGCAATTGATGGCGCGCCATCTAACGGTTACTTCAGCTCGATCTCGATAAAAGCGTACTCGCCCTCATTGGCGCTGATGACGTCGTGTTCGACACCCTCCTTGCGGAAATAAGGGGAACCTTTCTTCATCTCGGCGAAGGTTTCGCCGTCCTTGGTCACCAGCTTCAGCTTGCCGTCCATCAGCGGCACGACGACATAGTCGTGGCCGTGGCGATGCCAGCCGGTATTGTCGCCCGGCTGGAAGCGGTATTCGGTGACGATGACGCGCTCATTGTCGATGAAGACTGTGGCCTTGGCGGATCCGGTCATTTCTCTCTCCTGCTTCTGCTGCCAACAGAGGACATGGAGTGCCCCGATGTGAGGGCCAGAGCGGCGCACCGATGACGCCAACAAAAAGCCCGGCGCGATTGGCCGGGCTCAAGGCTTCGAATTCAGATGGGATCAGGCGAGATTGCCGTTGACCCAGTGCGACAGCGCGGTCTTGGGCGCGGCGCCAACCTTGATGTCGGCCACTTCGCCGCCCTTGAAGATCATCAGCGTCGGGATCGAGCGCACGCCAAACTGGGCGGCAAGCTCGGGATTCTCGTCGATGTTCAGCTTGGCGATCTTGACCTTGGCGCCGAGTTCGGTGGCGATGTCCTCAAGCGCCGGTGCGATCATCTTGCAGGGGCCGCACCACTCCGCCCAGAAATCAACCACGACCGGCACCTGGGCATTGAGCACATCGGCCTGGAAATTGTTCTTGTCGACCTTGACGGTGGTCATGCGGAAATCCTTTCGAAATTTTTCGTCGCACCAAATGTGGTGGTTGTCGCGCCCTTCTTCAAGCAGTTCTTGTGTCACGCTCCCGTGAGTCGGGCAAGGGCGTCGTCCATGGCCCGGGCCGGCAGTTCGATCAGCCTTGGCGCTTCGGTGAACAGCAGGGCCGCCTTGACCTCCCGCCCGGGATAGAGCGGCTGCAGCAGGGCGCGATAGAGCGCGAGTTGGAGCAGGTAGGCCGGTGGGACTTCGGCCAGGGAAGCAGGTGCGGGCCTGTTGGTCTTGTAGTCGACGATCGAAACCCTATCCGCTGTCACCGCCAGGCGGTCGATCTTGCCGGAGATGGAGCGGATTTTGCCCTTGACCTCGAGGCTGCCCATGATCGCGACCTCGGCACGTGACGATGGCCCGAACAGTTGACCGAGGCCGGGCTCGGCTAGGACGGCCATCACCGATGCCAGCGCCTTTTCGCGCTCGGCTGGCGGCCACGCCGCACCCGTTCGCGAGAGGTAACGCCCTGCCGCACCTTGGCGGTCGCTCTCGGCAATGCCGGGCAACATCTGCAGCAGTTTGTGCAAGGCGAGCCCGCGCAGGACGGCAAACCCCGGCTCGGCATCGGCGTCCAGCACCGGCGAGGCCTTGTCGACAACCGCTTCCTTGCCTTCCTCGATCAGCGCCGAGGCGCCCGACGGCGACAATGGGCGCGGCAAATCCTCGAAAGGCGGCAAGGGCCGGAACAGGGTCGCCGGCAACGGCCCGAACGCATCGGCCTGCCGTGCCTGCTCGCCCGGGGCTGGCGCAACCGGCGGCAGTTTGGTGACGTGAAAACGGTAGACAGGCTCGCCACCGGCTGGATGCGGACGCTGTTCGCTTTCGGGCGCGCCGCTCAGCGCTCGGCTGACGATCGAATGCCAGGTGCCGGTGTTCGGCGTTCGCTTGCCGTGATAGCCGCAGACGATAAGCCGGTCCTCGGCACGCGTCATGCCGACATAGAGAAGCCGGCGGTACTCGTCGTCGGCGAGTTCACGTGCCCTCGCGGCTGCCGTTTTCGAGAAGCCATTGGCGACGTCGCTGGCCGAACGCCAGAGATAGCCCTTGCCGTCCCAATGTCGGCCAGAGCCGTCGAAGGGCATCAGGCGCGGCAAATGCTGGTCGCTGAACGGAGCGGAACCGCCGTCGACCAGAAAGACCACCGGCGCCTCCAGGCCCTTGGCGGCGTGCACGGTCATGACCCGGACCTCGTCGCGGGTCTGGTCCATCTCGCGCTTGATCTCGGGGCCGGCGTTTTCCAGCGTCGACAGGAAGGCTTCCAGCCCGGGCAGGCCGGTCCGCTCCTCGGCAAGGCAGAAGCTCAGGAACTCGTCGAGAATATCGCCGGCTTCCGGCCCGAGCCGCGCGATCATCTTGCGGCGCACGCCATCGCGCGCCAGCAGGGCGGCATAGAATTCGAACACCGGCTTGAAGGCGGCCTCGCCAGCCCAGGCGTCGAGTTGCGCGACGATCGCCGCTAGCGCTTCGCTTTCGCCGGCATGCTGGCGCAGCGACGCCGCCAGCGACAGGCCTGGCGGCCTTTGCGCGGCAAGCGTGAACAGCCTCTCCTCCGGCAGGTCGAAGATCGGGCTGCGCAGCAGGGCGGCGAGCGACAAGTCGTCCTGCGGCTGGATCAGCAGATGGCCGAGCGCGATCAGGTCTTTGACCGCGATATGGCCGGGCAGGCTCAGCCGGTCGGCGCCGGCGACCGGAATGTCGCGGCGCTTGAGCGCGCGGGTCAGTGCGTGGACGAAGCTGTCGCGCTTGCGCACCAGCACCAGCACGTCTCCCGGCCGCAGCCGCTTGCCACGGCCCTCGATGATTTCGCCCTTCCCGATCCAGCCTGCAATGGTGGCCGCGACATTCTCGGCGACGCGCACCGCCGGCGCATGGGCATGGTCGATGGCTTGCGCCCAGTCGTCGGGCTCGTCGACGGCCTCGGCGCCGATCGATGGCCAGACCTCGACATAGCCCGGCGCATCGCTGCGGATCGCCTTGTGGTTCAGCGGATCGGGGTCGTGGCTGATGCCGCGCCGCACGATCGGATCGGCGAAGACACGGTCGACGGCGGCCAGTACATCGTCCGTGGAGCGGAACGACCAGGTCAGCTTGAGGTCGGCGAAGGACGCCTCGGCGTCGCGCACCCGCCCGGCGAACAGCAACCGGCTGTCGGCGAAGGAGTCGGGTGCCGCACCCTGGAAAGAATAGATCGACTGCTTCTCGTCACCGACGGCAAAGACCGTTCGGTGGATCCGGTCGCGTGCGCCGAAGCCGGCAAAGAATTCTTCCGCCAGCCGCTTCACCACCTCCCATTGATCCGGGCTGGTGTCCTGCGCCTCGTCGAGCAGGATGTGATCGATGCCCTGGTCGAGCTTGTACTGAACCCAAGGGCCGGCATCGGGCCGCGCCAAAAGATTCACGGTGCGGGTGATCAGGTCGTTGAAGTCGAGAAAGCCTCGGCTGCGCTTCAGCACTTCGTAGCGTGCGATCAGCCAGTCGGCGATGGTCAGTGCCGCGCGTGTGCCCTCCAGCATCCGGAACAGCGCCACCCGGTCGACGGTCTCCATGATGGCGCTGGCCGCCGACAGATAGCGCTCGGCCAGATCCGGCAGCCGGTCGGTCAGCGCCTTCTTGAAGGCCTTTGCCGGATCATAGGGATCGCCATCGGTCTTGAGGAAGGCTCTTGCCAGAAATTGAAGCCGTCGAACGGGATCGCTCTCGGCGAAAGCCTGACGCGCATAGGGCAGGATGTTGTTCAGCACCGATCTGGCGTCGGTGGCTTCGGCTGCCTGGGCAAAGCCGGCAAAATAGTCCGGCAGGAAGCCGGGCAGCGGCCATGCAGATGCCGCTATGTCTTCGACGGTCTGGCCGGGGCGGAAATGGAATTCATCGAACAGGGGCTGGAAGCCGTCACGCCCGACGGCATCGAGGAAATGGCGCAACCCGTCGCGCTTGCGTACGATCTCGCCAAGCAAGGCGTCGAGCCCGGCCTCGCCGCCGCGTTCCAGCACAGTGGCGAAGGCCTCGGCCAAATTCCTGTCGCCGGCGGCAGAAATCATCTCGCGGCGCGCGGCGGCAAAAAGCGAGGCTTCCATCTGGCTGTCGAGCATTTCGAAATGGGCGGGGATGTTGGCTTCCAGCGGGAACTGATGCAGCACGGATTCGCAGAAGGCGTGGATGGTCTGGATCTTCAGCCCCCCAGGCGTCTCCAGTGCCTCGGCGAAAAGGCGGCGGGCTCTGCGCATGGTCTCGCGATCGGGCCGGCGGCCCTCCAACGCCTCGACTTTGGACGCCAGGTCGGCGTCGCTGAGCGTCGTCCATTCCGACAGCGTCGAAAAAACCCGGTTCGACATGTTGGCGGCCGCGGCGCGCGTATAGGTCAGGCACAATATCTTTGATGGATCGGTGCCATTGAGCAGCAGCCGGATGACACGCTGGGCAAGAACATGGGTCTTGCCCGATCCCGCATTGGCCGACACCCAGGCGGAATTGCCGGGATCGGCGGCGCGAGCCTGGCTCGAAGCCGTATCGGTCGGGATCGAATAGGCTTTCTTCATGCCTCTCCTCCCTCATCCCCGGCGTCTCCGCCGGCGGACCATTCGAGCACGCGGGCGAGATGGTCGTAGTCGCCATCGGTTTCGCCTTCGCGAAACGGCAGCGCGCGCGACAGATAGCCGGTCGCCGGATCGGTATAATGGATCAGCAGTTTTTCCAGCCGCGCCCAGGCCTCTTCGGCGAGATCGGCCGCGGTGCGTGGCTGGCGATTGTGTTCGAGTATGGACTCCTCGAACACCTCGCCATTCGGCTTCAGCCGCACGAACGCCAGTTGCGACGGCTCGCGCGCACCCAGATCCTTGAACGCGCCGCGCCTCAGCAGCGCGCCTTCCAGCGCCAGCTGCGGCGCCAGCAGCGTATGCGCCTGCGCCTTGGAAGGCGAGGAACCGGTCTTGTAGTCCAGAATGTCGGCCATGCCGCCGGCCAGCAGATCGACACGGTCGGCATAGCCGGACAGCGTCACGCCGGACTGGCCGACGACGGTCTTGCCCGCCCGTTCCTCGGCGTGGCGCCGCATCACCGCGTCGGCGCGCGTGCGCTCCCATTCGATGATGTTGGCGGCGAGCTTTTCGAAACGCGGCCACCACACCGCCTCGACATCGGCCGGAAGCGCCGCCTCGGCAAAACAGGCGCGGCCGGCGGCGATGAGCCCGGCCAGCGCATCCGGCGCGCGCGGGTCGGCCACCTCGGACGAGAAGAGATGCAGGATGGCATGAAACAGCGTGCCGCGCTCGGCGGCACCGGGATCGCGGATGAGCGGATCGAGCGGCATCAGCCCGAGGACCCTTCGGGCATAGATGGCGTAGGGATCGCGGCGCAGCGTCTCGATCTCGGTGACCGAGAAATGGCCCGGCCGCATCGGCAATGGCGGCTTCGGCTGCGGCCGTGCCGCGAAATCCCGCTTCGGCCCGGTATCGAGCGCGCGCGCCCAGGCAAGCAATTCATCGCCGCGCCGGCGGAGCACCGCCGCATGGTCGTTGCCGATGAAGGTGAGCAGCCGCTGCAACCATCTCGACGGCACGGCGGGTGCGTCGCCGGCACGTGCCGAGCGCGCCAGCACCACGTGTCTCGCGCCCATGGCCATCTGGAAATCATGCGCTGCTAGACCGATGCGCCGCTCCGGCGGTTCGAGATCGATACCGGTCTTCATCAGCCGCGACATGAAGCGGTCGCTCTCCGGCTTGCGCGGCCAGACCCCTTCGTTGAGCCCGCCGATGACCAGCGTATCGACGTCCTGTAGCCGCGCTTCCAGCGCGCCCCAGATGGCGATGTTCCTGTCGGTGCCTTGCGCCGGCTTGACGGTCTCGGGCGCGATCAGCGCCTCCATCACATCGGGCCATTCGATTGCCGCGAACGACAGCGGCGCCGAAGCCGCGACCAGCCCGCGCAGCAGTCCGGCGAGCTTTTCGCCGGCATCGCCGGCGTAGAGTTCGCCAAGACCGCCATCGACGGACCGGCCGAGATTCTCAAGGGCAACGACACTGGCTTCGACCAGCGCGGCAAGGCCGGCTTCCGCCTGGCCGCGAAAGGCCGAAAGCGGCGTTAGCGCTTCAGTCAGGCGTCCGAGAAGGGTCCGCGCGGCTTCGACGGAGCGCACGGTCAGCCGGGCAAGCCAGAAGGGCGGCCGGCTGTCATTGCCGAAGCCGGTGAGGCGAGCCTCGAAAAGATCCGGCAGCGAAGTGATATCGGGGCGGCCGGTGCCGCCGCGCAGCGCCACCAGCTCGACCAGTTCCGCCGCGTGGCGCACATCGGCGCGTTCCAGGCCAAGGCCAAGCAGGGGATGCTTGAGCAGCGACAACAGGCCGACCGGATCGCCCGGCCGGAACACCGCTTCAAGCGCCAGCCTGAGCAGGCTGGCGGCCGGGGTGTTGGAAAGCGGCGTGCCGCCGGAATCGTCTGCAACGACGCCGAAGCGCTTGAGTTCGACGCTGACGCGGCGTGCCAGCGCGCGGTCGCCGGTGACGAGAGCCGCTCTCTGGCCTGGTTCTTCCACTGCCTGCTTGAGCGCGACGGCGATCACGACGGCCTCGTCGCGCTCGCTTGCCGCTTCGAGCAGCGTCACGTCGGCGAAGGCGCCGGCAATATCGGACGCCGAAAACCCGTTTCGCGTCTCGGCCCACAATTCGGTGGTCTCGGCCGGCCGCAGCGCCTCGCCGACAAGGGCGGCGCGGAGCGCAAGCTTCGGCTCGGCCGCGCCGATCTCCTCGACATCGCCGCGCAGCACGCCGATCTTGCCGATCAGCTTCGCCAGGCCGTATTGCGGATGGCCAAGCACGGCTGGACGCGCGCCGGGTGCGACGAGCGCCTGGAAGGAGGCTTCGTCCAGCATCTGGTCGAGCCCGGGCAGCACGATGGCGCCGCCGGAGAGGCCGGCAATGGTCGCAAGCAGCTCCGCCGTGGCGGGGATGGAGCCGGTGGACCCCGCCGCTATGACCGGCCCGGCAGGCGGATTGCGCCGCAGCCGCGCCGCTTCGGCACGGATCAGGGCGCTGCGATGCGCGGCCGGGTTGGAGCGGTCGCTCTCTTCTAGGAATTTCGGCCAGGCATCGGTGACGATGCCGAGGAATTCGAGCGTCACTTGCCACCATCCGGCAAGGTTCCCGCTCACCAGGCCGGCGAGTTTGGCCCAATCGGTGCCTTCCGTCTCGATCTCGTCCATCAGCCCGGCCAGATCGCGCGCCAGCCAGATCGCGTCGGCGGTGGAGGCCGGGACGACGATCTCCTCGGCGAAGAGGGCCGCGACATGGGCGGGCAACCGGCGTTTCCACGCTCGCACCAGCGGCGTCAGCAGCAACAGCCGCTCGGTGGCGGCGATCGGTGGCGCCAGATCGATTGCCGCGGTTGGCTCGGCATCGAATGCGGCCTCGTCCTCGTCGAATTCGCCGAGCGGGCGGATCACCGGCAGGATCGCCGAACCGCCGCCGCCACGCGCCTTCAGGCTGTCGACGAAGACGCCGCGCAAGGCCCGTGCGGCGCGGCGCGTCGGCACATAGATGGTGACATCGGCCAGCGCGAGCGGGTCGCCATCGAAACGAAACCCGGGGACAAGGCGGCCGTCAAGCAGCGCCTCGGCCAGCGTCGGCAGAAACGGCGCTCCGGAGGGGATGGAGAAAACGCGGCTCGAGCCGCTCATTGCAATCCGATGAGTGCGCCGGCCACCGCGTCTTCGGCGAGCGGAATGGCCTCGGGCGTGCCGACGGTGATCCAGTGGCCATGCATCTGCATGCCGTACAGGCGGCCGGCGGCAATCGCCTTGTCGAAATAGGCGTTGAGCGAATGCGGTTCGGCGGATGCATCCTTGAACAGGCGTGGATGGATGATCGCGGCGCCGGCATAGATCAGGCCCGCGGGATCACCCTTCGAACGCCGCAGGGCGCCATCCGGCGCCACCAGGAAATCGGTGCTGCCAGAGTGTCCTGTCGCCTGATGGAGATCCGCCAGCATCAGCAGAATATCCATTTTCGCGGCGTCCCATGCAAGGGCGAGCCGCCCGAGATTGAGCGGGCCGTGGTCGATCCAGAATGTATCGGCGTTGAGGATGTAGAACGGCTCCTGGCCGAGCTCCGGCAGCGCCTTGACGATGCCGCCGGCCGAATCGAGCAGCCGTTCGCTCTCATCGGAAATGACGATGCGCGGCGCGCGGCGCGCGGCGACATGGGCGACGATCTGTTCGGGAAGGTAATGGACATTGACCACCGCCTTGTCGACGCCGGCCGCGGCCAGGCTGTCGAGGCCCCAGTCGAGCAGCGTCTTGCCGGCGATGCGGACCAGCGGCTTGGGGATGGTGTCGGTGATCGGCCGCATGCGCTTGCCGAGGCCGGCGGCAAGAACGATGGCGGTGTCCGGTCTCGTCGTCACAGCGCTCGTTCCTCCAGCAGCCCGTGTGCGCTGTAGAAGTCCCGCAGGTCGGCGAGCGCAGGGTGCGACAGCGCCCGCCTGAGATAGTCGCGGATGCGCGGCAGGTGCCTGAGATAATAGGGCTTGCCGTCACGTTTTTCGAGGCGCACGAAAATGCCCAGAATCTTGGAATTGCGTTGTGCGGCCATGATTGCATAGGCTTCGAGGAAGCCTGCTTCATCGAAGTCGCCCGCTGCATGACGCGCGGCGACATAGGCATCGAGCGTCCGCTTCTCGATCTCGGGTACCATGGTGACGCGCGCGTCCATGGCCAGCGAGGCGACGTCATAGGCGGCGGGCCCGATCAGCGCGTCCTGGACGTCGACGATGCCGAGCCGGCCGAGGCCGGACCGCTCGCCGCGCCAGATGATGTTGGGCGAGTGGAAGTCGCGCAGCATCAGCGTGTATTCGCTGCTCTTGAGCCGGTCGAGAAGCGCGTTCCATGTCCTGTGGTAGCCGGACCGCAGCACGTCGGTCGCCGGGCCGCCCGATATCGCCGGAACGTACCAGTCGATCAGCAGGTCCGCCTCGATCAGCATGGCGTCACGGTCGAAGGGCGGCACCTCATGGACGACGCCTTGAGCCGCTTCCATCCGGTGCGGCCAGGTCTTGCCGTGCATCATGGCAAGCAGTTCGGCTGCCGCCTCGTAACGTTCGGCAACCGGCTCACCATTGCCGTCGAGGAAGCCTTCCGAGCCCAGGTGCTCGAGCAGCAGGAAACCCCGGTCGAGATCCTGTGCGTCGATCCTGGGCACCGCGACCCCGGCGGCCAGCAGCGCACGGTCGATGGCGACGAAGGCGGACACCGACTGCGCGGTGTGGGCGATCACGGCATAGGGTTTGCCGTCGCGCACGGGAGGGCCGAGCACCAGCCGCGGCGAGTTCATCAGCACGCGGGGCGCCTCGCCGGCAAGCGAGACGATCTCGTACGAACGGGCCGAGGCGTCGCCGATGAAATGCCGGCGCTGCGCTTGCCCCCATCCGGCGCTATCGAGGAAGTCGCGCATGGCCAGCGAGCGCGCGACACGGTCGAAGGTCGCGCCATGCCCCGACAGTCGGGCCAGCCGTCCCCCGCCATGCTGGACCAGTTCGATCAGCACCGTCGTCTTGGGCAGATAGCCGTCAGCCCGTTCCGGCCATTCGACCAGGGCGGCACCTTGCGCCAGCGCCTCCTCGAAGCCGAGTTCGTCCAGTTCGGCCGCCGACGACAGGCGGTAGAGATCGAAATGATGGACCGGGATGCGCGTGTCGTAGCTCTGCACCAGCGTGAAGGTCGGGCTCGGCACTTCGAGACCGGCATCGTCGGCCAGCGTCCGGATGAGTGCTCTTGCCAGCGTCGACTTGCCTGCGCCGAGATCGCCCTTGAGCGCCAGCACGTCGCCCACGCGCAGCGCCAGCGCCAGGTCCTCGCCCAGCCGCGCTGTCTGGGTCTCGTCGGCGAGCAAACGCTCCAGCACCGGTTCCGTCATCGAACGCGCTACTCGGCCGCTGCGCGGATGCCCGGCATGTCGGGAAAGGTGCAGATGACGGTCGTGCCCTTGTCCCTGCCGGTTTCGATGCGAACGGCGCCGCCATGCAGTTCGACAAAGCTCTTGACGATCGACAGGCCGAGGCCAGCGCCGCGCCGGCGGCCGCCATTGGCGCGCGGCTCGAAGCGGCGGAACACCGAATCGAGCACGTCGGGCGGCATGCCAGGGCCATCGTCATGAACCGAGAACTCGACCCCGTCCGCCAGCTGGCGGCAGGCCAGCCGGATGGTGCTGGCCTCCGGCGCGTAATTGGCGGCGTTGCTCAGCAGATTGTAGAGGATCTGGCGGATGCGGGTTTCATCGCCATGGAACGTCTTCGGCGCGGCGGCGGCGTCGACGGCAAGCCCGATCGAATGCTCTTCCAGCCGGTCGGCGACAAGCTCGGCGGCGGCTGCGATGGTGCGGTCGACATGCACTTCGGAAATGTCGAGCTGCATGATGCCGGCATCGACCGTCGCCAGGTCAAGTATGTCGTTGACGATGGTCAGCAGCACCGATGAGGACGAACCGACATGCTCGACATATTCGCGCTGCTTCTGCGTCAACGGTCCGGTCGCGGGCAGCGACAGCAGCTCGGTGAAGCCGATGATGTTGGTCAGCGGCGAACGCAGTTCATAGGACACATGCTGGACGAATTCGTTCTTGAGCTGATCTGATTTTTCGAGCGCCTCGTTCCTGTCCTTGAGCGCGCGTTCGACGTGGACGCTGTCGGTGACATCGACGAAGGTCATCATAACTTGCCCGTTGGGCAGCGGGATCACGGCGTATCGCAGCACGGTGCCGTTGTTGAGCTCGGTCTGGCCGTGGCGGTCGCGGCGCTCGTCGTCGAAGCCGGTGATGGCGGCGACGAAGCCGGGCCAGGGGCTCTCGACCGCTCGCCGATCGGAGAGCTCGCGTATGGCCGATACGTGCACATTGGGCTTGGCGGCTTCCCTGTCCAGTCCCCACAGCGTGGCAAAGGCCGGGTTCGACAGCCGCAGCCGGCCATCGGGGCCGAACACCGCGACGCCTTCGGCGAGATTGTCGAGCGTTTCGCCCTGGACCCGGACCGCGGTGCGGTAGCGGCTTTCGAGATCCATCTTCTCGGTCAGGTTCTCGAACACCCAGGTGACGCCGCCCTTGGGTTGCGGATTGGCGACGACACGGATCGTCTTGCCGTCGGGCAGGTGCCACCAGTGTTCCTGAGATTCGACCGCACGGTAGGCGCCGAGCAGGCCTTCCTTCCAGCGGCGCCATTCCGGCTGTTCGGCGATCTTGCCCTCGCTGCGCAGCCGGTCGAGCAAAAGGGCATTGTCGGGCGCGCTGTGCAGGAAGCCCGGGTCGAGGCCCCAGAGTTTCTGGAAGGCCTGGTTGAAGAAGCGCAGTTTCTCGTCGGTGTCGAAGATGGCGACCGCGGTGTTGAGCTGGTCGAGCGTATCGGCGTGGCTGCGCACGGTCCGCTCATATTCGCCACGGATGGCCTCGATGGCGCTGGTGTCGCAGGCAAGGCCGGCCGAACCGTCGGCGCCGGCAAAGTCGGTCACCGCGAACACGCGGCGGTCGCCTTCGATCACCGTCGAAAGCGATTGCTCGAACACGGGATGCGTTTTGTGTTGCGTGGCGATGGCGTCGCGCGCCTGGCCGCCGAGGAACTCCTTGGCGTCCCGCACGGCAGCTTCCGCGCTCTCGGCTTCGACCGCATCGGCATAGGCCCGGTTGACCCATTTGAGGCGGCCATGCTCGTCACGCAGCCACGCCGGCATCTTCAGCGCCTCGATCAGGCCGATCATCGTCTCATGGTCGGCGGCCAGCCGCTGGTTGTCGATTTTCAGTCGCGCCTGGCTGCGCTGCGTTTCGGAAAGCGAAACAAACCGCACCAGGATATGCGCGGCACTCTTGCGGCCATGCACTTCGAGCGGGGCACCAGCCTGGGATTCGATGACGAGGTCGAAGGGCTTGGCCTTTTCGCGCAACCCGGCGACGGCATGTTCGAGTGCTGCCGCCGAACGCGGCATCAGCCAGCGGCCGAAGGCCAGGAATGCCGCCCGCTCCTCGGGTGCGCCGCTTTCGACCGGCAATGTGCCGATCAGTTCGGGCTTCTTGTTTTCCGAGGCCCAGATGACCACACGCTGGTCGCGCAGATTGAGCAGCGCCTCCGAGCGGCGCAGCGCCGCGTTGACGTCGGCAATACGGCTTCTCAGGTCGACATTCTCCGCCGACGTGCGTGCCCGTTCGCGAATGAGAAAGATGGCCGACAGGAATGCCGCTCCCATCACCCCGGCAAAGACGGCGAGCTGCATGACCTCGATCGTGCTGACCGAAAGGCTGGCTGCGGCCGCATCGGCGCCTTGGGCGCGTGCGGCGCCGCCAAGCAACGGACTGGCAAGCGTGGAGCCGGCAAGCAGCAGTCCCGCGCGGCCACGCCACGAACGGCGCCCGCGCCATGCCGCGGAGCCTCTGGTCACCGAATCGTCGTGGCCGCCGGAAACGGCCTGTCCCGCGTGAAGCGGGTTTTCCCCCGGCATGTCTTGGTCCTCTTCGCCGCCTGAATGCAAGACCGCCCTGACGCGTGCGCCGGTCCTCGCCCCTGGACCCGCGAATCACAACAATAGCGCCTGCTGGAATCGGCGTGAAGAATCATTCGACGCAAAAATAATGCCGGGCGAAAAGTCAATCGCCCGGCATCAATATCTTGTAGTAAATTCGGCTTTGGTTAATAGCGGTAGTGTTCCGGCTTGAACGGGCCCTGCAGCGTGACGCCGATATAGGCGGCCTGCTCGCCCGATAGCTCGGTCAGGCGGGCGCCGAGCTTGTCGAGATGCAGGCGCGCCACCTTCTCGTCGAGATGCTTGGGCAGCACATAGACCTGGTTCTGGTACTGCTCACCCTTGGTGAACAGCTCGATCTGCGCCAGCACCTGGTTGGTGAAGGACGCCGACATGACGAAGCTCGGATGGCCGGTGGCGTTGCCGAGATTGAGCAGGCGGCCCTCCGACAGGAGGATCATCCGCTTGCCGTCGGGGAAGGTGATCATGTCAACCTGCGGCTTAACATTGGTCCACTTCAGATTGCGCAGCGATGCGACCTGGATCTCGTTGTCGAAATGGCCGATGTTGCCGACGATCACCATGTCCTTCATCGAGCGCATATGGTCGAGGGTGACGACATCCTTGTTGCCGGTGGTGGTGATGACGATGTCGGCGGTCGGTGCCGCATCTTCCAGCGTGACCACTTCAAAGCCGTCCATCGCCGCCTGCAGCGCGCAGATCGGATCGACCTCGGTGACCTTGACGCGGGCGCCCGCGCCCTTGAGCGAGGCCGACGAGCCCTTGCCGACGTCGCCATAGCCGCAGACGACTGCGACCTTGCCGGCCATCATCGTGTCGGTGCCGCGGCGGATGCCGTCGACCAGCGATTCCTTGCAGCCATATTTGTTGTCGAACTTCGACTTGGTGACCGAGTCGTTGACGTTGATGGCCGGGAAGGGCAGCAGGCCCTTCTTCTGCAACTGGTAGAGCCGGTTGACGCCGGTCGTCGTCTCTTCGGTGACGCCGCGGATCGCCGCCTTCTGCTTGGTGAAGAAGCCCGGCGAAGCCTTCAGGCGCTTTTTCACCTGGGCATAGAAGTATTCCTCTTCCTCGCTCTGCGGATTGGACAGCACGTCCTCGCCGGCCTCGGCACGGGCGCCGATCAGGATGTACATGGTGGCGTCGCCGCCATCATCGAGGACCATGTTGGAGAGGCCGCCGTCGGCCCACTGGAAGATCCTGTCGGTGTAGTCCCAGTACTGCTCGAGGCTCTCGCCCTTGACGGCGAAGACCGGAATGCCGGCCTCGGCGATGGCCGCGGCGGCGTGGTCCTGGGTCGAGAAGATGTTGCAGGACGCCCAGCGGATGTCGGCGCCGAGCACCTTCAGCGTCTCAATCAGCACCGCTGTCTGGATGGTCATGTGCAGTGAACCGGTGATGCGCGCGCCCTTGAGCGGCTGCTTGGCGCCGAATTCCTCGCGGCAGGCCATCAGGCCCGGCATTTCGGTTTCGGCGATATCGAGTTCCTTGCGGCCCCAGCCGGCAAGCGAGATGTCGGCGACCACATAGTCCTTGCTACCCGTCATGGCAGTGCTCCGATGCGAATTGTTATGCGAATTTTTAGCGGATGCGCCCGTGCCGGAAGACATTTCCAAGGGCGCGAATTGCCGGCCTGACTAGCAGATCAGGCTTCACACGACAATGGGATATAAAGAAATCTTTATTCGTGCATGTCTCGGAGAGCTGACTCGGGATCAGCACTCTTCGCCGAAACGGGAGGCGACAAGCTGCTCCAGCGCATCCATGACCTCGAGCGCCTCCGGGCCGCTGGCGGTGACGCGGATCGAGTATCCCGGGCTGGCGGCCAGCATCATCAGGCCCATGATCGAGGTGCCGCCGACCCTGACGCCGTCCTTCTCGACATGGACTGAAGCGTTGAAGCCGCTGGCAAGCTGGACGAACTTCGCCGAAGCGCGCGCATGCAGCCCGCGCTGGTTGACGATCGGAAACTCCCGGACGATCTGGTCTTTTTCCGGGGATATCGCGTTCATTTACTGCTCAAAAGCTGGCTGGCGACGTTGATGTATTTGCGGCCCGCGGCCTGCGCTTCATCGAGCGCCGCCGCCATGTTGTCGCCCTTGCGGATCGACGACAGCTTGATCAGCATCGGCAGGTTCATGCCGGCGATCACTTCGGTTCGGCCGGACTCCATCACCGAGATTGCAAGGTTGGATGGCGTGCCGCCGAACATGTCGGTCAACACGATCACACCTGCTCCCGTATCGACACGGGCGACCGCGTCGACGATGTCGCGGCGACGCTGCTCCATATCGTCGTCGGCACCGATCGCCACGGTTTCGAAATTGTCTTGTGGCCCGACGACATGTTCGACGGCATGTCTGAACTCGGTGGCCAGTTGACCGTGCGTTACAAGCACGAGTCCGATCATTCTTTGGTGGCTCCCGTCATCGCCGCTTCACAGGCGCATTTTATGTTCGCCAGCCATTCCAGGCGGCGGGAGCGCTATCTTGTCGACGCGCGGCCCGTTGACAAGCCCAAAATTACGCCGGCCCATGCCATTTTGACGCATTGCAGCAAAAAACCCAGGGCGGATCATAGAAAAGGCGCGATCGATAGCCGTGCCATCACGGCGGGCAAGGCAACCGCGACATTGCGCTCGCCCAGATCGATGCACGCCACCGTGCAGCCGGCGAGGTCGTCGCGGACGTCCTCCTGGAAGCGTGCGATTTCGGCGGCCGGCAACAGCCGCACATGCAGGTCGACGACGCAGGCCGGCTCGAACGGCAGAGGCCGTGGCCCAAGTCCCGGTACTTCGGCCAGGCCCTCGATGGTGGCGGGCGCACGGCACACCAGCCGCCCCGCATGGGCTTCGACGAAGAGCTGATCGTCGCCGACGAGCCGCGAGAACAATCCGCGCCGCATGCAATGGCCGATCAGCGTCAGCGCCAACGTCGTCTTGCCCGACCCGGACGACCCGGTGATGAAGATGCCGCGCTCGCCGATCAGCAGTGCCGTGGCGTGAACGTTCTCAGGCCGCACGTCGCAATCCCTGACGATCGGCGATCATCCCTCGGCCGGCAGCGTCACGACGAAGCGCGCACCCTTGATCTCGCCGGGCTTGGTGCCGGGGATGTTTTCGGCGGTCAGCGTGCCGCCATGGGCCTCGACGATCTGCCTGGAGATCGACAGGCCAAGCCCCGAATTCTGGCCGAACGCCTCGCTGGCGGGCCGGTCGGTATAGAAGCGTTCGAAGATGCGGTCGATGTTGTCGGCGCGGATGCCGGGGCCATTGTCGTCGATGGTCAGGATGTTGAACTTGCCGGCGCGCGCCAGCGACAGGCTGATGTGGCCATGGTCCTCGGGCACGAACGAGCGGGCGTTCTCGATCAGGTTGGTGATGACCTGGCCGATGCGCAGATCATGGCCGACGACGACATAGCCCTTGGCGCCCTGCGGCAGCTTGGCAATCTTGAGCTCGATCTCGACCGCCTTCTTGTTGCGCGTCGTTTCACGCGAAACAGCGACGAGGTCGGTGACGAATTTCTTCAGGTCGACGGTGCCGGCATCTTCGCGCGCCAGTTCCGCGTCGAGGCGGGAGGCGTCGGAAATGTCGGTGATGAGACGGTCCAGCCGTTTGACGTCATGCTGGATGATCTCCATCAGACGTGCGCGTGAGGTGTCGTTCTTCGCGAGCGGCAATGTTTCGACGGCACTGCGCAGCGACGTCAGCGGGTTCTTCAGCTCATGCGACACATCGGCGGCGAAACTCTCGATCGCCTCGATGCGCGCATAGAGCGCGTTGGTCATGTCGCGCACGGCGACCGACAGATTGCCGATCTCGTCCTGGCGGTCGGAAAAGTCGGGGATTTCCTCGCGGCTCTTGACGCCGCGCCTGACCCGTACGGCAGCGGCGGACAGCCGGCGCAGCGGGTTGGCGATGGTGGAGGCCAGGAGCATGGACAGGATGGCGGTGACGAGCGCCGCGATGCCGAAGACGCGCAGGATCGCCTTGCGTTCGGCGGCGACGATCTTGTCGATGTCGCCGCCTTCGGTCGACAGCATCAGCACACCGAGAACGGCGCGAAAACGCTGGATCGGCACCGCCACTGAGACGATCTGCTCGCCCTGCTCGGAGACGCGCACGATGGTCGACGGGCTGCCGGTAAGCGCCTTGACCACTTCGGGGAAGGCGGCGCCGTTGCCGCCAGGCTGCTCATGATAGACCGGCAGGTCAGTGTTGCGGAAGAAGTCGAAGATGAACTTCTGGATGCGCTCGACGAGGTCGGGCTCTTCCTCTTCCACCGGCGGCAGGTCGTAGCGCAGGATCTGACCGCGCGAATAGAGGTGGCGCGAATCCAATAGCAGGTTGGCATCGCGGTCGTAGATGCGGGCACGGGTGCGGGTCGGTGAGATCAGCCGCCGCAACACCGGCGCCACGCGCTCTGGGTTGATCGGAAAATCCAGATTGTCGAGCTGGTCAGAGCCAGGTCCCAGGCTTTCGCCGGCCTGCAGCTCGAGCAGCTTTTCCGGGTCGATGCTGATCGAATCCGTCTCGACCGTCGCCGACGCCGCGATGGCGCCGGCGATGATCTCGCCTTGCGTCATCAGGCTTTCCACGCGCGCGTCGATCAGCCCGTCGCGGAAGGTGTTGAGGTAGAGGATGCCGGTGACCAGGACAGCCAGGCCGGCAAGGTTGAGGAAGAGGATACGCCGCGTCAGGCTGGAAAAGATGTGGTGGCCGAGGAACCGGCGCATCGGCACCGTGATTTTCGACACGAAGGAAGGCATGATGCGCGACGGCCGCCTGGCGGCGCCCGTCGACCTGCTTCGCTGTGCTTCCACTGCCATCGAATAGCAGCTCCCGCTAGTCCTTGGTTTGATGCATGTCGCAGTCCCGAGCCCGGGACCGCTTTTGGTCGACATACATCAAATTATGCTTCGCGGAACCGGTATCCGACTCCGTAAAGGGTTTCGATCATCTCGAAGTCGTCGTCGACGGCCTTGAACTTCTTGCGTAGCCGCTTGATGTGGCTGTCGATCGTGCGGTCATCGACATAGACCTGCTCATCATAAGCCGAATCCATCAGCGCATCACGGCTTTTTACCACACCGGGGCGTTGCGCCAGCGAATGCAGGATCAGGAACTCGGTGACGGTGAGCGTCACCGGCTCGCCTTTCCAAGTGCAGGTATGGCGTTCCTGGTCCATCACGAGCTGGCCGCGCTCGAGCGAGCGGGCCTGCTGGCTGGGCGCTTTTGCCGCGGCCTCGCGGGCGCTGGCCCGGCGCAATACCGCGCGCACCCGCTCGACCAGCAGGCGCTGCGAGAACGGCTTGCGGATGAAGTCGTCGGCGCCCATCTTGAGGCCGAACAATTCATCGATCTCGTCGTCCTTGGAGGTCAGGAAGATCACCGGCAGGTCGGATTTCTGGCGCATCCGGCGCAGAAGTTCCATGCCGTCCATGCGCGGCATCTTGATGTCGAGGATGGCGAGGTTCGGCGGCCGGGCCGCCAGGCCTTCCAGCGCGGACGCACCATCCGTATAGGTCTCGACACGATACCCCTCGGATTCGAGGGCGATCGACACCGATGTCAGAATGTTGCGGTCGTCATCGACAAGCGCGATTGTTGCCATTTCAAGCGGCTCCCTCATGAGCTGTCCCTTCTGTCGTAAGAGAAGGGGCTTTTGCAGGACAAATTAGGTACAAAATGTGGCATAGGCCTTGTCCGCTGTCACGAGCGGCGTGCCGGCGGCCACAATCCTACCTCGACACGGATTGGACGAACGATAACCGCCAATCCTTTGGGCAACCACGAAACTTTTTGCATATATAAACGATTTAAACAACTTTCAAATTTTTTAAATCGATTAAAGATTTGATATCATTTGGCTTTTCTGGTTCTGACCATCTTGGCCTGCTTGGCAGGTGTGCCGGAAATATGCCGGCGAAGATGCGGCAAGCTTGAGAAGGGCCACAAATGTCGGAAGTCGGCAAACGCAATCCTGCCTGCGCGATCGATCGTGTCGGTCTGAAAACCTCCGGCGTGGTGCGCTATAATTTCGGTGCGGCTGCCCTCTACGAGGAAGCGATCCGGCGCGGTGAAGCCCGGCTGACCGCGCATGGCGCACTTGTCGCCGAGACCGGACAGCACACCGGTCGCTCGCCCAAGGACAAGTTCGTCGTTCGCGACGGTGCCACCGAACCGCAAGTCTGGTGGGATAACAACAAGGCGATCTCGCCGACCCAATTCGACACTCTGCTCGCCGATTTCCAGGCCCACGCCGCGGACAGGGATCTCTATGTGCAAGATCTGGTCGGCGGCGCCGACGCGGAGCTCAAGCTGCCCACCAGGGTGATCACCGAATTTGCCTGGCACTCGCTGTTCATCCGCAACCTGCTCATCCGTCCCGACGCGGCCGAACTCGAACAGTTCGTGCCCGGGACGACCATCATCGACCTGCCGTCCTTCCGTGCCGATCCCGCCCGCCATGGCAGCCGCACCGAGACGGTGATCGCCGTCGACCTGACACGCAAGATCGTGCTGATCGGCGGCACCTCCTATGCCGGCGAGATGAAGAAGTCGGTGTTCACCATGCTCAACTACCTCCTGCCGGAGAAGGGCGTGATGCCGATGCACTGCTCGGCCAATGAGGGACCGGCCGGCGATGCCGCCATCTTCTTCGGCCTGTCGGGCACCGGCAAGACCACGCTGTCGGCCGATCCGTCGCGCACCTTGATCGGCGACGACGAGCATGGCTGGGGTCCGCACGGCATCTTCAATTTCGAAGGCGGCTGCTACGCCAAGACCATCAAGCTGTCGGCGGAAGCCGAGCCGGAGATCTTCGCCACCACGCAGCGCTTCGGCACCGTGTTGGAAAACGTCGTGCTCGACGCCGATGCCGTGCCGGATTTCAATGACGGTCGGCTCACCGAAAACACACGCTGCGCCTATCCGCTCGACTTCATCCCCAATGCCTCGAAGACCGGGCGCGCCAGTCACCCGAAAAACATCATCATGCTGACCGCCGACGCTTTCGGCGTGATGCCACCGATCGCCAGGCTGACGCCGGCGCAGGCGATGTATCATTTCCTCTCCGGCTATACGGCCAAGGTGGCCGGAACGGAAAAGGGCGTGACCGAGCCCGAGGCGACCTTCTCGACCTGCTTCGGCGCGCCGTTCATGCCGCGCCATCCCTCGGAATACGGCAATCTTCTGCGCGAGCTGATCGCCCGCCACGGCGCCGATTGCTGGCTGGTCAACACCGGCTGGACCGGCGGCGCCCATGGCACCGGCAGGCGCATGCCGATCAAGGCGACGCGCGCCTTGCTCGCCGCCGCCCTCGACGGTTCGCTGAAGACGGCCAGGTTCCGCACCGACGCCAATTTCGGCTTCGAGGTGCCGGAGGCCGTGCCTGGCGTCGACAGCGCCATTCTCGATCCGCGCTCCACCTGGATCGACAAGGCTGCCTACGACCTGCAGGCGGCAAGGCTGGTCGGCATGTTCGCCGTCAATTTCGAGAAATTCGAACCGCATGTCGATGCAACCGTCATGGGCGCGGCGCCCCACATGCAGGTAGCGGCGGAGTAATCGCCAGGGCATCGTTGTCACTCAGCACCATTGAAGGCCCGGTTTCGATCGGGCCTTTTCTTTTTCGGTCCGCCGCGCCATGACTGCGGCATGCCGATCGACGACGACATCATCATATCGGGCGAAGCCGTGATCCGCCCGGGCGACCTGCACGAGGATTTCATCCGCTCGTCCGGTCCCGGCGGCCAGAATGTCAACAAGGTGGCGACGGCGGTGCAGCTTCGCTTCGACGCGCAAAACGCGGAGGGCCTGTCGGACCGCGTGCGCGAGCGGACCATAAAACTTGCCGGCCAGCGCGCCACCAAGGACGGTGTCATCGTCATCGAGGCCGGGCGCTTCCGCACCCAGGAACAGAACCGCGCCGATGCGCGGGCGAGGCTCACGGCACTGGTGGCCAAGGCCGCAGAACCACCGCCGCCGCCGCGCAAGAAGACGCGGCCGTCCAAGGGTGCGGTCGAGCGGCGGCTGAAGAGCAAGGCGGGACGCGGCACGATCAAGAAGCTGCGCGGCCGGGTGGAAAACGATTAAGCACCACTATCATGTACAATCGGTCTCCCAATCTTTGTCCGTCAACCGCCTTTGGCCAATTGGGAAACGCGAATTCACCGCCCATTCCCGCTTCGGCAATTTCAATGAGATCGACGACGGATTTCGGGTCGCCCCATGCCTGTGATGGTGGCATCCTGCGGCTCCGAACATCCGCGAGGTGAGCCAATTCCATGCTCGTTCTGCCCAAGGGCGTCCGCCACATGCCGGGCCATCTGTCCCGCGCCGTCCAGGAGACGCTGGTCGAGGAGGTGAGGAGCATCGTCCAGCAAGCGCCGCTGTTCGTGCCGGCCATGCCGCGGACCGGCAAGGAGATGAGCGTGCGCATGACCAATTGCGGTCCGCTCGGCTGGGTCACCGACAAGGAACGCGGCTATCGCTACCAGCCGACGCATCCACTGACCGGAGAGCCGTGGCCGCCCATCCCAGACAGCCTGCTCGACCTGTGGCGGCAGGTATCGGGCTATCCGAATCCACCGCAGGCCTGCCTGATCAATTTCTACACGGCCGACGCGAAGATGGGCCTGCATCAGGATCGCGACGAGGCCGATTTCTCGGCACCGGTCGTCTCGGTCTCGCTGGGCGACGACTGCCTGTTCAGGGTTGGCCAGACAACGCGCGATGGCGCCACCAAATCGTTCAGGCTGAAAAGCGGCGATGTCGTCGTGCTTGGCGGCGAGGGCCGTCTTGCCTTCCATGGCGTCGACCGCATCTACCCTTCGACCTCGGCGCTGCTCAAGAACGGCGGCAGGATCAATCTGACGCTGCGGCGGGTGACGAAGCCCGACGAGAGTTCCAACTAAGCCCATCTTAACGCGCGTCGTTTACCAAGGCGGACAGGGTCTTGGAAACAGCGCAATGGCACCGGCCGATCAGACTGCCCGCAATCGATCCGATTTCCGTTTCGCGGCACTTGTGCTGTGCACCGGAATCCTGATCGGACTGCGCTACCATCTTGCCTTGTGGACCTTCGACGAGCACGGCTTCTCCGAACTCAGTGACCGGCTGCCTTATTGGGATTTCACCAATCTGTGGGCCGGCGGACGCATGGCGCTCGACGGCCATGTAGCCTGGCTGTTTGACGTCGACAGCTATCGCGCGGCCTTGCGGCGGATGTTTTCGCCCGATCTTCCCAACCAGGAATGGAGCTACCCGCCCAGCATCCTGGTCTTCGGCGCGCCGCTCGCGCTGCTGCCGATCTTTCCGGCCTATTTCATCTGGACTTTCGGCACCGTCTTCTGCCTCTGGCTGGCGGTGCGGCCGCTGAAACTGGGCACGCGGGCCGAAGCGGCCGTCCTTGTGTGTCCGGCCGTCTTCATCAACGCCATCTTCGGCCAGAACGGTGCCCTGACCACCGCTCTTCTCATTGGCGGACTGGCCGTGGCGCCAAAACGGCCGATCCTGGCTGGGCTGTTGTTCGGTTTGCTGACGGCCAAGCCGCATCTGGGCATTCTGGTGCCGTTCTGCCTGCTGGCCGGCGGCAACTGGCGTGCCATCGCCGCCGCGGCCCTGTCATCGGCCATGCTGCTCATTGTGACCGGGCTCTCGCTCGGGTTCGACGTCTGGCATCTGTTCTGGACCGAAACCCGCCCCCTGATGACGGCGATCCTGGAGGCACCCTATCCGCAACCCTACCAGGCCAATGCCGCAACCATGTTCTTCCTGGCGCGCGCATGCGGCGCCGGGCTGGCAGTGGCCTATGCGATGCAGGCTGTTGCAACCATTGCCGCGATCTGCGCCGCCATCTGGGTCTGGTTGCCCCAGCGGCAGGTCGAGCACGGCGAAAGAGTGGTCCTTACCGCCGTGCTGGCAACGGTCGCGACGCCCTATGGCTACAGCTACGACACGGTCGGTCTTGCCGTCGCAGTGGCCTACCTGTTTTCGACGCGCGCCAACATGCCCAGGATTTTCCTGGCGCTCATCTGGCTCTATCCTGCCATCGCCCATCTGGTGAACGGCATCGGGCTTGGCATCGGCGTGTTGGTGCCCTTGTCCCTGTCGGCATGGATGCTTGCCGACATAATAGCCCGCGAGCGCAGGCCCACGGTTGCCGGCACGTCAGGCATCGACATGCCGTCGTAGGACGCTGGCTGAACTGCCTATTGGCGAGCTTTGACGTCGGCGCGGATGAGCAGGGTCACCGACCCGTTCTGAAGCAGTGGGCGGTAATCCGCCAAGGTCTTGGCGATTGCGATGTTGTCCCTCAAAGGTATTGGCGGTATTGGCGCACGCGGCTCTGCCGTCCCGTCGTCGACTACGATGTCGGGCCGTTTCGCGGCAAGTTCGCCGGCTATCGCCGCGGTATATTGCCGGCGCAAAGTCTCCAGATCCAGCCGTTGGGCAGGGTCCTGCGCCAACCCGACGAGGATCCTGGCATCATTGACCATCCAGGCGGACGGGTTGCGTGCCACGACACGGGCGCCAGTCATTCGGGCGAGGGGATTGCCGGCCTGCAGCCGCGAGCCGATCGACATGAAAGTTGGATGGTCGATCGCGCGGCTGACGGCGACCGCCGCCGCGTCGAGATCGCCGCGTGGCTGAGTGAATGCCAAGCCTTGTTGCAACACGACCAATTCCAGGATCGAAAACAGCCCAAGCGCGGCCCCAAAGATGGATGGCGGAGGGAGACTTCGCAATGGTTTCAACCTGATAGACTGCAGCATCAATGCCAGGACCCCGACTGTCAGGAACGGCAGCGCCTGATATGTCCACCCCTTGCCCATGATGACGAAGGCCGGGACATAGGCCGCTCCCGCCAAAAGCAGTATTTGCGCATCGCGGTGAGGCCGACCGGGATAGGCCATCACCAGTGTGGCTCCTGCCATGGCCGCGAACATAGGGATAGGCCATAGCATCAACATGTCCATGACCGGCATCCGCATCGGCAGATAGACCTGACGCAACAAAGGCAGCACCTCGGCGAAGAAAGGCTGCATGAAAACAGCAAGTGCAATCAGATAGGCAACGGTCAGAATACCGCCGACGACACTCTCCGTTGTAAAAAGCGGACGCAATGAGCGTCGCTGTAGTGCAATCACAAGGGCCGGCAGCGCCAGGGCCAGCACGCTGTAGGGTGGTTTGATCATCACGAAGATACCGGCCCCGACACCGGCGACGATCCGTTCGGCGGTGCTGCCGGTACGAAAATCCACCGTTCGGTCACGTGCCGAAAGCAACGCCAGCCACGGCAGCAAGGCAATTACGGCAATCTGCTCGCGCTGGCCGAAATCCGGCGGAAACAGGAAAAGCACGACAAACACCGCCGCCGGAATGATCCAGACGCACCGCTTCAGAACCTCGTCGGTCCGCGCAAGAATACGAGCCGAAAAGCAGACTGAAGCAGCCGCGAGCGCCGCCACGCCCACACTCACCCAAAATTCCGCCGACAGGCCGGTCAGGCGTTCCATGGCGAGGAAAGGCAGATAGAGCCAGGTTGAAAAAGGTGGATTGCCCTCGGCGATATCGACGTAAAGACGTTCGCCGTCGAGGACACGGTCGCCAACCGTCAGCAGCCAGGACACGTCGACATTGCTCGGCACCACGAAGAGCGAGACGACGATCGCATAAATGGCGATCGACAGTGTTGCGACAACCGGCCCGACAAGTCGAAATACAACCTTGCTGGATTTCAAGCTTGCCAGCTTGCCCTGAGCAGCGAGCGGCGCATTCATGCAAACGGCTTTCATCACCAGAACGACCAGTATCGGTGAGTTCTAGCAGCGAGCAGTTAAGGGCGTTCTAACCTGGCGGTTGAACGACCGTTACAGATTGCACGGCACGTCGCTGTCGGCCTTGATGCTTGCCGGGATCAGGCTCGCGGACGCAAGAACCTTGTTTCGACGGCTGCAGGCGGGCCAGACATCATAGCCATGGCGAACAGATGTCGCTTTCGTCTCAGCCGATCGCCGAAAAGGTCGCCGAGACCAGCTGGAAAGGCAATGCGCCATAGGTGGCGACCGTCGCCTGATCGTCCCATCGGCGGAATTGCCGCGACGGCCGAAGAAGGATTCGAAAACGATATCCCGGCAAGGCAAGCTGTGCCGACCATTTCTGCGATCAGTTCGGCATCAAGCCTCGATTTCCAGCGCCGACAGTGGCTTGGAACAACAGGCCAGGATGAAGCCATCGTCGACCTCATGATCGAGGATGCCGCCATTGTGGCTCATCTCGACGCTGCCGGAGACTTTCTTCACCTTGCAGGTTCCGCACAGGCCGAATTCGCAGGCCGCCGGTATCCGCACGCCCGAGGCACGCGCCGTCTGCAGCACGGTCTGGCCGGCGACGCATTCGGCGTCGACATCCGAAAGCGCGAAGCGGATCGGCGTCGCGGCTTCGACGGGGACAGCCACACCGTCCTGCGCCGGCGCCGCGAACGGGGCCGGGATTTCCTCCACGGTCGGTGCGGCAAAGCTCTCCTGATGGTACTTTGTCATGTCGAAGCCGGCGGCTTCCAGCATGCCGCGCACGGCGCGCATGAAGGGATCTGGGCCGCAGCAGAAGATTTCGCGTTCGCGGAAATCGGGTGCCAGGAGCGGCAGCCGGATGGCGTCGATGCGGCCCATATGGCCGTACCAGCCCTCGCGGCTCGACCGCTCCTCGATCATGAAGCCGAGCGACAGGCCCGGCATATGGCCACCGAGCAGCTCGAGCTCCTTGCGAAAGATGATCTCTTCCGGGCGCCGCGCGCAGTTGACGAAGCCGACATCGGTCCATGGCGCGCAGTCGTTCAGCCAGCGCAGCATCGACATCATCGGCGTCACGCCGGAACCGGCCGAGACGAACAGATACTTCGCCGCCGGATGGCTGTGCAGTGAAAAGTCGCCGCCTGGTCCATAGGCCTTGACGTGCGAGCCCGGCGCCAGGTGATCGAACATCCAGCGTGTGCCGACGCTGCCCGCCTGCGCCTTCACCGTCACCGCGATCGAGAACGGCCGCGACGGCGAGGACGACAGCGTATAGGTACGCATCAGCGATCCGTCCGGCGTCGGCAGTTCCAGCGTCACGAACTGGCCTGGCTTATAGCGGAACCAGGTCTGGTTGTCGGACCGGAAGGTGAAGGTCTTCACGTCCGGCGCCTCGTCGCTGACGCCGGTCACTTCCAGCACCTGCAGCCTGTCGTTCCAGGGCGCCATCTGGTCGAGATGACGATAAAGGCCAAGGTCGGTCATCGCATTCATCCCTCAGCCTCTCATGCGACGCTGCGCAGCGCGGGCCGGCCACCTTCGGCAAGGCGCGGTCCGATGAAGCGGGCATACCAGTCGACGAACTGGATCACACCGCCCTCATGCAGCTCGGAATAGGGGCCGGGCTCGTAAGCGGGCGATAGGATACCGAAGGCGTTCTCTTCGACGATGCGGCGATCCTGGTCGTTGGTTTCGGTCCAGACATGGGTGAGTTCGGCGAGATCGTAGTCGACGCCCTCGACCGCATCCTTGTGTACCAGCCATTTGGTCGTCACCGCCGTCTCCGTGGCGCTGACCGGCAGCACGCGGAAGGTGACGGCATGGTCGATGAGGATATGATTCCAGGTTGTCGGGTAGTGATAGTGCATCAGCGTGCCGATCCGGTCGCCCGAGACGCTGTCGGACAGGTTCTTCTTCACCGCCCGCCTGCCGGTCATCGTGTAGCTCTGGGCATCGCGCAGCAGCGGCGCGCGGGTGGCGCGGTATTGCCCGGCCGGGTCGATGCGGAATTTGCTGGGTAGGCCAGCAGCCTCGCATTTCGCCCAGTGCGCCAGCATCTCCGGATCGCTGTCGGCCCCTTGCACGCCGGTCACGGTCGGTGCTTCCGGGAAGGTCTTGCACAGCTCCGGATGATTGCCCGCGCAATGATAGCATTCGCGGTTGTTTTCCCAGACCAGCTTCCAGTTGCCCTTCTCGATGATCGTGCTCTCGAAGGCGATCTTGGCCTCGCTGAGCCGGTGCGGCTTCAGATAGGGCTCGATCATCGCCCGCATCGGCGCGAAGTCGGCGGGCTCCTTGGCCAGGCAGATGAAGACATAGCCGGCGACGCTTTCGCAGGCGACCGGCTTCAGCCCGAACTGGCTCTTGTCGAACCCATCGGCCATCTGGCGGGCGAACAGCAGCCGGCCGTCGAGCTCGTAGGTCCACTGGTGATAGGGACAGACCAGTTTGGCGGCCATGCCCTTGTCGGTGTTGCAGACGCGGCTGCCGCGATGGCGGCAGGAATTATGGAAGGCGTTGATCTTGCCCTGCTGATCGCGCACCAGCACGACTGGATAATCGCCGATCTGCACGGTGATGAAGCTGCCCGGCTTGGGCAATTCGCAATCATGGCCGATGAACAACCAGTCGCGATACCAGATCAGCTCCATGTCCAGCTTGAAGTAGTCCGGGTCGGTGTAAAAGGGCTGTTCCAGCGAAAAGCCTTGTTTGCGGCTGTTCAAGAGCCTCAGCATGTCGTTGCGCGCGTCCATGTCCTGTCCTCAGTTTCAAGGACTGAACTGGTGGTGATTGAGGAAGGACTGGACGCAGATCGGCGAAAAGCCGGACAAACACCATCCGCCTCTTGACCGCCCACCGCGATCAGTCGAGTTCTAGCCATCTCGGGCTGGTTTCCGGGCTCTGGAGTTGTCCTTGCGGACCATCGCGACACCTTCCCAAGCCTTCGCCCAGTGGTCTCCCGTTGCGACTTGAACTCCACCACCGTTGCGGGGGCAGCGCCGGAATCTGACCGGCTTCCCAATTCTCCGCTCCATCGTCACGCAGCGGCACCTGAGATGCCTGATCTAATCACGACAGGCTTTGCGACATCGGCACGAAAGCGACATCGCATCCATGCGGCGCGACACGCACGCTGGATCGTCGTGACAGGGTCGTAGCCGTTGGAATCGAACTCCGTCGCCAGACGCGCCGGCACCGTTTTCGACCCCTTTGCCGCGGGCGAGAAGGTTAACGGTTTCAAAAAGTGACTATTAGCAGAGTCTAAAATCGAACCGAACGGTTCGTTTCTGTTGACGGTGCGTGCAAGACCGTGTGAACGCCGAGCCTCCGACACAGTTGATGATCGAGGCGTTGGCTTTAGATAACCAATTGATATCACGAAGAAAAAGAGCGGATTTGGAAAGCCCTGGTACAATTTCAAGTGGTGGGGTCATGGTCCACGCTGAACAACTTCGTGATTGGAAACGGCCGGGGGGCTCTCCCACATCGGGGCTGTCCGAACGACGCGATTTTAATCCCAAGACACGCCGCTAGACGGACGGAAAAATACTGGAGTACCCAAAATGAAAAAGATTGTTCTCACTGCCGCCGCCGTTCTGGCGATTTCCGGCAGCGCCTTCGCTGGTAGCGACAATTACGGTTCGAACGGCGCCAATCAGCCCGCAGCAGCCGTGGACAGCTCGTACACCGCTTCGACCTCCACCAAGACGTCGGAGCCGGTTGCTCAGGCGCCTGCTCAGGGCAGCGATCGCAACCTCTTCGGCCGCTAACGGCCTATCCGCACGGATGGCGGGCTTGCCCGCCGGTCCGGTGGAATTCAAGAAATTCAGGAGTGTCTAAAATGAACAAGATCCTTATTGCCGCCGCCGCCGTTCTGGCTATTTCCGGCAGCGCTTTTGCCAGCGACAACTATGGCTCCAACGGTGCCAACCAGCCTGCTGCCGCGGTGGACAACTCGTACACCGCTTCGGTCGACAAGTCGGCTCCTGCCAACCAGGAGCCCGTCCAGCACGGCGCCGATCGCAACCTGTTCGGCAACAACTAACATCTCGTCAAGCAGGGACGGCGCGCTCAGCCCGTCCCTTGAATTCGAAAATATCGGAGTAAAAAAATGAAAAAGATTGTTCTTACCGCCGCCGCTCTTCTGATTGCCGCTGGCGGCGCCTATGCCGGCAACGACAACGTTGGCGGCACCGACATCAACAAGCAGGCGACCGTCAACGTCGATACGTCGCATACGGGTTCGATCCGCAACAGCGACTCGCCCGTCTACAAGCTGCTCAATTCGTCCGGCGACGTGCAGAAGCCGGCGCATCAGGGTGCTGATCGCAATCTCTTCGGCAACAACTAACCAGCCGTGGTGATATACAAAAGAGAGCGGCGGGCTTGCCCGCCGCTCTCTTTTTGCGTCGTCGAGACAGGTTGTGGTCTCAGGCGGCTTTTGCTTCCGCTTCGTGCAGCGCGAACGACCGTCCATCCGCATCGAAGATATGAAGGTCTCCGGCATTGGCGGTCAGCCGCAGCGTCGAGCCGCGCTTGACCTCGACATTGCCCGGCAACTTGGTCACCAGCGGCAGGTCGGCACGGCCGATGTCGATATAGACCAGTTGGACCTCGCCGAGCTGCTCGAGATAATCGACCGTCCCCTCGAACAGATAGTCGCTACCACTGGCGATCGCGAGATCTTCCGGCCGCACGCCGAAGCTGACCGCCGCTCCCTTTGCCGAAGCAGGCGTCGCGATCGGTACCGTCGCCTTGCGTCCGCCGACATGGCTGATGATGGTTGGGTCGCCCGTCCTGTCGACCGTCGCCGGCAGGATGTTCATGGCCGGTGAGCCGATGAACTGGGCGACGAAGAGGTTGCCGGGGTTCTTGTAGAGCTCCATGGGCGTGCCGACCTGCTCGATGTGGCCGTCCTTCAGCACGACGATGCGGTCGGCCAGCGTCATCGCCTCGACCTGGTCGTGCGTGACATAGATCATGGTCGTGTTGGGCATCGATTCCTTGAGCTTGGCGATCTCGATACGCGTGGCGACGCGCAGTGCCGCATCAAGGTTCGACAGCGGTTCGTCGAACAGGAACACCTTCGGATTGCGCACGATGGCTCGCCCGATGGCGACACGCTGGCGCTGGCCGCCCGACATCGCCTTGGGCAGGCGGTCGAGATATTTGGTCAGCTGCAGGATTTCGGCGGCCTGCCGCACCCGCTTGTCGATCTCGGCCTTGCTTTCCTTGCCGATCTTCATCGAGAAGGCCATGTTGTCGTAGACGGTCATGTGCGGATAGAGCGCGTAGGACTGGAACACCATGGCGATGCCGCGCTTCGACGGCGGCACGTCGTTGACCACCTGGCCGTCGATCCTGAGTTCACCCGACGTGATCTCCTCGAGCCCGGCGATCGAGCGCAGCAAGGTCGACTTGCCGCAGCCCGACGGACCGACGAAGACGATGAACTCGCCCGATTTGATGTCGAGGTCGATGCCGTGGAGAATGTTGAGATTCCCGTAGGACTTCTTCACTTGCCTCAAATTGACATCGGCCATTGATTTCCTCCAGTGATTCCTCAGATGTTTCAGCCTATGCGCCCGAACCAGGCGCCGTAACCGCCGAGTTCGATCGAGCCGGTGCTCGCCTGCCCGGAAAACCCGTGTCCCGCCAAAGGTTGCAGGGTTCGGTTGCCGAGGTCAACCTTCGCCGGCGCGGCAGCCAGATTGAAGACGCAGACGACCTCCTCATTGCCCGCCCGGCGGGTGAAGGCGACGGTGTCGCCCTGGCTTTCGATGAAGGTGATGTCGCCCTTGGCCAGCGCCGGATGGGCGCGGCGGAAGGCAAGAAAGCGCCGGTAATGCTCGAGCAGCGAGGTTTCGTCACCTTGCTGCACGTTGACCGCCTTTGACAGATGCTTGGCTGGCACCGGCAGCCAGGGCTTTGCCTGGGAGAAGCCGCCATTCCTGGCGCTGCCATCCCATACCATGGGCGTGCGGCAGCCGTCACGGCCCTTGAATTCGGGCCAGAAGCGAATGCCATAGGGGTCCTGCAGGTCCTCGAAGCGCAGATCGGCCTCGCCGAGCCCGAGTTCTTCGCCCTGGTAGATGCAGACCGAGCCGCGCAACGACATCAGCAATGCCGAGATGACCTTGAGATAAGCGGTCGGGTCGGCTTCGTCGGCGGCCCAGCGCGAAGCCGGGCGCATCACGTCATGGTTGGAAAACGCCCAGCACGACCAGCCGTCGCTGGCCACCCTGCCAAAAGCTTCCAGCACCGAGCGGACCTTGGCGGCGCTGATCTTTTCCGGCGCCAGGAAGTCGAAGGAATAGCACATATGCACGCGCTTGCCGCCGGCGGTATAGGCGGCGACCACGTTCAGCCCGCGCTGCGAATCGCCAACTTCGCCGACCGCGGCGGTGGCCGGATACTCGTCGAGCAGCGCCCGGAAACGCTCGAGGAAGGCGAGGTTCTCCGGCCGGCTCTTGTCGTAGATATGATCCTGGTAGTTGTAGGGGTTGACCGCCGGCGCCGTCTGGTCGTTGCGCTCTTCCGGCGGCAGCGGCGGGTTGTTTTCCAGTCCCTGGCTGTGGAAGTAGAAATTGATCGTGTCGAGGCGGAAGCCATCGACGCCGCGCTCCAGCCAGAAGCGGGTGACGTCGAGCAGCGCGTCCTGGACCTCGCGGCTGTGGAAGTTGAGGTCGGGCTGCTCGGCCAGGAAATTGTGCAGGTAGTATTGCTGGCGACTTGTGTCCCATTGCCAGGCCGAGCCGCCGAAGATCGACAGCCAGTTGTTCGGCGGCGTGCCGTCGGGCCTTGCGTCCGCCCAGACATACCAGTCGGCCTTCGGATTGGCGCGGCTGGAGCGGCTTTCCTTGAACCAGGGGTGGATGTCGGCGGTATGCGACAGCACCTCGTCGATCATCACCTTGAGACCCAGCCGGTGTGCCTCCGCCGTCAGGGCGTCGAAATCCGCCAGCGTGCCGAACATCGGGTCGACGTCGCAATAATCCGAGACGTCGTAGCCGAAATCCTTCATTGGCGATTTGAAGAACGGCGAGATCCAGATGGCATCCGCGCCAAGGGTGGCAATGTAGGGCAGCCTGCCGATGATGCCCTTGAGGTCGCCGATGCCGTCGCCATTGGAGTCCTGGTAGCTGCGCGGATAGATCTGGTAGATCACCGCGCCCCGCCACCAGTCGCGGTCGACGGCGGGGTCTGGTTTCGAAGTCGCCTTCAAAGCCGATTGCATGGTCTCAACCTCCTTTCACCGAGCCGGCCAGCAGCCCGCGGACGAAATAGCGCTGCAGCGAGAAGAAGACGATCAGCGGCACGATGATGGTGATGAAGGCCGATGTCGTCAGGATCTCCCAGTTGCCGCCACGCGAGCCGAGCAGCGCATTGAGCTTGGCCGTCAGCACGATCTGGTCGGGCGCGGTTCCGAGGAAAACCATTGCCACCAGGAGATCGTTCCATACCCACAGGAATTGGAAGATGGCGAAGGAGGCAAGCACCGGGAAGGACAGCGGCAGCACGATCTTGACGAAGATCTCGAAATCGCTGGCGCCGTCGATGCGCGCCGATTCCATGATCTCGCGCGGCAGGCCGGCAATATAGCTCCGAAGCAGATAGATGGCGAAGGGCAGGCCGAAGCCGGTATGCGCCAGCCAGATGCCGAGATAGGTTTTGGACGGCACGCCGAAGAAAGTGCCGACGCCGTTGTAGAGCCTGAGCAGCGGGATCAGCGACATCTGCAGCGGCACCACCAGGAGGCCGATGATGACCGCTATCAGCAAGGCGCGTCCGGGAAACCGCATCCAGGCCAGCGCGTAGGCGGCAAAGGCCGCGATCAGGATCGGGATCACGGTCGCCGGTATGGTGACCGTCAGCGAATTCATGAAGGAGCGGCCGATGCCTTCGGAGAACAGCACGGTCTGGTAGTTGTCGGGGGTGAATTTCGGCGGCGCCGACGAGGCATAGTAGACGCGCTGGCCGCGATCGCCTTCGAAGGCCTTGGGCGATGCCATGACGAAGCTGCCGTCGGCACTGACCTGCAGGGTCACCCCGTCACCGAGGTCGGCCGATGTGCCGGCCGGATATTGTGTAGGTGCTGCTGCCTTGACGCCGAAGGCGCTGATGTTGCGCTTGGCGCCGTCGCCGAAGATGTTGCCCTCGAGGACGAACTTGCCGTCCTTCTGGGTCTGCGCGGAGGCGGGCGGCAGGCGCCCAGCCTCGGTCTGGCTGGAGCTGGCGAAGGAATTCCACCAGCCCGAGGCGATGATCTGGTCCTTGTCGCGCAGCGACGAGACGAGGATGCCGAGCGTGGGGATGGTCCAGATCACCACGAAGACGAGCACCGCGATATGGACGCCGAAACGGCTGGCGAAGGAATTTCCGGTCGCGACGGCCATATCAGTGCCCTCCCGTCTCTTTGTTGGCCTGGCGGATGTTCCAGATCATGATCGGAATGACCGCGATCATGATGATGATGGCAATGGTCGCGCCGCGGCCGAAGTCGCCGCCGCCGCGGAACATCCAGTCGAACATCAGATTGGCCAGCACCTGGCTGTTCCATTGGCCGTTGGTCATGGTCAGGACGATGTCGAACACCTTCAGCACCAGGATGGTGATGGTGGTCCACACCACCGCGATGGTGCCCCAGATCTGCGGCACCATGATCTTCCAGAAGATCTGGAACGGATTGGCGCCATCTATGACCGCGGCTTCCAGCGTTTCTTCGGGGATGCCGCGCAGCGCAGAGGACAGGATGACCATGGCGAAACCGGTCTGGATCCAGATCAGGATGATCATCAGGAAGAAGTTGTTCCAGAACGGCAGTGATATCCAGACCTGCGGCTGGCCGCCGAAATGCTGGATGATGGCGTTGAGCAGGCCGATCTGGATCTGGCCGTCGCCACGATATTCGTAGATGAACTTCCAGATCACGCTGGCGCCGACGAAGGAGATGGCCAGTGGCAGGAAGATCAGGCTCTTGGCGATCGTGCCCCACCATATCTTGTCGGTGAGCACGGCGATGATCAGGCCGAGGAAGGTGCAGGCCGCCGGCACCACCGCCAGCCACAGGATGTTGTTCAGGATCGCGTTCCGCAGATCCGGGTCGCGCAGCGCCCACTCGTAGTTGGAGACCCCCACGAAATTCGTGCCGCCGCGGCCGAAGAAAGACAGCCACAGCGTCGCGATCACCGGATAGATCAGGTAGATGGTCAGGATGATCAGCGCCGGACCCACGAACAGCCAGGGCCGCACCAATCCCTGCCGGCGTAGATTGTTGACGGCGGCCGTCCCGGACACCCCACGCGCTGGGAAGATCAGGTCGAGCAGTTTGTTGGCGCCCCAGAAATAGGCGACACAGCCACCGACGCCGATGATGATGACGAATATTGCCGAGAAAATCTGAGCCGCCATGGGTCCCTCTCCCTGCGCATGATCGGCCAGGCCATGCTGGCGACCGGATGCGCCGACTTTCAGTCATTCGGAACAATCGAAACGCGAAGGCTACGGCGGGCATCGCCGGTCGGGATCCGGGCGTAGCCCGGATCCAGTAGCAAGATCAGGAAGGATCAGCTCGCGCCGCGGCCGCCTACTTGATGGCGTCCCAGCTCTTCTGGATGTCGGTGGCGACGTCCTGGGCGGACTTGCCGCCGACCAGGTCGATCATGCCGGTCCAGAAGGACCCGGCGCCGACCTTGCCGGGCATCAGGTCGGAGCCGTCGAAGCGGACCGTCGTGGCGCCGACCAGGATCTCGCCCTGCTTCTTCAGCGCATCGCTGCCATAGGCGTCCTTGTTGGCCCCCTTGAAGGGGGTGACGAAGCTCTTCTGCGCCATCCACAATTCATGCGCGAGCGGCATCTGCAGGAACTTGATGAATTCGCGCGAGGCCTTGGAATCCTTGGTGATCATCACCAGCGTTCCGGCCACTTCCAGCGGCGTTCCCAGTTCCGGCTTGGAGGCGTAGGGCGGGTAGGGGAAGAAGTCCGCATCCTGGCCGAGCTTTGTGCCCTCGGGGAAGAAAGAGGGGATGAACGATGCCTGGTGATGCATGTAGCATTTCGGCGGGACGGTGAAGAGGCCCTTCGGGCTGTCGCGGAAGTCGGTCGCCGCGACCGCCTTGGCGCCGCCGTCGACCATCTTGTCGTCGGTGGCGATCTTGCCGAAGATGTCGATGGCGTTGACCACTGCCGGATCGGTGAACGGGATCTCGTTCTTTACCCACTTGTCGTAGACTTCGGGCGGCTGCGTGCGCAGCATGATGTCCTCGACCCAGTCGGTCGCCGGCCAGCCGGTCGCGCCGCCCGAACCAAGCCCGATGCACCACGGCTTGCCGCCATCGGCGATGATCTTCTTCTCGAGTTCGGCGAGCTCTTCCTGCGTCTTCGGCACCTTGTAACCGGCTTCCTGGAAATTGTCGGGCGAGTACCAGACCAGTCCCTTGACGTCGATCTTGTAGGGAAAGGCATAGAAGCCCGGCTTGCCGTCCTTGCCCGTATAGGTGCCAAGCTTGGCCCAGGAGTCGCCGGCGGCGTAATTCTCCTTGACCCAGGCCGCGACGTCGTCGCCGAGCGGGGTCAGCACGCCCTTGGAAGCAAGGTCCTGGATGAGGCCCGGCTGCGGCAGGACAGCGATGTTGGGCGGGCTGCCGGCCTGGGTGTCGATGACGATCTGCTGTTCGTAATTCTCGGACGAGGAATATTTGACCTCTGCGCCGGTGGCCTCGGAGAAATAATCGAGTACCGACCGGACGAGCGTCTCGTCCTCGCCGCGCCACGGTCCGAAGATCGACAGGGTCTCGCCCTTGAGGTCGACTTTCTTGAGGTCTTCATAATTCGCCCAGTGAAAGCGCTGGTCCTCGCCGGGCTTGAACTTCAAGTCGGCGTGCGCGGGCGCGCTCAGGGCGAATGCGGCAGACGCAACGCCCAGCAAAAGCATTTTCTTCATCGGTATTCCTCCCAGTGGGTCACACACACCGGACGGAACCTCCATTCCGCCCGCCGACGCCGCAGGACTGTGACTCAGTCGCAAGGGAACCGCAACCTTTCGAAGAGTCTTCCAAAGCGCTTTGGCTTTGTCGATCTCGCCATTGAATCGATCAGGAGTCAATAGGGTTCGCAAGTTAATCGATTTAATTGCCAGCAGCCACGGCTCGAAAAGTGCGCCGCAACATGCTTTTTTGGCGGTGCAACAGCAATTTCTGTTTCAAACCCGGGTCCGGCACGCTTATGGTCTCTGCGATATGGCCGCATCCCGGATCATGTTTGGGTCGATTCAATTTAAAAGCGCTTTGAGGCAGGGAGGCCTCTCGTGAACCTCAAGCAACTCGCGCATATGCTGGCGCTTTCGCAGACCACGGTAAGCCGGGCGCTGAACGGCTATCCCGAAGTCAACGAGGAAACCCGCAGGCGCGTGATGGACGCCGCCAAGCGCCACGGCTATCGTCCCAATCCGAGCGCGCGCCGGCTGGCCACAGGCAAGTCCGGAATGATCGGCTACGTCCTGCCGACAGGTGCCGCCGTCGACATCGATCCCCACTTCGTCGAATTCCTGTCCGGCCTTGGCGACTATGCCCGCTCGCACGAGCTCGACCTTGTCCTGTCCCCGACCGATGCCGACGACCAGGAAACGACCTACCGGCGCATCGTCGCCAACCGGCAGGTTGACGCTGTCTACATCTCTTCGCCGAGGCCGCAGGATCGGCGCGTGGCGCTGGTCGACACGCTCGGCATTCCCTTCATCGTCCATGGCCGCAGCGAGGGCCTGGACTTCGACTATCCCTTTCTCGACATCGACAATGAAGGCGCTTTCCACGAGGCGGCGCGGCTGCTCGTGCAGCTCGGCCACCGGCGGCTGGCGCTGATCAACGGCGATGACAGGGAAACCTTCGCCATTCATCGCGAGCGCGGCATGCGCCGGGCGCTGGCCGCAAGCGGCCTGCCATTGGGCGAGCGACACGTCTGCTCCGTCGTCATGACCGAAGAGAACGGCTATCGCGCCGCCCGGCGCCTGCTCGAGCAGGACGGGGCGCCGACGGCAATCGCCTGCTCAAGCCTGATCATGGCGCTCGGCGTCGTGCGCGCGGTGCGTGATCTTGGCCTCGGCATTCCCGGCGATGTCTCGCTGATCGCCCATGACGACGTCTTTCCCTGGCTGAAGCCGGAGAATTTTTCCGTGCCGCTGTCCACGACGCGCTCCTCGATCCGGCTGGCCGGCGCACGCATCGCCGAGCGGCTGGCGGCCCGGATATCGGGGCTCGAGGACGGCGCCCGCGGCGAGGTCTGGCCGGTCGACCTTGTGGTCAGGGGATCGGTGGCGGGGGCGCCGAGGTAGAGATCAGTCGTTTAATTCTCGTTGAGCCAATTTCACTTGGTAGGCGCTTCTCGGATGCCTTCTCCGTCGCCATGCGTTGAGAAGTATAATCAGTATAATATATCCGAGTAGTACAACGAAACCCAATAGCCTACCAAGCGTCTCGACATAGAAAAAAATAATTAGAGATGCGGCTACAGCCGCGATGTAATATAGGACGGAAGACCAGACGTATTTCTCCATTTGAGAGCTAGTCATCCATCGGCCTTGTTGTAGGGACTTCTCGTTTCACAATTCTCTCATGAGCGGTCGGACTACTCCTTCGCCGCTCCGGCTGCCCTGATGTCCAGCAGGCCGTAGCCGAAATCATTGTCCCGCCCTTTCGGGCCGAGGTCCCTCGCGGTGTCGGCAAGTGCCTTCTCGATCTCGTCGGCCGAGCGGTCGGGCGCGGCGTGGATGAGGTTGGCGATGGCGCCGCTGACAACAGCCGCGGCAAACGAGGTGCCCGTAACGACGTCCGAGCCGGCGCCGCTCGGCGCCACCATCTCGACGCCCGGCGCCGAGATGAAGACATAAGCGCCGCGATTGGCCTGCGGCATCAGCCCGTCCTTGGCGTCGGTGGCTGTCACCGCGATGACGCCGTCAAAGGCGGCTGGGTAGCCATAGGGCGCCTTCGGGCCGTTGTTGCCGGCTGCCGCGACCAGAACCATGCCGAGCGCCCGTGCATTGCGGCAGGCGGTGCCGAGCAGGTCGTTTTTCGGGCCGACGAAGCTCATGTTGACGATGCTGACATTCTGGTCGGCCGCCCAGTCGAGCGCCGTCAGGATGACGTCCATGGTCGACTTGCCGCCCTCGAAGGCGCGCGCATGGTAGATTTTCGCGCCCGGCGCCATGCCTTCCAGAGGGCCGACGCCGGCGATCAGACCGTCGACGGAGGTGCCATGATCGCGCTTTTCGATCGGCACGCCGGGCATCGCGTCGAACTGCGCGGCAATGACTCCGGCAAGTGCGGGATTGGTGTCGTCGATGCCGGTATCGATGACGGCGACGCGGACGTTTTCGCCACTGGCCTGTTTGGCGTCGAGCGCGATGCGGTCGAAGGCATAGTTGACGATGCTGGCCGCCTGCTGCAGCGAATAGATGTGGTTGGGCTCGCGGCGCTCGGTGCGGCCATCGGCGGCGAGCTGCGCCAGAACGACGCCGACCGGACGGCCGTCGGGAATGCCGAAACGCACCAAGGTGGTGCCGAGCAGGCGGGACTGGCGCTGCGAGCGCACTTCAAGGCCGAAGGAGGCGGCGATCTGCTGCACGGCGCCGGCATCGCCATTGACGGTCACCAGCACCTCGTCGGGCACGAACTCGCCGGTCACGGCGCGCGGCGGCTGAACGGCGATCAGATCGGTCGGCGAGACGATCGGGCCACTTGCTGGCAGGCCGGCCTGGTTGCCTCCAGGGGGTGTCGCGGGCTCCGGCTGTGGCGTCGGCACCGGTGCGGGAGGGGCGACCGGGTTGGGGAAGAGGTCGACGATCAAGGCGGGCAGAAAAACGGCGCCGGCCTGGGCCGCACCCGTCCCGCCCTTGGTGCCGCCGCCGTTCTTGACGCATTCGGCTGCTGTCGCATTGGCCTCTTTGCTGCAATCGATTTTCGTCCGCTCGGGAGTGGCATCGTTGCTCTGCGCCGACGCAGGCACGGCGGCGATTGTCATCGCCGCCGCAAGGATAGCCGCAAATCGAATGACCGCCTCAGCCGCCATCAACAGGTTTCCTTCCCTCGATCACAGTCTCCGCGAAAGGCTGGGCGGCAATAAGGCCGCGCAGTTTCTCATAGTCGGCGGCTGTCGTCGCCGGAATGGCGAGCCTGAAGACGCCGTCGGCGGTCGGTCCTCCGATGATCCTGAGCTTGTTGGCGTCGAGGAAGGCGGCAATATCGGCCATCCTGGCATCCGGCTTGAATTTGACCAGAGCGAACGGCAATTTGGCCAGATCGTCTTGTGCGCCGGCGACCTCGAAATTGCCGCCCTTGCCGCCGGGCTGCATCAGCGACTGCACCGCGATCAAGGCGAGCAGCACCGCAGCCGCCGCCCAGGCGACGCCGACCGGCACCGCCATGAAGCGGCCCCAGGCCTGCGCCAGCCAGGATGCGCTAGCAGGCGCCCGAGCCGGCCCTGCCTCCGCGTCGAGCGCCTTGGCGAAGCGGCTGAGCGCATCGGCCGGCGGACGGATCGTCTCATTGGCGGCCGCCGTGCCGGAGAACTCGGCTTCCGCCTCGCCGAGCGCGGCAAGTGCCGCGGGATCGTTGGCCAGCCATTCTTCGATGGCTTCCAGATCCGAACCTTCGAGCGAACCGTTCAGGTAGAACGGCAGCAGCGTTTCCATTTCGTCGCGGCGCGACATCTTTTCAGCGGCGCTCATGGCCACCCCCTGTCGTAACCGGCGGCCTTCAGGGCTTCGCCGAGTTTCTTGCGGGCGTAGAACATACGGGTCTTGACGGTCGCTACCGGGATGTCGAGCACCTGTGCGATCTCGGTCACCGATTGCCCCTGATAATAGGCGAGGTCGATCACCGTGCGGTGCTCCTCGGGCAAGGCGTCGATGAGGCGGCGCAAGGCAGCGGCCTTGTCCTCCTTCATGGTGACGACTTCGGGCGTGTCGGCGCTGTCGGGGACCGCGGCGGCGGCCTCGTCGTCGATCCAGTCTTCCTTCTTCTTGCGCAGCAGCGAGAGCGCCTTGAAGCGGGCGATGCCGAGCAGCCATGTCGAGACTTCGGAGCGCCCTTCGAAGCCCGGAGCCTGGCGCCACAGTTCGAGGAACACCTCGTTCGCGATATCGTCAGCCATCATTTCCGATCCCGTCTGGCGCGCCACGAAGCGGTAGATCCGCGCGTGGTGACGCATGAACAGGAGCCGCACGGCGGCCCGGTCGCCCTTCGCGACCCGGTCGACAAGCGCGCGATCGGTCTCCGTCGCCGCCGTCATGGCCGGTCGAGCCGCCTGGCTCCTGTCTGCTCTGTCGCCGATCGGTCCAAAAAGGTTCATCCTCCGCCAAGGAATTCTGGGAGGCTAACCGAAGAGCGGGGACGTGGCCAGAGCATCCCTTCTCCCGTTTCACGGGGAGAAGATGCCGGCAGGCGGATGAGGGGCGGTGCCAGCCGCTTGATCAGGTGAGAAAAGCCTTCGCCTTCATCGTCGCCGGCACCGGCACGCCCAGCCGGCTCAACACCGTTGGTGCCAGTTGTAACTGGTCGAGCAGTGTGTCGGCCTGCGGCCCCTTGCCCTGTCCGAAATAATACAGCGCGAAATCCTGCATCTCGTCGTCATGGCCGCCATGATGGCCGCGGTCGGTCTGGCCGTGGTCGGCGGTGACCATGACCTCGTAGCCGGCCTCGATCCAGCCCGGCAAGAAGGCCGCCAGCATGCCGTCCACGGCGTAGCAGGCATGGTCCATCTCGTGGCAGTCATGGCCGAAACGATGGCCCATCGAGTCCAGCGTGCAGGTGTGCAGGATGCCGTAATCGATGCCATGGCGCCGGGTGAGCATGGTCAGTGTCGCGAACAGGTCGACATCACTCGGCGTCATCTGGTTCTTGAGATTGTAGCCGGTCATGGAGTGGAAGCGGCCGTGCGTGATCGGCCCGCCGGGCTCGTCATACTCCATGTCCTCGATCAGGTCGAACGGGTAGGAGCGGAAGAATTCGGACCAGTAGGAATGGGTGACCGCGCCGGTCTTGCCGCCGGCCTTGCTGACTTCCGAGAAGATGTCGGGCTGCCCGACGCGAAAGCGGTTCTCGTTGGACAGGATGCCGTGCACCTGCGGCGACACGCCCGTGTGGATCGAGGCATAGCAGCAGGCCGAGGTCGACGGCAGCACCGAGCGCATCTTCCACACCCGAGCCTCGCCCGACTGCACCCAGCCTTCGAGATTGCCCATCAGCCGGCGCCAGTTGCGGTATGGAACGCCGTCGAGGATGATCAGCAGAAGCTTGGTCTTGAGCGCCACGGACGGCTCCATGCGATTGTCTGTCGGTGGCGGCGGCGTCGATGAATTGGCTGAAGAAGCGCACGATCAACCCGCCTTCGCGCGCATCGGCATAGCCATGTTGCGCTTGGCTAGTTCCCCGCGCTGGCCATGCGCCGCCCCTTGATCGCTTTTTCCAGCCAGCCGATCTCCATTTCCGGAACGGACGACAGCAGCAGGTCGGTATAGGCATCGAAGGGAGGTGTGAGCACCTTGCTCTTGGAGCCATAGCGCACCACTTCGCCGCGATACATCACCGCGATCGAATCGGCGATCGACTTCACCGTCGCCAGGTCGTGGGTGATGAAGAGGTAGGCTACCTTCTCATGCTGCTGCAGGTTGAGCAGCAGCTTGAGGATGCCGTTGGCCACCAACGGGTCGAGAGCCGATGTCACTTCGTCGCAGATGATCAGCTTCGGCTTCGCCGCGAGCGAACGGGCGATGCAGACGCGCTGCTTCTGGCCGCCCGAAAGCTCGGCCGGATAGCGGTCGACGAAGCCCTTGCCCATCTCGATCTCGTCGAGCAGCTCGGCGACACGGCGGTCGCGTTCCCTGCCGCGGATACCGAAATAGAATTCGAGCGGCCGGCCGATGATGGTGCCGACGGTCTGGCGCGGATTCATCGCCACGTCGGCCATCTGGTAGATCATCTGCAACTGGCGCAGATCCTCCTTCGGCCGGTCGGCGAGCCGGTTGGCCAGTGGGCGCCCATCGAAGGTCACCGTGCCCTGCTCGGGCGGCAACAGGCCGGTGATGGCGCGCGCCAGCGTCGACTTGCCTGAACCGGACTCGCCAACCACGGCCAGTGTCTGGCCCGGATAAATGTCGACCGAAACGTTCTTGAGCACCTTGACGTGGCCGCCGCCATAGGCGGCGGTGACGTTCTTGACCGACAGGAACGGCGTCGCGCCCGGGTTCTGTTCGGCATGTTCGATCTCGTGCACCGAGACCAGCGCGTTGGTGTATTCCTGGCGCGGCTCCTTGATGATCTGGCGGGTGCCCCCCCATTCGACCAGCCGGCCGTGGCGCAGCACCATGATCTCGTCCGAGACCTGGGCAACGACGGCAAGGTCGTGGGTGATGTAGAGCGCCGCCACATGGGTGTCGCGGATGGCGTCCTTGATCGCCGACAGCACGTCGATCTGCGTCGTCACGTCGAGCGCCGTGGTCGGTTCGTCGAAGACGATCAGGTCAGGCTCCGAGCAAAGCGCCATCGCCGTCATCACACGCTGCAACTGTCCGCCCGACACCTGATGCGGAAAGCGTTCGCCGATGGTTTCCGGGTTCGGCAGGCTGAGCTTCTTGAACAGCGCGATCGCGCGTTTCTCTGCCTCGGCCCGTGTCGCCGTTCCGTGCAGAAGCGTGGCTTCCACCACCTGGTCCATCAGCCTGTGCGCCGGATTGAAGGCGGCCGCCGCCGACTGCGCGACATAGCAGACCTCGCGGCCGCGCAGCTTGCGGAATCCGTCCTTGCCGCCCTTCAGGATATCGCGGCCGTTGAGGATGACTTCGCCGCCGGTGATGCGCACGCCGCCGCGGCCATAGCCCATGGACGACAGGCCGATGGTCGACTTGCCGGCGCCGGATTCGCCGATCAGGCCGAGCACCTTGCCCTTCTCCAGTGTCAGCGACACGTCGTGGACCAGCGTGATGGTCTTTGGTGTCTCGCCAGGGGGATAGACCGTCGCCTCGATGCGCAAATTGCGGATGTCGAGCAGAGGGGTGGACTTTGCCTTGCCGTCAGCCATCAGCCGCGTCCTCCCTTCAGGCTTGTCGTGCGGTTCAGCACCCAGTCGGCAACAAGATTGACCGAGATCGCTAGGGCCGCGATCGCGGCCGCCGGAATGAGCGCGGCGCCTATACCGAACACGATGCCGTCCTTGTTCTCCTTCACCATGCCGCCCCAGTCGGCATCCGGCGGCTGCACGCCAAGGCCGAGGAAGGACAGCGTCGACAGGAACAGCACCGCGTAAATGAAGCGCAGGCCGAGTTCAGAAACCAGTGGCGACAGCGCGTTGGGCAGGATCTCACGGAAGATGATCCAGACGCTGCCTTCGCCGCGCAGCTTCGCTGCCTCGACATAGTCCATGACGTTGATGTCGACAGCGACCGCGCGCGACAGACGATAGACGCGGGTTGAATCGAGGACGCCCATCACCAGTATCAACGTCACCAAGTTGGATGGCAGCACCGAAAGCACGACGAGAGCCATGATCAGCGTCGGGATCGACATCAGCAGATCGACGAGGCGCGACAGTCCCGTGTCGAACCAGCCGCCGAAAACCGCCGCCGAAAAGCCGAGAATGGCGCCGAGCGAAAAGGAGAGCGCGGTGGCGAGCACGGCGATGAACAAGGTGATGCGGGCACCGTAGATCATGCGCGACAACAAATCGCGCCCAAGATTGTCGGTGCCCAGCCAATGCAGCGCCGACATGGGTTCCCAGGGAGTGTCGCTGACGATCTCGGCATTGCCGTGCGGCGCGATCCATGGCGCGAAGACTGCCGCCAGCACGAACAGAGCGGTGAGCGCCAGGCCGATCAGCGCCGGGATGGGAATGCGTCTGACATCGAGCATATCGGTCGCTCCCTACTTCGGATGTCTGAGACGCGGATTGGCGACGATCGCCGCTATGTCCGCGATGATGTTCAAGCTGATGTAGACGGCGGCGAAAATCAGGCCGACCGCTTGCACCACCGGCACGTCGCGCTTGGTGACGTGGTCGACGAGATATTGGCCCATGCCGGGATAGACGAAGATCACCTCGACGACGACGACACCCACGATCAGATAAGCCAGATTGAGCATCACGACGTTGATGATTGGCGCAATGGCATTCGGAAATGCGTGCTTCCGGATCACGCTGAACGCCGACAGGCCCTTCAGTTCCGCTGTCTCGACATAGGCCGACTGCATGACGTTGAGGATGGCCGCCCGCGTCATGCGCATCATGTGGGCGAGCACCACCAGCGTCAGCGCGGCCGCCGGCAGCGCGATCGCCTGCATGCGCTCGCCGAACGGCATGCCGTCATAGACCGTCGAGATGGCAGGGAACCATTGATACTGCACGGCAAAGAAATAGACGAGCACATAGCCGATAAAGAATTCCGGGAACGACGTCGAGGCGAGCGCCAAGCCGGAAATCAGCTTGTCGACCCAGCCATTGCGGTAGCGCACCGCGATCAGGCCGAGCGTGATCGCCAGTGGAATGGCCACGATTGCCGCCCAAAAAGCCAGGAACAGCGTGTTCCACAGCCGTTCCTTGATCGATGTCGCGATGTCCTGCCCGCTCGACATGGCGGTGCCGAGATCGCCGGTCAGCACGCCGCCCAGCCAGTGGAAATAGCGGATATAGGCGGGCTGGTTGAGCCCGAGCTGCTCGCGCAGGTTGGCCAGCGACTCCGGCGTCGCCGACTGTCCGAGGATGGCTTGCGCGACGTCGCCGGGCAGGATCTGGGTGCCGGCGAAGATCAGGACCGAAACGGCCAGCAGAAGGAGGATGCCCAGCGCGATGCGCTGGGCCACCAGTTTCACGAGGGGCGAGGACATCTCCGCAGGGCCGTGCTCAGGCTTCGAGCCAGCACTTCGCCAAAGCGTAGCCGTTGCACAGCTCCTGGTGCGGATCCTCCACCCAACCGGCGACTTTCGGTCCCGTTGCGTCGATGAACTGGTTGAACATCGGCAGGATCAGGCCGCCTTCGTCGCGCACCATGACAGCCATGTCGTGGTACATCTGCTTGCGCTTGGCCTCGTCGAGTTCGGCGCGCGCCGCCAGCACCATCTTGTCGAAGTCCGGGCGCTTGAAGCGCGTGTCGTTCCAGTCGGCCGTCGACAGATAGGCGGTCGAGTACATCTGGTCCTGGGTCGAGCGGCCGCCCCAGTAGGAAGCGCAGAAGGGCTGCTTGTTCCACACCTCGTTCCAGTAGCCGTCGCCGGGCTCGCGCTTGAGCTCGATCTTGATGCCGGCCTTGGCCGCGCTCTGCTGGAACAGCTGGGACGCATCGACAGCGCCCGGGAAGGCGACGTCCGAGGTCCTCAGCAGCACTGTGCCGTCATGGCCCGACTTCTTGTAGTGGAACTTGGCCTTGTCGGGATCGTATTTGCGCTGCTCGATTTCGGTGAACAGCGGATAGGACGCGTTGATCGGGAAATCGTTGCCGAGCGAGCCGTAGCCGCGCAGCACCTTGTTCAGCATTTCCTCGCGGTCGATCGCCAGCTTCAGCGCCATCCTGAGGTCGTTGTTGTCGAACGGCGCCGTGTCGCAATGCATGATGAACACGTAATGGCCGGGGCCGGAATGGTTGCGGATGGTGACGCCCGGTACGCGCTTGATCAGGTCGACGATCTTCGGCTCGACGCGGTTGATCATGTTGACTTGGCCGCCCTGCAGGGCCGCCGTGCGCGCCGTCGCGTCGTTGATGACGACGACTTCGACCTGGTCGGCATGGCCCATCTTGTCGCCCTGCCAGTAATTGGCGAAGCGCTCGCCGACATGGCGCACGCCAGGCTCGTTGGTCTTGACCTTGTAGGGGCCGGCCGAGATGCCGGCGTCGGGCTTGTCCTTGCCGCCGTTCGGCTGGACGATCAGGTGATAGTCGCTGAGCAGGTACGGAAGGTCGGCGTTGGCCTCCTTCAGGGTAAGCACCACTTCCTTGCCGTTGACCTTGATGGTGTCGATGCCCTTCATGTAGCCAAGCGCGCCGGATTTCGACTTCTCGTCCGAATGGCGTTCGAGCGTGGCGGCGACGTCCTCGGCGGTCACCGTCTTGCCGTTATGGAATTCGATGCCGTCGCGGATCTTCAGCGTCCAGACCTTGGCGTCCTTGGATGAGCCGATGTCTTCGGCGATGCGGTTCTCGAGCTTGCCCTCGGGCGACAGCTCGACGATCATTTCGCCCCAGCATTTGCCGAAGGCGAACGGCACCTGCGTCATCATCAGCGCCGGGTCCAGGCTGTTGGTGGATTCGCCGCCGACCAGGCCGGCCTTTAGCGTGCCGCCCTTGACCGGCCCCGCCGCCCGCGCCGCGCTCGAAAGCAATGCGTTGGCGAAGGGTGCGGCGATGCCGAGCGCTGCCGCACGGCCAAGGAAATCACGACGGCTCAGTTTGCCCGACGCGACGCGCCGGCTAAGGAATTCCAGTTCGTTTGACATTTGAGTTCCTCACTCTGTTGGTTCGACTCTGTGGTCGATTTTCTTGCTTGTTGTTAAAGGGAATAATGACCGCAACGGAAAGCGGTAAGCAAGACCGAATGCGACATGCCGTGGCGTAAATCGCACGTCGCATTTGGACCAACGATTTCAGCACTCAAACCAGCGCTCGCGGGACCTTTTCGTCGAAATCGCGCTCGAAGACGAGGTTTTCGCCCTCGTAAGCCTCGATTCTGGCGCTGACGATGAAGTTTTGCGCATCCGACCGCATTTGCGCCCATGTCTCGGTGCGGACCGACCATCCGTTTCGCGACAGGGTCTGCGTCCAATGTGTTTTTCCCGAGGCTGACAGAGGATCGTCAGGATGGATGGTCCAGGTTTCGCGGGCGATGCTGCCGTTGACAAGGCCATGGTCGAGATCGCGCACCTCGCCGAAGTCGTCCGTTATGGAAAGCGTGACGATTCCCGTCTTTTCGTCGCGGTCGACATGGCGTTCGGAATTCGCGGCACGGATCGTCTCGGTCGCCCAGGGCGCGGCACCTTCCGGCTCGCCGAAAACGGCTTCGTCGCCTGTTGCCAGCAGGCGCAACGGCACCGATAGCGTGGCGTCCGACAGGGTCAGTCGTGCCGGTTCCGGCGAAGGCCAGATCATTGGCCAGTAGGCGGCCGAAATGGCAACGCGCAGACGGTGGCCGGCCGGCACGCGGTAGGCGCATTGATCGAGCACGACACGCACCGAAACTGTCTCCCCGGGGACCAGCGCTTCGGGGAATTCATGCGAGTTGCGGTGCGTCAGATTGAGCACGCCATAGGATATAAGTTCCGAGGCACCGTCGGGATGCACGTCGCAAAGCCGGACCGCGATGTTGGCCTGGGGCCGATCGGAGGCAAGCTGGATCTTAAGCTCCGGCGCCCCGACAATCTCGATCGGCTTGGTGAGCTCAGGCTGGTCGAAACACGCCGACAGCGCATCGTCAGGGCGCTGATCACCCGGCAATTCCGGCCCGAAGGTGAACGGAAAATATTCGCCGCCGGCGAGCCCGCAGGTCTGCGGTGAAGCGACCGTGGAAGGCCCTGCATCAGGGGGAATTAGTTCGATCGCTTCGACCGCTATGTTGGACGACGGCCACTCCTGCTCGGCTATCCAGCGGCCGGGCCGCTCGGGATGCCAGCGGGCGGGACGCACGCTGTCCATCACATAGGCGCGGTAGTCGGGATCGGCCTCGACGCCGGTCTCGACGCCCTTCAGCCAGTGGTCCCACCAGCGCAGCGCTTCCTGCAGGAAGCCGATGGCGGGCTTGGGTCCGGCATAGTGCGGGTATTTGTGGATCCACGGCCCGACGATGCCCTTGACCGGTGCCTCGATATTGGTGACGAGGTGCGAGATCGTGTTGCGGTAGCCGTCATGCCAGCCGCCGATCGACAGCACCGCGGCATGAACAGCGGAAAAATCCTCGCAGATCGAGCCGCGCTTCCAATAGGCGTCGCGATGCTGGTGGCTCAGCCACAGCGGCAAAAGGAACGATTGGTTCTCCAGCCGTCTCAGCCACAGGTCGCGCCATCTGTTGTCGCCGGCAAGCAGCGGATCTGGTGGCCGCGACGAGTAGGACAGCATGGTCGAGGCCCAGCCGAAATTCTCGTTCAAAAGGCAGCCGCCCTTGTAGTGGATGTCGTCGGCATAGCGGTCGACGGTGGAGCACAGGCTGATCACCGCCTTGAGCGCCGGCGGCTGTTTGGCCGCCACCTGCAGGCAATTGAAGCCGCCCCAGGAAATACCCATCATGCCGACATTGCCGTTGCACCAGGGCTGCGCCGCCGCCCAGGCGATGACATCGCAGGCGTCCTGCAGTTCCTGCTCGGAATATTCGTCGTCCATCAGCCCTTCGGAATCGCCATTGCCGCGCATGTCGACGCGGATCGAGGCGTAGCCGTGGCCGGCGAAATAGGGATGGGTAAGCTGATCGCGAAAGATCGTGCCGTCGCGCTTGCGGTAGGGCAGGTGCTCGAGGATGACAGGTACCGGGTCATCGCCCGCATCCTCCGGCATCCACACCCGCGCCGACAGCCGGCAGCCATCGGGCATGACGATGCCCATGTCGGGAAATTCGACGACCTTGCGGGGAAATTCGGTGATGGTTTTCATGGCAGGCATAACGCCCCGCGGCACGAGAACTTTCAATCGTCATTCGCGACTGGAGCAGCGAAATATGCGACCTGTGCCGCTACCGCAATTCGTCGAGCAGTTCGGGATGTTTCTCCAGCAGTGTCATCAACTGAATTGTCGGGCCACTCGGTTCGATCAAGCCTCTTTCGTACTTGTCGAAGGCATTTTCTCCGACCTTGAACAGGGATCCCGCCTCGCGCTGCGAAAGCTTGAGCTTCGCGCGCATGCGGCGGATGGTTGACGGGGCCGGCACGCCGTCGATCTTCTCCTTGAGGGCGCGCAAGGCGGCATCTACAGCGGCCATGTCGTCGCCGACATGTACACCCTCGCCATCCGATGGCGGATAGTAGCCGGGCAGGTCGACGATCATGCTCTCGCCCTTATAGGTTACGGTGAATGGACGGACCCCGCGCGCCAACGTTTCTCCGGTTTCGGGAGAGACCATCATATTCGTTTCACTGCTCTCCCTTGTCGCCATGGTCATTTCTCCTTGAACGATATGATCGTGAATTCGGTCACGACATCCGCCTGGAATTTCACATAGAGAAGCATGTCGCGCGCTGGCACGTGATAGACATCCTGCCACACTCGATGATCCGCGAAAGTCGTCATCGACTTCACAAACATCTTCCGCGTCATGCTGTCGATCACCTCGACCATGCCGGCGCGATCGAAGCCCAGCCCGACAGCATCCCGCAGTGCGGACGTTGTGATCGCCAGGGTGTCGACAGACCCAAACATCGACTTGATTGCATCAAGATCGTAAGTGGGCCTACGTTTCTCCATAAGCCAATATGCCCCCTTAAAGGGGGTAATTCAAGTGGCGGTTATTGAGACGGAACTCAGTTAAGCGGAATGTCGTTTTCGGCCTTGTTCGCCTGATAGGCGTCGGACAGCTCGTCATAGCGTGCGGAAATCCTGGCGATGCGCGCCTCCAGCCGCTGGCGTTCGACCTCGGGCAGTGCGCGCACCAGCCGACGGATGGAAAAGCTTTTCCAATAGGCATTCTCGGCATTGTAGCCGCCGGGGTCGAGGGTGAAGACCTCTTTCAGGATTTTGAGATCATGCGGAATGGCGAAACTGTCGCGCGAATCCTCGTGGCTGAAGAGGTAGTAAAAATTGTCGAAGCCGGTCCAGGTGATCGCCGACAGGCAGAGCGAGCAGGGCTCATGCGTGGCGATGAAGATGGCGTCTTTCGTGTCGACACGTTCGGCCTTGGGCATTTCGTAAAAGCGCTTCAGGCAATGCACCTCGCCATGCCAGAGCGGGTTTTCCATCTCGTTGTTGGTCTCGGCTAGTACCAGCGACCGGTCGTCCTTGCGCAGGATCGCCGCGCCGAACAGCTTGTTGCCGAGCGCGACGCCTTCTGCCGTCTTCGGCACGATATCTTGCTCGATGACGTCGAGCAGGCGGTCGATCAGCGAAATGTCGGTCATCACAAGCTCTCGTCAGGAAGATGGATCTCGTAGGCGTGCGAGAAATGGAATTCTTCGAGGTTGGACCCGTCGCCGCCGCGGTCGACGATCAAAAAATCCTGCGCCTCGCCGAGCGGCGTCAGCACGCCGTGCCACAGATTGCGGGAATAGTTGATGCCTTGCCCCGGCGCGGTGATGAAGGCATGCGGCTCGTCCGGCCCCTCCTTGCCGTCATGGCAGACGACGACCAGGAACCGACGCGGCGACAGCGGGATGAAGGCCTGGCTGCCCAAGGGGTGGCGCTCGACCATGGTCAGCTTCAGCGGCATCTCATAAGGCGTGCCGCGCACCATCGAGATCAGCACGCGCGCATTTGGTCCTGTCGCCTGCGCGGTAGCGAGGTCGTGGTAGCGCTCGGCCTTGCCGCCATTGATCGGGTAGTGGTTGTCGCCGCCCATGTCGATGACGTCGCCGAATTCGGCAAAGGCCTCGCGGGTCAGCGGCCGCGCGACGATGGGGGTCATGACGTGCGCTTCGCGATATCTGCCCCGCCGAGTTTGGCGTGCCGGTTGACATCCTTGTAAAGCAGATAGCGGAATTTGCCGGGGCCGCCGGCATAGCAGGCCTGCGGGCAGAAGGCGCGCAGCCACATATAGTCGCCGGCCTCGACTTCGACCCAGTCCTGATTGAGCCGGTAGACAGCCTTGCCCTCGAGCACATAGAGCCCGTGTTCCATGACATGCGTCTCGGCGAAGGGAATGACCGCGCCCGGCTCGAGCGTGACGATGGTCATATGCATGTCGTGGCGCAGATCGGCGGGATCAACGAACCGCGTCGTTGCCCAGCGGCCCTCGGTGCCCGGCATCGGGGTCGGCGCGATCTCCTGTTCGTTGGTGAAGAAAGCCTCGGGAATCTCGAGGCCGTCGACTGCCTCATAAGCCTTGCGTATCCAGTGGAAGCGGACAGCCGCCTTGCTTTCGTTGCGGACTGTCCAGCCGCTGGCCGGCGGCAGGAAGGCAAAGCCGCCGGGCCTCAAGCTATGCTTCTTGCCGTCGAGCAGAACCGTCAGTTCGCCCTCGACCACGAACAGGGCGCCTTCGGCACCGGCATCGGGCTCCGGCCGGTCGCTGCCGCCGCCGGGCGCGACCTCGACGATGTATTGCGAAAACGTCTCGGCGAAGCCGGACAGCGGCCGCGACAGGATCCAGACGCGGGTCTTGTCCCAGAACGGAAGGGCGCTGGTGACGATGTCCTGCATCACGCCCTTGGGAATGACCGCATAGGCCTCGGTGAAGACGGCGCGGCCGGTCAGAAGCTCGGTCTGGCCGGAATGGCCGCCCTGCGGGGCATAATAGGTGCGCTCGGGCATCCTGATCGTATCCATGGTTCAAACCTATTGTGGAAGCATGTCCTTGAGGCGGAGCAGCGCGATGAGCTCGACCTGTTTACAGGCGGTCTCGAACTCGACGCCGCGGCTGTTGCCTATACGGGCTTCGAATTCGGCGAGGATTTCCTCCTTTGTCTTGCCCTTCACCGCGATGATGAAGGGGAAGCCGAAGGTGGTGACGTAGGCGGCGTTGAGCTTGGAGAACAGTTCGCGTTCCTTGTCGGTCAGCGCGTCGAGGCCGGCGGAAGCCTGTTCCCTGGTCGATTCCGCCGTCAGCCGCCTGGCCTTGGCGAGCTTGCCGGCGAGGTCGGGATGGGCGTTGAGCACGCCGAGCCGCTCGGTCTCGCTGGCGGAACGGAAGATGCGGCAGAGCGCATTGTGCAGGCCGCCCGCCGTGTCGTGCGCCGGGCCAAGCTCCAGCTCGTAGGCCCGTTCCGCGATCCACGGCGAATGCTCGAACACGCCGCCGAAGGTGTGAACGAACGTCTCGAATTCCATCTTCGACGGGCGCAAAGCGGCCGGCTTGTAGGGATGGTTCTCCTGCCAGTGCTTGGCGATGTCGATGCGCCGTGCCAGCCAGACCTTGTCGTGCGACTTGACGTAATCGACGAAGCGCTTCAGCGCCGCTACCCGGCCCGGCCGTCCGACGAGACGGCAATGCAGGCCGATATTCATCATGCGCGGCCTGCCTGCCTTGCCCTCGGCATAGAGCGTGTCGAAACTGTCCCTGAGATAGGCGAAGAACTGGTCGCCCGAGTTGAAACCCTGCGGCGTGGCAAAGCGCATGTCGTTGGCGTCGAGCGTGTAGGGGATGATGAGCTGCGTGCTGCCGCTATGCTCGAACCAGTAAGGCAGTTCGTCGTCATAGGTGTCCGAGACGTAGTCGAAGCCGCCTTCTTCGGCCACCAGCCGCACCGTGTTGACCGATGTGCGGCCCGTATACCAGCCGGTCGGGCGCTGGCCGGTCACCTCATAGTGCAGCTTGATCGCCGCTTCGAGATCGCGGCGCTCGTCCTCGGCGTCGTGGTCGCGGTAGTCGATCCATCTCAGTCCGTGCGAGGCGATTTCCCAGCCGGCTTCCTGCATGGCCGTGACCTGGTCGGGTGAGCGCGCGAGCGCCGTGGCGACGCCGTAGCAGGTCACAGGCACCTGCTCTTCGCTGAACAGGCGCAGCAGCCGCCAGAAGCCGGCCCGCGCCCCATATTCGTAGATCGATTCCATGTTCCAGTGGCGCTGGCCCACCCAGGGCGCCGCGCCGACGATTTCCGACAGGAAAGCTTCCGAAGCCTTGTCGCCGTGGAGCACGCAGTTCTCGCCGCCCTCTTCGTAGTTGACGACGAACTGCACGGCGACATGCGCGCCGCCAGGCCATTTCGGATCCGGCGGATTAGCTCCGTAGCCACGCATGTCCCTGGTGTAACGCATCGTCCCTCCGCACCCGGCATCACCGGAAGTATGATCAGAATATCGAAAGGGTGCTTCTCGCATTCCCCTCAAAATTTTTGAAAGTGTTTTTGTCGCACTCCGCTCGACCGGGACTTATGCATCGCCTTTAATTGGCGCACAATTCATCGTTAGTGCTCGATTGTACCGGCCAATTTGTTCGTATTGGAAAATGGGAGGCGGCCAATGGCAGAAACGTCGAAAGCCGATGGCGGGCGTCTGACGACCCATGTCCTGGATACCGCGACCGGTAAGCCGGCGGCTGGATTGTCGATCGCGCTCTACCATCTTGACGGTTCCGCCCGCACGCTTCTGAAGACGGTCGTCACCAATGCAGACGGCCGCTGCGACGCGCCGCTGCTGGCAGGCGCCGACTTCCGCCCCGGCGAATACGAACTGGTGTTCGCGGCTGGCGATTATCTGCGTGTCCAGGGCACGAAGCTGCCGGAGCCTGCCTTCCTCGACAGCGTGCCGATCCGCTTCGGCATGGCGGAGGCGGTGCACTATCATGTACCATTGCTGATCTCGCCATACGGCTATTCCACTTACAGGGGGAGCTGAGGCATGGCCAAGGTCAACATTCGCGACGAAATCCGCTTCATTCTGAATGGCAGGGATGTCGCGCTGTCATCCGTGGCGCCAGACGCGACCTTGCTCGACTGGCTGCGGCTCGACCGTTCGCTGCGCGGCACCAAGGAAGGCTGCGCCGAGGGCGATTGCGGCGCCTGCACCGTGCTCGTCGGCAAGCTATCGGCCACCGGACTGGTCTATGAAAGCGTCAATGCCTGCATCCGCTTCCTCGGCTCGCTCGACGGCACCCATGTCGTGACGGTCGAGCATCTGCGCGGCGAAGCTGGTCAGTTGCATCCTGTGCAGCAGGCGATGGTCGATTTCCATGGCTCGCAATGCGGATTCTGCACGCCGGGTTTCGTCATGTCGCTCTATGGCTTGTGGATGAAGTCGCCGGACCCGTCGGATGCGGCGATAGAAAAGGCCTTGCAAGGCAATCTCTGCCGCTGCACCGGCTATGAGGCGATCATGCGCGCCGCGCATGCCATCTCGAGCTATGGCAAGGCGGCGAAGGATCCGCTGGCGGCGGAGCGCCGGGACATCACGACACGGCTGCGGGCGTTGCGCGATGGCGCCAGGATCGAGATTGGCTCCGGCAAGACTCGGCTGGTCGTGCCGGCCGATGCCGACGATTTCGCTTCTGTCTTCGAAAAAGAACCCACCGCCACCGTCGTCGCCGGTTCGACCGACGTTGGCCTGTGGGTGACCAAGCATATGCGCGACATCTCGCCGGCGATCTTCATCGGCGATCTGCCGGGGCTTTGCACCATCACGGAAGAAGATGGCGTCATATCGATTGGCGCCGGCGTCACCTACACCGAAGCCTTTTCGACACTGTCGAAACGCATCCCGGCGCTGGGGCCGTTGTTCGACCGCATCGGCGGCGAACAGGTTCGCAACATGGGCACGATCGGCGGCAACGTCGCCAACGGCTCGCCGATCGGCGACACGCCGCCACCGTTGATCGCGCTCGGCGCACGGATGACATTGCGCAAGGGCAAGAAGCGGCGCACGATCCCGTTGCAGGATTTCTTCATCGCCTATGGCAAGCAGGACCGCCAGCCAGGCGAGTTTGTCGAGGCTGTGCATGTGCCCGTGCCGGCAAAGGATGTGAAATTCGCCGTCTACAAGGTCACCAAGCGCCGTGACGAGGACATCACCGCGACCTTGGGCGCCTTTTGTCTGGCTCTGGCCAAGGACGGCACGGTAGCCGATATCAGCATCGCCTATGGCGGCATGGCGGCAACGCCGAAGCGGGCGTCGGCGGTTGAACAGGCTTTGATCGGCAAGATTTGGAGCGAAGCGACGGTGGAGGCAGCGATGGCCGAATACGCCAAGGACTTCACGCCGCTCACCGACATGCGCGCGAGCGCCGAATATCGAGCGCTGGCGGCAAAGAACCTCTTGCTGCGCTTTTACGTCGAGACGACAGGAACGAAAGCGCCGTTCCAGGTGTCGCGCGACGAGGCGGCCTGATGCGAATCAAGGCGAGTGAGCAGACAGGCAAACGGTCGCGGGTAGCGTCCTTCTCCCCGTTCACGGGGAGAAGATGCCGGCAGGCAGATGAGGGGCGGCGCCAGCGTCGATCGCTTCTGGTAAACTCGTCAATGTCGGCGCTGCCCCTCATCCGGCCCTTCGGGCCACCTTCTCCCCGTGAACGGGGTGAAGGGAAGGAGGCTGAATGAACGACCACGCACCATCAAACCTCAAGGCGGAAAAGATCGTCGGTGGCGTCGCCACCGACCAGCAGCATGATTCAGCCCACAAGCACGTCAGCGGCGGCGCCGTCTATATCGACGACATGCCGGAACCGGCAGGCACGCTGCATGCCGGCCTTGGCCTGTCCAAGGTGGCACATGGCGTTCTGAAAAGCGTCGATCTCTCGGCGGTGCGCGCGGCCCCTGGTGTCGTCGACGTGCTGACTTATGCCGACGTGCCGGGCGAAAACGATGTCTCGCCCAGCAACATGCATGACGATCCGGTGCTCGCGGAAGGCAAGGTGCAGTTCTTCGGCCAGCCGATCTTCGCGGTGATTGCCGAGACGCGCGAGGCAGCCCGGCGCGCCGCGCGCCTGGCCAGGATCGAGTATGATGAGCTTCCCGCCGTGATCGACATCTGGGACCTTGATCCGACGAAGGACAAGCAGGTGACCACGCCGCTGATCCTGAAGCGCGGCGATGCGGCCGCGGCAATCCAGGCAGCGCCCCGCCGCATCAAGAACCGCATGTGGCTTGGCGGCCAGGACCATTTCTACCTCGAAGGCCAGGTGTCGCTCGCGATTCCCGGCGAGGACGACGAGGTGACTGTCTACTGTTCGACTCAGGGTCCGAGCGAGACGCAGCATCTGGTCGCCCACACGCTCGGCGTGCCGAGCAACGCGGTGACGGTGGAGGTGCGCCGCATGGGCGGCGGCTTCGGCGGCAAGGAAACACAGGCCAACCAGTGCGCCGCGATCGCCGCCATCGCGGCCAAGAAGCTGAAGCGCGCGGTCAAGATCCGGCTCGACCGCGACGAGGACATGACCGCAACCGGCAAGCGGCACGATTTCGCCATCGACTACGAGGTCGGCTTCGACGACGAGGGCAACATCCTCGGCGTCGATTTCACCTACGCCTTGCGCTGCGGCTTTTCCGCAGACCTGTCCGGACCGGTCGGCGATCGTGCGCTGTTTCACTGCGACAACGCCTATTTCTATCCTGCGGTGCACGCCAAGTCGGCGCCGCTCTTTACCAACACCGTGTCCAACACCGCCTTTCGCGGCTTCGGCGGCCCGCAAGGCATGGTCGGCGCCGAGCGCGTCATCGACGAGGTCGCCTTCGCGGTCGGCAAGGATTCGCTCGAAATCCGCAAGCTGAATTTCTACGATCCGATGGAAGCGATCGGCGGCCGCAACGTCACGCCCTATCACCAGAAGGTCGAGGACTGCATCATCCAGCGCATCGTGGCGGAACTGGAGGAGAGCGCCAGCTATGCGCGCCGCCGCCGCGAGATTTCCGCGTTCAACGCCAACAGCCGCTTCGTCAAGCGCGGCCTGGCGCTGACGCCGGTCAAGTTCGGCATCTCCTTCACCAAGACCGAGGCCAACCAGGCCGGCGCGCTGGTGCATGTCTATGCCGACGGTTCGGTGCACATGAACCATGGCGGTACCGAAATGGGGCAGGGCCTGCACCTCAAGGTAGCCCAGGTCGTGGCCGAGGAGTTCCAGATCGACCTCGACCGCGTGAAGATCACCGCCACCACCACCGCCAAGGTGCCTAACACCGCGCCGACGGCGGCATCCTCTGGCGCCGACCTCAACGGCATGGCGGCGCAGAATGCGGCGCGCCAGATCCGCCAGCGGCTGACCGACTTCGCCGCCGAGAAATACCAGATCCCCGTCGACCAGGTGGTGTTCCTGCCCAACCGGGTGCGCGTCGGCAACCAGGAGGTCAGCTTCAACGATCTGGTCAAGCAGGCCTATGTCGCGCGTGTGCAGCTCTCGGCCGCCGGCTTCTACAAGACGCCGAAGATCCATTGGGACCGCAGCAAGGGCCGGGGCCACGCCTTCTACTACTACGCCTATGGCGCGGCCTGCGCCGAAGTGTCGGTCGACACGCTGACCGGCGAATATGTCGTCGAGCGCGCCGATATCCTGCACGATTGCGGCCGGTCGCTGAACCGGGCCATCGACCTCGGCCAGGTCGAGGGCGGCTTCGTCCAGGGCATGGGCTGGCTGACCACCGAGGAACTGTGGTGGGACGACAAGGGCCGGCTGCGCACGCATGCGCCGTCGACCTACAAGATTCCGCTGGCGTCGGACCGCCCAAAAATCTTCAACGTGGCGCTGACCGACTGGTCGCAGGCCTATGAGCCGACCATCCATCGCTCCAAGGCGGTCGGCGAACCGCCGCTGCCGCACGGCATGGCGGTGCTGCACGCCCTGTCGGATGCCGTGGCCAGCGTCGCCGACCACAAGATCTGCCCGCGCCTCGACGCGCCGGCAACGCCAGAACGCGTGCTGATGGCGATCGAACGGTTGAAGCGGGAGGCTTCAGAGCCGTCTTGAGGCTCCAAAACGTGCAAATCGCGCCGAAAAACACTATATTTCGTGGATGGAAGTGCAGACGATGAACTCGAAGGTTCAAGAGCTGAAAGTGTTTCTCGACCATGCCGGTCGGGTCGCGCTTGTCGAAGTTGCGGCGACAAAGGGTTCGACGCCGCGCGAGGCCGGTGCCTTCATGCTTGTCTCGGCATCGGCGATTTTCGGCACCATTGGCGGCGGTCAGCTCGAATATATGGCGATCGACAAGGCGCGGCAGATACTGGGCTCTTTGCGCTCCGCACCTTCCAGCGAATTTGCCGATGTCGGCGCCGCCCCTCATCCGCCTGACCGTCCTCCGCAGCAGCTGCGCAGCAGATGCGGAGGGTGGACCGGCACCTATAGTGACGGGGAGAAGGGAAACGGCCGTAACGCCGGCGACCCCCCGTCCTTACGGGAAGAGGGTAAGGGTGAGGGGCAGCGCGACGCTGACGAAACTGTCGTCACGCTCGACGTTCCGCTCGGGCCGGAAATCGGCCAGTGCTGCGGGGGCCGGGTCGAAGTGTTGATCCGCTTGGTCGACGGCACAATCGAGGAAAAGCTGATAGCGAACGCTGAATCGGAAGAGGCGCATCTCCCGCATGTCTATATCTTCGGTGGCGGCCATGTCGGCCAGGCGTTGGCCGCGTCGCTGGCGCTGCTGCCGATCCACGTTGTCGTCGTCGAGACCCGATCCGAGGCGCTGGAAGGCATGCCGGAAACCGTCGAGACGCGGCTGACGCCGCTGCCGGAGGCCGAGGTACGCAACGCTCCGGCCGGCGCCGCCTTCGCCATCCTCACCCATGACCATGCGCTCGATTTCCTGATCGTCGCCGAAGCGCTGAAGCGCGGCGACGCGGCCTATGTCGGCATGATCGGCTCGAAGACCAAGAAGGCGACATTCAGGAGCTGGTTCCTGAAATCGGCGGACGGCGACGAGGCAGAGTTTGCCCGCCTGGTCTCGCCGATCGGCGGCGACGCCGTCAAGGACAAGCGCCCGTCCGTCATCGCCGCGCTGGCGGCCGCCGAGATCATGACTGCGCTGGTCATTCACCGGGCCGTGTCGAATGCCGACCATCAGGGCCATCAGGCCGGGATCATGGCCGGTTAGCCGAGGCCGCTCGCCGGCGGCCTGTCGTTTTCAATCGCCCGAAGCACGCATTTGCTATATGCAACCGGCGTTGCAGCATGAGGCGAAGGCATATGGGCGTTCTCAAAATCGCGGCTTTTTCGGATGGCAGCTCCGGCGGCAATCCGGCCGGAGTCCTGATAAATGACGCCTTGCCCGATGCCGCCGAAATGCAGCATATCGCGGCGGAGGTCGGATTCTCGGAGACCGCCTTCGCCGCGCCCGATGGCGACAGCTGGCGCGTCCGCTATTTCTCGCCGGAATCCGAGGTCCCCTTCTGCGGCCACGCCACCATTGCACTGGGCGCCGCGTTGGTTCGGCGGTTTGGCGATGGGCTCTTCCCACTCAAGCTCGCCCAAGCCAGCATTACCGTTGAAGGCTTTCGAGATGGCGCGAACGTTGCCGCCGCGCTGCAGTCGCCGCCCACACGCAGCAAGCCCGCCGCTTCGGAGCTGATTGGCGAATCGCTGGCGCTATTCGGCTACGCTGTGGCCGATCTCGATCCGGCCATTCCACCGGCGCTGATCCATGGCGGCGCCGACCATCTTGTGCTGGCTTTCAACTCGCGCGAGGCGCTGGCGGCCATGCGCTACGACCTTAAGGCCGGACAGCTCTTCATGCGGAGGGAAGGGCTGGTGACGATCCTGCTCGCCTACGCCGAAACGCCGCGCTTGTTTCACACGCGCAATCCCTTTGCATCCGGTGGGGTCTATGAGGATCCCGCGACGGGCGCGTCGACAGCCGCCTTTGCCGGTTATCTCAGAGACATTGGCTGGCCGCATGGCGGCGCGATAGATGTCGTGCAAGGCGAGGACATGGGCATGCGCTCACGCCTGCATGCCGATATTCCTGTGGAGATAGGCAGTTCGATCAGGGTTTCCGGCACCGCACGGATGATGGACGAGGCATAACCGCACCTGCCTCAGTCAGGCCATTTCAGGCCGAGATGCGAGCGCAGCGTGGTGCCTTCATAGTCCTTGCGGAACAGGCCGCGCCGCTGCAGCTCCGGCACGATCAGGGTGGCAAAGGCATTGAGTTCACAGGGCAAAAAGGACGGCATGACGTTAAAGCGGCCATTTGGCTGCCCGCGACGGCAGCCATCCGGCTACCAACCCCGGCTGGCTTTCGCGCAAGGCAACCGGATCGGATGGGCCAGGAGGCCATCACTTGCCGGCCAGAAGATCCTTGATCAGCCGCTGGCAGCGCTCGGCCATGAAATCGAGCAATAGCCGCACCTTGGGGTCCTGCAGCTTCTTGTGCGGATAGACGGCAGCGAACTGTACCGGAGTCGGCGGCGTGCTGGTCAAGATCACTTTCAGCCGGCGGTCGCGGATGAACGGCTCGACCTCGAAGCGCGGCTTGTTGATGATGCCGCGTCCCGACAGCGCCCAGCCCGTCAGCACGTCGCCGTCGTCGGTGTCGTAGGGTCCATGCACCTCGAATTTCTGTGGGCCGGCCGGCGTTTGCAAGGTCCAGACATATTCGAGCGCGCCGGAATAGCGCAGCATAAGGCAGTCATGTTTCCTGCCGATCAGCTCCTGCGGCTCCATAGGCTCGCCGCGCGCCTCCAGATATTTGGGTGCGGCGACCAGCACACGCTCGCATTCCATGATACCGCGCATCCGAAGACTGGAATCCTCGATGATGCCGAGGCGGAAGGCGACGTCAATGCCTTCCTTCATGATGTCGACATTGTGGTCCGAAAGCCTGAGCCGCACCTCGATGTCAGGGTATTTGTCGTGGAAATCGGGAATGCCCGAGGCCACCAGCCGTCGCCCGAGACCGAGCGGTGCGGTGACGCGAATGGTGCCGCGCGGCTGGCCGGACAGCGCCGAGACGGCCGCTTCCGCCTCGGTGATCGCCTCCAGCACCTGCTTGGCGCCGGAATAAAAAACAGTGCCATGTTCGGTCGGCATCAATTGCCGGGTGGTGCGGTTGAACAGCCGCACGCCGAGATGCTTCTCCAGTTCCTTGATGCGGTTGGAGGCGACCGCCGGCGAAATGCGCATGTCGCGCCCGGCCGCCGACAGATTGCCGAGCTCGACGACGCGGACGAAGACGGCGATGTTGTCGAGATAGGCCATGCGGAGCACCTTCGCCGGTTTGCGGCCATCAACCTAGTATTTTCCAATTTTTTTTGAAAGTCATCGTACACCTCGCCTCTTTTCGTTTGCGCGCCACACCGTAAAGTCACCCGATCGGCAGGGACGACTTCAATGATGGATTTCGCGATTTTCTGGGACTGGCTGAGCTTCGCCGTGCGCTGGCTGCACGTCGTCACCGGCATCGCCTGGATCGGCTCGTCCTTCTACTTCGTCGCGCTCGATCTTGGGCTGCGCCAGCGCCCTGGCATGCCGGTCGGCGCCTTCGGCGAGGAATGGCAGGTGCATGGCGGCGGCTTCTATCACATCCAGAAATATCTGGTGGCGCCGTCCGAGATGCCGGAACACCTGACCTGGTTCAAATGGGAATCCTACGCCACCTGGCTGTCCGGCTTCGCCATGCTTTGCGTGGTCTACTACGCCGGGGCCGATCTGTTCCTGATCGATCCCAATGTGCTGCCGATGTCGGTGCCGGTTGGCATCCTGCTGTCGATGGCCACGATCGGCGTCGGCTGGGTCGTCTATGATCTCTTATGCCGCTCGCCGCTCGGCAAAAGCGACACCGGCCTGATGCTGGTGCTCTATGGCGTGCTGGTGTTCATCGCCTGGGGGCTGACGCATCTGTTCACCGGCCGCGCCGCCTTCCTGCATCTGGGCGCCATCACCGCCACGATCATGTCGGCCAATGTCTTCATGGTCATCATTCCCAACCAGAAGATCGTCGTCGCCGACCTCATCGCCGGCCGCAAGCCGGATCCGAAATACGGCAAGATCGCCAAGCAGCGCTCGCTCCACAACAATTATTTGACGCTGCCCGTACTGTTCCTGATGCTGTCGAACCATTATCCGCTGGCGTTCGGCACCCAGTTCAACTGGGTCATCGCCTCGCTGGTGTTCATCATCGGCGTCTTGATCCGCCACTATTTCAACACCGTGCACAAGCGTGCCGGCAATCCGCACTGGACGTGGCTCGGCGCCCTTGTCCTGTTCCTCATCATCATCTGGCTGTCGACGGTGCCGAAGGTGCTGACGGGCGAACCGAAGGCCTCCGCCGCGGCTGAGGTCTATATCGCCTCGGCGCATTTCCCGGCCGTGCGCGACACCGTGCTCGGCCGCTGCTCGATGTGCCACGCGGCCGAGCCGGTCTATGAGGGCATCTATCACGCACCCAAGGGGGTGATGCTCGACACCGACGCCGGCATTGCCGAGCATGCCCGCGAAATCTACCTGCAGGCCGGGCGCAGCCACGCCATGCCGCCCGCCAATGTCTCGCAGATATCAGACAAGGAAAGGGCGCTGCTGGTGGCCTGGTTCGAAGGCGCGGGGAAATAGACATGGCCTCGACACTTCTGCGTGGCCGCACGCTGTCCTTCGTGCGCTGGCCGCAAACCATCGACGACCGCTCCGCCTGGCGCTACGAGGAGGATGGCGGTCTGCTGATAAGCGACGGCAGGATTGTTGCATCAGGCGCTTACGCCGATGTCGAGAAACAGGCCGGCGAGACGGTGAAAAAAATCGATCACCGGCCGCATCTGCTGCTGCCGGGCTTCATCGATGCCCATGTGCATTTCCCGCAGATGCAGATCATCGCGTCCTATGGCGCCGAACTGCTCGACTGGCTGAACACCTACACCTTTCCCGAAGAAACCAAATTCGCCAACGCTCAGCATGGCCGCCGCATCGCGCGCCTGTTCCTTGACGAGACGGTGCGCCACGGCACCACGACGGTTGCCGCCTATTGCTCGGTGCACAAGGCCTCCGCGGAAGCCTTCTTCGCCGAGTCGCATGCGCGCGACATGCTCAACATCGCCGGCAAGGTGATGATGGACCGCAACGCGCCCGAAGGTGTGCTCGATACGCCGCAATCCGGCTATGACGATACCAAGGCACTGATCGCGGAGTGGCACGGCAAGGGAAGGCAGCACTATGCCATCACGCCACGCTTCGCCATCACCTCGTCACCGGAGCAGATGGAGATGGCCGGCGCGCTGAGCCGCGAACATCCCGGCCTGCACATGCAGACGCATCTGTCGGAAAACCACGCCGAGATCGCCTTCACGCAGCAGCTCTACCCTTGGTCGCGCGACTACACCGACGTCTACGAGCATTACGGGCTGCTGGGCAAGAAGAGCCTGTTCGGCCACTGCATCCATCTGTCGGAGCGCGAGGCGGACGCGCTTTCGGATAGTGGTTCGGTGGCCGTCTTCTGCCCGACCTCGAACCTGTTCCTCGGCTCAGGCCTGTTCGACTATCAGCGCTTTCGCCGCCGCGACAAGCGGTTGCGCATAGCGTCCGCCACCGATGTCGGCGGCGGAACCAACTATTCCATGCTGCGCACCATGGATGAGGGCTACAAGGTGATCGCGCTCAATGGCGAGAAGCTGAACCCGTTCCAGTCCTTCTGGCAGATCACGCGCGGCAATGCCGAGGCGCTGTCGGTGGCTGACAAGATCGGCACGCTGGAGCAAGGCACCGATGCGGACATCGTCGTGCTCGATGCCCGCGCAACGCCCGCCATGCGGCTCAGGATGGAAACGGCCGAGACGCTGGCGCAGGAATTGTTCCTGCTGCAGACGCTGGGCGACGACCGCGCCGTGCGCGAGGTCTATGTCGCGGGGCGGCCTGCCAAGAGCGACATGGCGAATTAGGCGCTGCTCGTGCGTTCCTTGCTTGACCCGGCGGCAGCCATCGGTCAAAGCGTGCGACGAAGTTGACAGGGGAACGACATGGCCGTTGCTGACGACATCGCTCTGATCAAGAGACAGGAAGAGACCCTTGTCTTCAAGGCTTTCGACGAGGCCGTCGCCTTCGAGATCGGCGCAGCCATCCGTGGTCGTGCAATTGCCGAGAATCTGCCGATCATCGTCGATATCAGGCTATGGGATCGGCCGCTTTTCTATGCCGCCATGCCGGGGTCGAATGCATCCAATCCCGACTGGGCGCGGCGCAAGATCAATGTTGTCAAGCGCTACCTCAAAAGCACCTACCGTCTGGTTCTGGAGCAGCAGCGCTCCGACCGCACCTTCAAGATCGGCGAGGGGCTGGATATTGCTGACTATGTGCTCGCCGGCGGCGGGTTCCCGGTCGCGGTCAAGGGTGCCGGTGTCATCGGCGTGATCGCGGTGTCCGGCCTGCCGGAGCGCCAGGATCATGGCGTGGTGGTCGATGCGCTGTGCGATCACCTGGGCATGGACAGGCGCGGACTGGCGCTGTCCGCGGACCCCGAATGACCGTGCCCGATCCCAAGGCTTTTCTTACCTCGATCTTCAATGCGGCGGTCGCAGCCGCCGACCCGGAGCGCACTATCCGCGACCATTTGCCGGCCAGGCCCAGGGGCCGCACCATCGTCATCGGTGCCGGCAAGGGCTCGCCGCAGATGGCGGCGGCGTTCGAGAAGGTTTGGGATGGCCCGATCGAAGGGCTGGTCGTCACCCGCTACGGCTATGGCGCCCAATGCGAGCGCATCGAGATCATCGAGGCGGCGCATCCGGTGCCGGACGCCGCGGGGCTAGAGGCCTCGCGGCGGCTGCTGGAGAAGGTGCGAGGGCTGACGGCGGACGATCTGGTCGTGGCGCTGATTTCCGGCGGCGGCTCGGCGCTGCTGCCGTCTCCCGCTGCCGGCCTGACACTGGCCGACGAGATCGCCGTCAACGAGGCGCTGCTTGCCTCGGGCGCGCCGATCGCGGCGATGAACACCATCCGCAAGCATCTCTCCACCATCAAGGGCGGTCGGCTGGCTGCCGCCGCATGGCCGGCCAAGGTGGTGTCGCTGGTGGTCTCCGACATTCCCGGCGACAATCCGGCCCTGGTCGCCTCAGGCCCAACCGTTCCCGATACCGGCAGCCGTGAAGACGCGCTGGCGTCGATATCCGCCTATGGCATGAACCTGCCGGACGCGGTCATGGCGCACATCCGGTCGCCTGGGGCCGATGCACCAGATCCCGACGATCAGCGCTTTTCGCGCAACGAGGTGCATCTGATCGCCTCTGCCGGCGTGTCGCTGGAAGCGGCAGCAGTGGAAGCGAGGCGGCAAGGCATAGAAGCCGTCATCCTTTCCGATGCCATCGAAGGCGAAGCACGCGAGGTCGGCGGCGTCCATGCGGCAATCGCCCGCGAAGTGGCGACGCGCAACCGGCCCTTTCAAAAGCCGGTTCTGATCCTCTCGGGCGGTGAGACCACCGTGACTTTGCGGGCCAAAGGCAAGGGCGGCCGCAACTCGGAATTCCTGCTTGCCTTCGCCATCGGCATCAGCGGCATGGATGGCATTCATGCCTTGGCCGCCGACACCGACGGCATCGACGGTTCGGAAAACAATGCCGGCGCCTTCGCCGATGGTTCGACCGTTTCGCGCATGCGCGCGGCGGGTGTGGATGCCAAGGCGATGCTGGCCGGTAACAATGCCTGGACGGCCTTCAATGCCGTCGGCGATCTCTTCGTGCCCGGCCCGACCGGCACGAACGTCAACGATTTGAGGGCAATTCTCGTTCGTTAGCTTCACAGCCTCAAACGTTCGTCATCCTCGGGTCTGCGCTGCGTCGCTGTCCTTAATGCTCAAGCGGCCATCAGCTTCTTCACCTGCTTCATATCGCGCAAAAACCGCTCGCGTTCAGCTTCCTTGTCGGCGTGATCCCGAATGCGCAGGATGAAGGAGGGATGGACGGTGATGAAGACACGCAAGCCATCCTCGCGTTCGATCATCTGGCCGCGCATTTTCGTCACCGGTGTGGCTTTGCCGAGCAGCGACAATGCTGCCGTGGCGCCGAGCGCCACGGCGAGGTTCGGCTTGATCAGGTCAAACTCCTGGTCGAGCCACCAGCGGCAGGCTTGAACCTCGCCGACATTGGGCTTGGAATGGATGCGCCGCTTGCCGCGCGGTTCGAATTTGAAGTGCTTGACCGCGTTGGTGACGTAGACCTTCAGGCGGTCGACCCCGGCATCATCCAATATGGCATCAAAGATCTTGCCGGCCGGCCCCACGAACGGCTGGCCGACGAGGTCTTCTTGGTCGCCCGGCTGTTCGCCGACAAAAATCACCTTGGCATTGTCAGGCCCTTCACCGAATACGGTCTGCGTCGCATCGCGCCAAAGCGGACAGCGGCGGCATCCCTTCGCGGCCTCGCGCAATTCGGGAACCGTGTCGGCGGCATCGTCATCAGGCATCTCGGCTGGCTCACGCTTCGGCCAGTGCCTCGCCTGCACCTTGGCATGGTGCGGCGCAGGCGTTGTCGGCATCTTCGCAATCATATCTCTGGCGGCCTTGTCCGCTCCCGCGATCACGTCAGGAATGAGCGAGGCCTCGGGAAGGTTCCGCCGATATTTCTGTCTGGAGGGCCGGTACGCCACCTGATTTGAGGGTGACGGCGAAAAAGCGATCGCCGTCGGGTCGTCCAGCCATCAGACTTCATGCAGGTAGAGATGATAGTCCAGCTCGCTGACCGTACGCGCCACGCGCAGGTATTCGGACTGCTTGATCGCCACGAAGGTGCGGTGCAGATCCTCGCCGAGCGCGCCCTTCAGGAAGCTGGACGCCTTGGCCGCTTCGATGGCGGCGCGCCAATCGGCGGGCATCGTCGTACGGGTGACGGCCGCCTCATAGCCATTGCCGGTCGTTTCGGGGCCTGGATCGAGCCCTTCGTCGAGGCCTTTGACGATGCCGGCGAGCACCGTCGCCGCAATCAGATAGGGGTTGGCGTCGACGCCGGACGGACGATGCTCGATGCGCCGGTTTTTCGCATCGCCCGCCGGCACGCGTAGCGCCACCGAGCGGTTGTTGACGCCCCAGGTCGGTGCCACCGGCGCATAGGATTGCGAGACGAAGCGGCGCCAGGAATTGGCGTGCGGCGCAAACACCAGCATCGATTCCGCCATGGTCTGGATCAGCCCGCCGAGACCGCGCAGCAGCGGCAGCGACCAGTTCTCGCCGGCGGTTTCCGAAAAGACGTTTCGGCCGTCCTTGTCCTGCAGCGAGACGTGGAAATGCATGCCGGAGCCGGCATATTTCTCGATCGGCTTGGCCATGAAGCAGGCGGTGACGCCGTGACGGCGCGCCTGCGCCCGCACCAGCCGCTTCAGCATGACCAGATCGTCTGCCGCCCGCATCACGTCCTTGCGGTAGTTCAGCGTCAGCTCGTACTGGCCAGGCGCATATTCGGAAATCACCGTCTCGGCCGGAATGCCTTGCGCCTTGGCGGCGGCGTAAATGTCGGAGAACAGCGGCTCCATGCCGTGCAGATGATCGACGGAATAGACTTCCGTCTTGCCCGAGACGCGGCCGTCGAGCACCGCGCGCGCCGGCTGCACCTTGCCGTCGGCATCGCGCTCATTGGCCAGCAGAAAAAACTCGAGTTCAAAGGCGCCAGCCGGATAGAGGCCCTTGGCAGCCAGTATGTCGACCTGCCGGGCAAGCGCCAGCCGCGGGTCCGATGACATTGGCTGGCCGTCGAGATGATACATCGCCATCAGCACCTGGCCGCGCGGCGGGTTCGTGCCGTAAAGCGGCACCAGCGTGCCGGGAATCGGCCAGGCCCTGAGATCGCCGTCGCCGCTGTCCCAGATCAGCCCGGTTTCATGCACATCCTCGCCGGTAATGTCGAGGCCGAGGATGGAGATCGGCATGTGCCGGCCGCCCTCGAAAATGCTTTTCAGCTCATGCCGGCGCACGATCTTGCCGCGCCCGACGCCATTGGCGTCGGTCAGCACGATATCGAAGGCCTCGATCTCGGGATGGGCGTCGAGGAAGGCTTGCGCCTCGGTGGGCGTCGAGCCCGAAGGTGAACTCATGATGGAACTCGAGTTTGGCTTGGTGGCTTGTCTCATGCCGCGAGCTTTGCCGCAACCGCGCCAAACGCGCTGATCAGCCGGTTGACCTGGGCGCCCGACGTCGCTGGCGAGATCAGCATCATGTTGTGGAAGGGTGCGATCAGCACGCCGCGATTGACCAGCGCGACATGGATTGCGGCTTCCAGTTCCGGCGCATGCGCACCCTCGGCCTCGGCGCCATTGCGCAGCGGTCCGGGCGCGCAGATGAACTCGACGCGGGCCCCTACACGGGAAACATGCCAGGGCAGATTGTAATGATCGATCACGCCGGTCAGTCCGGCATCGAGCCGCCGTGCCAGATGATCCATGCGGTCGTAATTCTCCTGCGTCATCACCTCCTCGAGCGTGGCGCGCATGGCGGCGAATTGCAGCGGGTTGGCCGACAGCGTCGTGCCCATGCCGGAATAACCCGGTTCTTTCGTCCTGTTGTAGTCGGCATAGCGCGAGGCGACATCGTCGCTCATGCCCCACACGCTCGCCGGCACGCCGCCGGCAATCGGCTTGCCCAGCACGAACAAGTCCGGCTCCAGCCCATATTTCCTGGTGTAGCCGCCGGGACCTGTCGAGATTGTGTGCGTCTCGTCGATCAAAAGCAGCGTGCCCGCTTCGCGCGTCAACTTTCGCAGTGTCTCGTGGTAGCCAGGATCGGCCAGCACCATGCAGGAATTGGTCAGCACCGGCTCGGCAATGACGCAAGCGACATCCCTGTCCTTCAGCGCGGCTGCCAGTGCGGCGACATCGTTGAATTCGATGACCTTGGCCGTGCGGGTCAGGTCGCGGAACTCGCCCGCCAGTCCCGGCCGGTTGACGGGCTTGCCGTCGATCAGCCGCACCATCGTCTCGTCCACCGAGCCGTGATAGCAGCCATTGAAGACCAGGATTTTTTCTCTTCCGGTGACGGCGCGGGCGACGCGCAGCGCGAAGCGGTTGGCGTCGGTCGCCGTCGTCGCGATCTGCCAGAACGGCAGGCCGAACCGCTGCTGCAGTAGCGGCCCGATGGCGAGTGCGTCTTCCGAAGGCAGCATGTAGGTCAGGCCGCGCCCGGCCTGGCGGCGAATGGCACGCGCCACCGGTGGCGGCGAGTGACCGAACATCGAACCGGTATCGCCGAGGCAGAAATCGTCGAGCTTGTTGCCGTCCATGTCGGTGATCGTGGCGCCTCGGGCGCTGTCGACCAGGATCGGAAACGGCGTCGGCCAGTCGTTCATCCAGTGCATCGGCACGCCGCCGAAGAAGCCGGGCAGGCCGTTGCCGACCTTGGCTTGCGATCTAGGCCGCGCCTTGCGGAAGGCAGCGCCTTCCGCCTCGCGCAATTGCGCAATGCGGTCGCGGCTGATGCCGCCTACGGTCGTCGAACTGTCGTTGTGCATGAAAACCCCTCTGGCGCGCCCCTCATAGCCAATCCACCTCCTCAACGGCAATTGGCCGCGCGTCCGTTCTGCATTGGCTCAGCCCGTGCTGGGCGCGCTTGACGCTCTGCGCGAAGTCGGCGTCAATGGGAACGGCAATTGGGGCAAGGGAAATGCGGACGATCATCTGCGTAGCGGCACTGTTCCCGTCGGCTGGCACGGCGTCCGCGACCGGCGGTATCTGGTGCTCCGTCGATGATCCACAGGTGAAATTCCAGGTCGATACCGGCGTCACCACCGGGATGGGCGGCCCGACCTTCAATTTTCGCGGTGACCTCGAAATCAAGGCAAGGCCCACCGGCGATCAACTGCGAAAGACCACTTTTGAGAACTCCAACCTCACCCAGTACTGGCTCGACGACAAGGAATTGCGGCTGAACATCTACCACGAGCAGGAGGTGGCCAAGACCTACAGTTCGGTCGAACTGACGATCCTGACCAGGGCCAGCGACGAAGGGGTCTATGATGGAGATTACAAGCTCGGTGTCTATGACGGCACGGCCGACAAGGACAGCGATGGCAAGCCCGTCGATCTGATTGGCAAGGTGTCCTGCGGCGCCGAGTGATCGGCCATCCGGACTACGCAGTGATGTCGATGACGCCGCAGTCGCCGGCGGCACTGCCGAAGGCGACACGGCGTTCTTCCTTGTCCCACATCATCGCGGTGATGGCGCCTTTGCCCGGGCGCCGCAAAAGCACTTCCTTGGCATCGGCGAAGCGCACCGCCATAACCATGCCGTCGTCATAGCCGACGGCGACGACGTCTTGGCTCGGGTGGCAAGCGACCGCCGTCACCATGGCATTGCCGCGCGTGCCGAGTTCCAGCGGCGCCTTGCCCATCGGGCCGTCCTTGGCCGAGAACGGCCAGACGATCGCCGCCGGCGCGCCGGAACTGGCCAGCCATTTGCCTTTCACGCTCCAGGACAGGCTTTTGACCTTGCCCGGATACCCGCTCATGCGCATGTGCTTGCCGTCGGCGAGCTTCCAGCCATGCAGGGCGTTTTCCTGCATGGTGGTGACCAGAAAGGCGCCGTCCGGCGAGAAGGTGATGCCGGTGTGGGCGCCCGCCCATTCGAGTTCCACAGGCTTGCCCTCCGCGGCGGGGAAATGCAGCGTCGCGCCATTGTAGCGGGCGACGCCGAAGCGCATCCCCTTTGGCGAGAAGGCCAGCCCTTCGACCGAGCGCGGATGGGCAAATTCCCGGGTCTTGCCATCGGCGAAGCGCACGAAGGCGGTCTTGCCCGTGGCATAGGCGATGGCGCCTTGCGGCCCGGCGGCAACGCTGGTGATCCATTTCTTGCCGGCGCTCGCCACCTCCCGGGCCTCACCGCCGGCTTTGACGGCAAACACCTTGCCGTCCTCGCCGCCGGTGATCAGCCGGTCGTTGGCCGCGTCATGGAAGGCGGCAAGCAGCCCATCGTTGGCCTGCACCGTCTTGTGGCCATTGTCGAGCCGGTGGACAGCACCATCGGCCAGCGCGAAATGCGGCACGTCGCCGAGGAAGACGGCGGCGACGCAATGGCCTTCGAGATCAAGCGGGGCGACTGTGGGCATGATTGTCTTCGTTCAACTGGATGAGATTACAGAGGCGGCTTACTCGACGTTTGCGGTTCCGGCAACCGGCAGATCAGATCGCGAGAGCTGTCATCAAAGCAGCCCCTTCGCCCGCAGATCGGTTGCGAACGTCGCCAATGGCATCACCAAGGTCAGGTTCGATCCCTGGAGGCGCTCGGCCCCGTAGCTGGCATACCATCTTGCGGCCCGCTCGCTCTTGGCATCGATGATGAGCAGGATGCCGCCACCTTCGCCGGCAAGTCGCAAGCAGCGCAACGCGGCGGCGGCAAGCAGTTGACCTCCGAGGCCTTGCCTGGCGACGCTGCGGTCGGTCGCCAGCCGGGCAAGCTTGAAGCCGGAAACCTCGTGCCGCGCCAAGCCTCTCGTCATCGTCTGCGGCACGGTTTCGTGAGCAATGGCTGACGGCGCGATCGTATAGAAGCCAAGGATCCGGTCCAAAGCCGCATCGTCGATCGCACAGAAAGTCTTGGCGGCATTCTGTTCGTGGCTTTGCCGCGCGAACCGCCGCAGAAAATCGTTCATCTGCGCATCGCCGCAATCGAACGAGGCCCGATCATGGCGTTTCGCAATCGGCTCCTCGTGCCAGGCGGGAAGCGTCACAGAGTATCCGGCAAGGCCGCGATCGCTGCTCGGAGCTTGGCATTGGGTTTCGGCGGGTTCTCCAGCAGATCGAGTATACGTGTGAAATCGCGGTCGGACACTTTCGCAACCTCGGCTGCTTCGATTACGGCCTGTGCTTCGGGAACCACCTTGTTGAGAATGAAGTCGGTAACGTCCTGATGAGACAGCGCGGCGGCGCGAGCGATCATCGCCTTCTGTGCAGGCGCGATGCGGATTTGATAGCGCTCGGTTTTGGTGTCGGCCGACCTGGGCATCGGAAATCTCCTCGGGTCCATGTACACATGATATGTGTACATGGACCCATAGTCAATCTCGAAGGCCCATCGATACAGCCTTACGAGGCCTGGCAGGCGTCAAAGCTCTTCTTCAGCCGCTCGGCATCCAGTTCGCGGCCGATGAAGACCAGCCGGCTTTCGTGCTTTTCGCCGTCCTTCCAGGCGCGCTGGTGGTCGCCTTCGATGATCATGTGCACGCCCTGGATGACATAGCGCTCGTCATCGCCCTTGAGCGCGATGATACCTTTCAGCCGCAAAATGTTGGGGCCTTCCATCTGGGTGATCTTCTCGATCCACGGGAAGAATTTCTTCGGGTCCATCTCGCCACCGCGCAGCGATACCGACTGCACCGTCACGTCATGGATGTCGGAAGGATGCGCATGATGGTGGTGGTCGTGCCCATCGTGGTCGTGGCCATCATGGTCGTGATGGTCATGATCGTGGTCATGGTGCTCATGGTCGTCATGCGCCTCGAGGAAATGCGGATCGTTTTCCAAAGCCTTGGACAGATCGAAAGCGCCGCGGTCGAGCACCTCCGACAGGGCGACGCCGGCGCGCGTCGTGCGGTGGATCCTGGCCGCCGGATTGATGGCTCGGATCGTCGCTTCGACCTTGGCGAGTTCTTCCGGGGTGACGAGGTCGGTCTTGTTCAGCACGACGACGTCGGCGAAGGCGATCTGGTCCTCGGCTTCCTTGGAATCCTTCAGCCGCAGCGGCAAATGCTTGGCGTCGACCAGCGCCACCACCGCATCGAGCTTGGTCTTGGAACGCACGTCGTCGTCCATGAAGAACGTCTGCGCCACCGGTACCGGATCGGCGAGCCCGGTGGTCTCGACGACGATGGCGTCGAAGCGGCCGGGCCGGCGCATCAGGCCCTCGACGACGCGGATCAGGTCGCCGCGCACCGTGCAGCAGACGCAGCCATTGTTCATCTCGTAGATTTCCTCGTCGGATTCCACGATCAGGTCGTTGTCGATGCCGATCTCGCCGAATTCGTTAACGATGACGGCGTAGCGCCTGCCGTGGTTCTCCGAAAGGATGCGGTTGAGCAGCGTCGTCTTGCCGGCGCCGAGATAGCCGGTGAGAACCGTTACGGGAATCTGCGTCTGTGCGTCGCTCATGGCTTGCCTCGAAATGACTGGGCCCTGAAATTCAGGCCACGAAAGGGGATTGTCGGTTCCATATAGGATGTGCGCCGGGCTTTTGCACGGGCAAACCATGGGCCAAAGTGACATCGTGGCTGAGGAAAGCGGTCGCCGCCTTGGCGATGGAATGATCAAGGGGCTTCTTGCCAGGGCTGTCGGTCGTCGGATCGCATTCGCGCGGCGGTTGCTCCGAATTCCCTTCACGCGAAACTCGTTTGTCATCTAACTGAAATAAACATCTGGCATCACCACGGCGGGCACCGCAAATGCTTGCCGGCAAAGCTGTTTGGTATGCCGGAATCTTTTCGATCGTCGATTGCCAACCGGCCGGCTGCGTCTATGCTGTGCGCACCGGTACGGCCGAAGAGGGATGACCATGGCCAAGGCGGACAAGACTGCAACGATGAGCCGGCTGCATTCAGCGGCAAGGCTGGCAAGGACCGCACTGGCGGCACGGCTTCTGGCGCACGGCTTCTACGCCGGCCAGGACCAGATCATGCTGTCGCTGGACCGCGAGGACGGCCAAACACCGGGCAATCTCGCCGGGCGTCTTGGCGTGCGTCCGCCGACCATCACCAAGACCATCAACCGGCTGCAGGCGCAGGGTTTTCTGGAAAAACGCGCCTCCGAGGCCGATGCCCGCCAGGCGCACATCTTTCTCACCGATACCGGGCGTGAAACCATCCGCGCCATCGAGAAGTCGGTGAAGAAGACCGAAAAGCAGGCGCTGAAAGGTCTCGACAAGAAAGACCAGAAGGCGCTGTTCAAGCTGCTTGCCCGCATCGAGGCCAACCTCTCCAACGAGGAACTGGTGCTGATCGATGACGACGCCGAGACGGACGACTGATCTCTTCGACAATCAAGCCGCCGTGGCAGCTCCGTGGGTTAAGGACGACCAGCGTCCTGGCGTCATGCCGAACGCTTTCTTGAATTGCCTGTTGAAATGGCTCTGGTCGCTGAAGCCGGCTTCGATCGCGATCTGCGCCAAGGGCTCGCCCGCGGCGATCATCCTGCGCGCGCTCTGAAGCCGGCGCATCACCAGGAAACGATGCGGACTGGTCGAGAAGGCCGCGCGGAAATGTCTCGACAGGGCATAGCGGTCGAGACCCGTGATGGCTTCCAACTCGTCCGAACGCACGGGACGGTCGAGGTTTTCCGTGAGATATTCACGCGCCAGTGTCGCCGCCCGCCACGCCGTCCCGGCTATTGGCTTTGCCGGCTTGCCGGCATGCCGGGCCAGGCTTTGCATCAGTTGAGCCAGGAAGTCGTCGACGAACAGCTCGTCGAGCTCCTGCTCCAACGGCCCGAGCGCCGAAAGCAGCGTCGCGCAGAAGGTATCGTCCGTCACCACCCCGTCCCTGACGAACGGCAGCGCCGTGCCGCCGAGACAGTCGAGCATCAGTGACGGCTCGAGATAGAGCATCCGGTAGCGCAGGCCTTCCTCGGTGCCGGCGCCGCCATCGTGCAATTCGTCCGGATGCAGCACGATGACCTGACCGGGCAGGCTCAGCCTTGCCGCGCCGCGATAGCGGAAGGTCTGCACGCCGCGCAACGTCACTCCGATCGCATAGGTGTCGTGGCGATGCGGATCGAAGGCGCTGCCGTGAAACCGGGCCTCGATGCGCTCCATCCCCGCAGGGTCTGGAGCGGAGATGATGCAGTTTTCAGCGGCATCGGCGCACAAACGTCCAAGACCCTCGAAGGCCTGGCGGTCTAGTTCGAACGACATCGTCTCCTTCCGCCTCGCGATACGGGGCCCAACCTCGAATGGTCCATTTTCTCATGTTCGATACGAAATTTGCAATCGTACTGCGGGAAGATCTGCCCGTCTGGCAGAAACTCAACGTCACCGCCTTCCTGACCAGCGGCGTCGTCGCGCAGTTTCCCGACATCATTGGCGAGCCCTATCGCGACCGCGCCGGCAATCTCTACAACCCGCTGTCGGTCCAGCCGGTCATCGTGCTGTCCGCGGACCAGGCAACGCTCGCCGCGATCCACCGGCGCGCGCTGGAACGCGGCGTCGGCACCTCGCTCTATGTCGAGGAGATGTTTTCCACCGGCTTCGACGCCGCCAACCGCGCCGTCTTTGCCGAATTCGCGCCCGAAGACGCCAAGGTGGTCGGCATCGCGCTGCGCGACGGCAAGAAGGTCGTCGACAAGATCACCAAGGGTGCCCGCATGCATGCATAGAGGCAAACTCACAAACTCAATCGACCGGCTGCCGCCGATCGAGAAGAGCGGCATACAGTGCCGCCAGCAATGCCAATCCCGCCGACACCAGCATCATGGAAAAAAGCGCTGGAGTTGAATCTGCAAGAAACAGCCCGGCGATGGAGGCGATGAGTGCCCCGCCGCCGATCCTCATTGCGGCGGCTAGTCCTGCCGCGGTGCCAACCAGATCCGGCCGTACCGACAACGCGCCGCTGTTGGCGGCGGGCATGGTCAACCCGTTGCCGACACCGATGAACATGCAAGGTCCAAAGAAGGCCAGAACGTGAGTGGTGCCAAAGCTTGACAGAACCAGGCCGATCAGCAGACCCGCGCAGGTCAGGAGGCGTGCAAAAACAAGTGTGGCGCTCAGCGAGATCTTCGAGGCGTAACGCCCCGCCAAATAGCTGCCGAGAATGAAGCCGGTCGGGATTAATCCCATGTAAAAGCCGAGCTTCATGCTCGATCCACCGAGCGCAGCACCGACGATCAATGGCGCTCCTCCGAGGAACACATAAAGCACGCCCATCGAGCAGGCCATGCACAAGGTGTGTGCCCAAAACCGCGCTGACCGGAGGAGCAGTCCATACGAGGCAACGTAGTTCCCATTGGATCGCGACAATGGGATGGCCGTTCTTCTGAGCTCGCGCACGGATAAGGCCAAGGCGGCCGCGCCGAGGATAGCGAAGACAATGAAGCTCGATCGCCATCCGAACAGTTCGTCCAGCGACCCCCCAAACAAAGGGCCGACCATGGGTGCGAGCGCCCAACCCATGGCAAGATAGCCAAATTTGCTGGCGGCTTCGCGCTCACCTGATGTCTCTTTGATGATGACCAGGGCGACGGAGTAGCAGGGGCCAATGCAAGCTTGCATAGCGCGAAACAGAAGAAAAATGCCGATGTTGGGGGCCAGGGCGCAGCCGATGGACGCGGCGACGAAGATCGAGAGAGATGCCAAGACGACCAGCCTGCGCCCAAATCGGTCCGATATCATGCCGCCGACGGCCTCTATGAGGGCGGTGATAGTCGCAAACCCGGCAACCGACAGATTGACCAATGCGAAATCAGCTTGGAACGCTGCGGCAATGTTCGGCAGCGACGGCAAAATCATGTTCACCGGCAACACCGCAAGAGCCGAAAGCAAGATAAGAGTAGTTAGCCGGGGTGGGACTGCCGGTTCGGAGAATGTCATTTTCCTGATTGTGTCCGTGGTCGGACTCGGAATGGGGTTATCGCTCGCCATGATCTCGTTCGCCTTGTCAGTGGGATTAAAGTGAGGGTCTGACGGGGCGGCCTCGATTCCGGGCATAAAAAAAGGCCCCGTCAGGAGCCTGCTTACCGCGCATGGGTGCTTTCGCCGGATGGTTACACCATCCTGCCCATGCGCTCTCTTACCACGATGAAAATCATTGCGATGTTCATGCTATCAGGGCTAGGCGGAAAGGTGCATGTCGTCAAGGCAGCATGCTTTCGGCGTCGATCAACAAAAAAGACCACGGAGCCTGCACTCAGACTTGAGCTGAGCGGGTACTAAGCCTGTCCTGGCGTGTCGTTGTGCCAGACGCTTTTGGCTTGCCGGCAAGCGGCAATTCCCGCAAAGGTGGGGCTCCAGCCCAGCTTCTCCCCGGCCTGCACGTGAATCCTTCCCAAAGATATGTCGAAAGCGCGACGCCGCCGGTGGCGATCCTGTGCATGCTGACCACCTATGTCTTCTTCACCTTCCTCGACACCTCCAGCAAGTATCTCGTCCTGGCTGGCGTCTCCGTCCTGATCGTCGCCTGGGTGCGCTTTGCCGTGCATGTCGTGCTGGTCGGGGCGCTGCTGCGTGGCTGGCGCGAGCCGGTGCGATTTCGCCCGGTCAACCTGCCGGCGCATGTGATGCGCGGCGCCTTCCTGTTCGGCTCGACCATTTTCAACGTCCTGGCGCTGCGCTCCCTGCAACTGGCCGAGACGACATCGATCTATTTCTTCGGGCCGATGGTGATCACCGCCCTTGCCGGCCCGCTGCTGGGCGAATGGGCCGGCTGGCGGCGCTGGCTGGCGATCCTCGCCGCTTTCGCGGGGGTCTTGATCATCACGAGGCCGGGTGTCGGTGTTTTCGGCATCGGACATCTCTTCGCGCTCGGCTCGATGCTGTCGAACTGCTTCTATGTGATCATGACGCGCCGCATGTCGGCGACCGAGACGCCGGAAAGCCTGATCCTGTTCTCGGCGCTGGCGCCGGCCGTGCTGCTCTTGCCCTTGCTGCCGTTTTCCTTCTCCTTGCCGCATGATGGCTGGCACTGGTTCGTCCTGCTCATGCTTGGCGTGTTCGGCGGCGTCGGCCACTGGCTGCTGGTGCAGGCCTATCGGCTGGCGACGACGACGGCGCTCGCCCCCTATCCCTATTCGCAGATGGTGTGGATGATCCTTTCCGGCTGGATCGTCTTCAAGCAGTTCCCGGACCGCTGGACGCTGGTCGGCGCCGCCATCATCGTCGCCAGCGGCCTCTACGTCGTCCATCGCGAACATCGGCTTCGGCTGCGCAGCCGCGCGGCCTCCGATGTGGAAGCGGAAGCGCTGGCAAAAAAACTTTGATTTGCCTCCGATCGGTGGCATAACGCCGCCTTTAAACAGTTTAGGTCTGGAATTCAGGCCTTCGGGGAGCGCGGGTCACTGGCACAGAAGATCAAGCTTTCGACGATCGCGGATGCGCTCGGCGTGTCCACGGCCACGGTTTCGCTGGCGCTGCGCGACAGTCCGCTTGTCGCCGGCTCGACACGCGACCGCATCAAGGAACACGCCCGCACCATCGGCTATATCTACAACCGCCGCGCCGCCAGCCTGCGCACCTCGCGCTCGGGCATTGTCGGTGTCGTCGTGCACGACATCATGAACCCGTTCTTCGCCGAGATCCTGCGCTCGATCGAAGGCGAACTCGACCGCAGCCGGCAGACTTTCATCCTGTCCAATCACTATGATCAGCTCGAAAAGCAGCGCACCTTCATCGATACGCTGCTGCAACTCGGCGCCGATGGCGTCATCATGTCGCCGGCCATTGGCACGCCCGCGTCCGACATCGTCATGGCCGAGGAGAACGGTCTGCCGGCGGTACTGATCGCCCGCACCGTCGAGGGCGCCGACGTGCCGGTGTTTCGCGGCGACGATGCCTATGGCACGGGCCTCGCCACAAACCATTTGATCTCGCTCGGCCACAAGCGCATCGCCATGATCGGCGGCACCGACCAGACCTCGACCGGGCGTGACCGCTACCAGGGCTATGTCAACGCCATGGAGGCTGCGGGGCTCGAGGTCAGCCCGTCCTGGCGTATCGCCGGCCCGCGCACCAAGCAGGCCGGTTTCGAGGCCGCCGGCCAATTCCTGGCGCTGAAGGACAGACCGACCGCCGCCTGCTGCTGGAACGACCTCGTCGCCATCGGCCTGATGAACGGCATCGCGCGCGCCGGCCTTGTGCCGGGCATCGACATCTCCGTCACCGGCTATGACGATCTCGAAGAGGCGGCGATCGCCACGCCGGCGCTGACCACCGTCTGGAACGGCCAGCGCGAGGTTGGCCGCCGCGCCGCCAGAGCGCTGCTCGACAAGCTCAACGGGCAGACGGTGCGGCCCTCGCAGGAATTGATCAAGCCGGAACTGCATGTGCGCCAGTCGACCGGCAAACCGGTGGAGCGTGCATGACCAGGGCCGAAAATCTGCAAGCCGTTGCCATTCTGGTGCCGGCGGACTTCAGCGACCACGCCATTGGGCGCATCGAGCGGACATTCAGGCGCGTCGGCATCGAGCGCGCCGATCCGGCGTTGGTCACCGAGGAGATGCGCCGCACCGTGCGCGGCATTGCATCCTTTGCCGGCATCAGTGCGGCGATGATGGATGCGTTGCCCAACCTCGAACTCATCGCCTCGTTCGGCGTCGGCTACGATTCGGTCGATGTCGGCCATGCCGCGACGAAGAATATCATGGTCACCAACACCCCTGACGTCCTGACCGAGGAAGTCGCCGACACCGCGATCGGGCTGCTGATCAACACGGTGCGCGACCTGCCGCGCGCCGAGACCTGGCTGCGGGACGGCAGTTGGGTGCGCAGGGGCAACTATCCGCTGAGCCGGCTGACCTTGCGCGCGCGCCGTGTCGGTATTTTCGGCATGGGCCGCATCGGGCAGGCCATTGCACGGCGGCTGGAGGCGTTCGGACTGCCGGTCGCCTATCACAACCGGCGTCGTGTCGAAGGTCTTGCTTACCAGTACCATCCGACGCTGAAGAGCCTTGCCGAGGCAGTCGACACGCTGATTTCTGTGGCGCCCGGCGGTGCTTCGACACAGAAAGCGGTCAATGCCGAAATCCTGTCGGCGCTCGGCGCCAACGGCGTCTTCGTCAACATCGGCCGCGGCAGCACGGTCGACGAGGCGGCGCTAGCGGCCGCTCTCGCCGACGGCACCATCGCCGCCGCCGGGCTCGATGTCTTCGCCGACGAGCCGAATGTCCCCAAGGCGTTGCTCGACCTGCCAAACACCTCTCTGTTGCCGCATGTCGGCTCGGCCTCGGAGCACACGCGCCGCGCCATGGCCGATCTTTGCGTCGACAATCTGGTGTCATGGTTCAGCGAGCGCCGGCCGCTGACACCGGTGCCCGAGACGGCGCATGTGAAGGCTCGCAGCTAGCGAAAGATGGATTCGATGGCGACACAGCGGCCTGAAAATTCCTCGATCTCGATCGCCACCAATGGCCGGGAACAGGTCGTTTCGATCCCATACCCAAAACCACCCACAGCCACCTATCTAGCAGGCGTATTCGTTGTCTTTTGGCTTGGCGGCTGGGCTATGGGAGAGGTTGCCGCTCTCCACCAGATTATGACGATGCCAGTCGGAGGCGGGACTGCATTTCTGGTATTCTGGCTTTGTGCCTGGTCAATTGGCGGCCTTTTCGCATTGCTGACAATTCGACGGATTTTCCAACGGTCCGCTCCCGAATTGCTAAAACTGGAAGCGGCTGGACTTGCCTACGATTCAGGAGTGCCCCCATTTAGGATGCCGATGTACAGGACGTTTGCTGCATGGTCATCGCTGTTTCCCAAGCGGAGTTTGATCAAGATCGACCGCGCACAGCTCGTATCCTTGCGACTGAGGGAGGGCGATACTCGTAGCCGCCTGACAGTCGATGCTGGAGCCCAGAGGGTCGAGCTTGCTTCAGCCGCCACCGATGTCGAGCGTGAATGGCTCTTCAAGCTCCTTTCGGAGCGCTATTCGCTGGCTGCTCCGCAATAGTCAATTTCGGTGGTCGCCGATAAGACGCCTTTGCCACACATGTTAACGCCCGCTTGACCCTTTGAAATCATTCTTCATCCTGTGTATGCGTGGGTGAGATCAGGATGAAGACGCTTTCCACATTGATCGGGGCCGCCGCCTTGTTCGGCGGCGTTCAGCTGTTTCATGGCGGCGGTGTTGAAAGCATCGGCGAAGAGGCCACACCGTCCAACACCTACAGGCTGGTCGCCAATGGCGACGAGGGGGCATGCGCGGTGCCTCGGTCTCGGATGGCTTGTCGCTGTTGTCCGCGGCGCCGAATTGCCACCGGCTCCTGCCGGGCCTCGAGCAGGCGAAATTCTGGCGCGAGCAAAACGACGGAACGGTCGCCTTCAGCGCCAACGGCATCGATCCGATCGTCACCTTCGCCGCGGCTGACGGCGACGGCTACGAATCCTACGCCCCGGCGCTACCATTGCTGTCGCTCGCGGCCGATGGTGACTTGAAGCGGCGAGACTGACTACTCGGCCGCGGCCCGCGCGCCGGCTTTCGCAGCGGCATGCAGGCGCACCGCATCGCCGAAAGCGCGAAAAATCTTGGCCGAATTGCTGTCCGACTTGACCCAGTATTCGGGATGCCATTGCACGCCGACGGCGAAGGCGCGCGCGCCCTTGACCGAAACCGCTTCGACGGTGCCGTCTGTGGCGACTGCCTCGATCTCGAGCTTCGACCCCAGCCGGTCGATCGCCTGGCGATGCAACGAATTGACCTTGATGTCGCCCGCGCCGAACACGCCGGCCAGGCAACTGCCTGGTTTGATCGAAATGGTCTGGTGAATGGCGAAGCGCTCATCCTGTTTGTCGCTCACCGCCGCACGATGGTCCAGCGACCCCTCGCGCTCCTGGATCTCGGTGCCCAGCGTACCGCCAAGCGCCACGTTCAGTTCCTGAATGCCGCGGCAGATGGCAAGCAGCGGCACGCCGCGCTCGATCGCCTTGCGGATCAGCGGCAACGTCGTGGAGTCGCGCGCGGTGTCATAGGGGCCATTCGCTTCGCTGGCATCGCCGCCATAGAGCGAGGGGTCGACGTTGGATTTCGAGCCGGTCAGCATGACTCCGTCGACCGACGACAGAAGTTCGTCGAAGTCGAGCCGGTCGCCGAACGAGGGCACCAGCAGGGGGAAAACGCCGGCACCTACGATTGCGGCTTCCAGATATTGTTGGGGGGCGGCATGCCAGGTGTAGTTGTCGAATTGACGGACGTCGGTCGATATGGCGACGAGCGGCTGCTGCATTTTGGGTCTGTTTTCCATCTGGCAAGGGATGTCCTGCCTTTAAAATAAGCGATCCCCGGGCATTTTTCCAGCCAAGTTTCAGCGCGTCGCATGGGCCACGAAATCGGCTATTAGACTATAGTTGCAGGCTAGCATGGCTTCGCCGCCAATTACGGCCGCCGTGCTGGACTCGACTCTTTGCCCGTGTATTGTTCCGTGCGAACCGATGCGGGGAGCCGAGGATTTCCCGAGCGTCGGTCTATTGATCCAAAAGGGAGGAACTGCATGGATCGTCGTTCATTCATCCGCAAGGCCGGCGTCACCGGCGTCGGCGCAGCAGCGGCAGCGGCCACGCTCGCCGCACCGGCAATAGCCCAGTCCAATCCCAAGGTGACATGGCGGCTTGCGTCGTCCTTCCCGAAGTCGCTCGACACCATCTATGGCGGGGCCGAAGTGTTCTCCAAGATGCTGTCGGAGGCCACCGACGGCAATTTCCAGATCCAGGTCTTTGCCGCCGGCGAACTCGTCCCCGGCCTGCAGGCCGCCGACGCCACCACGGCCGGTACGGTCGAGGCCTGCCACACGGTGGCATATTATTACTGGGGCAAGGATCCGACATGGGCGCTGGGTGCGGCGGTGCCCTTCTCGCTCAACGCGCGCGGCATGAATGCCTGGCACTACCATGGCGGCGGCATCGACCTGTTCAACGAGTTCCTCGCCACGCAAGGTCTGTTCGGCCTGCCGGGCGGCAACACCGGCGTGCAGATGGGTGGCTGGTTCCGCAAGGAGATCAACACCGTCGCCGACCTCTCCGGCCTCAAGATGCGCATCGGCGGCTTTGCCGGCAAAGTGGTGCAGAAGCTCGGCGTCGTGCCGCAGCAGATCGCCGGCGGCGACATCTACCCGGCGCTGGAAAAGGGCACCATCGATGCCGCCGAATGGGTCGGCCCCTATGACGACGAGAAGCTCGGCTTCTACAAGGTCGCGCCCTATTACTACTATCCCGGCTGGTGGGAGGGTGGCCCGACCGTCCACCTGATGTTCAACAAGGCGAAATACGACGAGCTTTCGCCGACCTACAAGTCGCTGCTGCGCACGTGCGCCCAGGCCGCCGACGCCGACATGCTGCAGAAATACGACTATGTGAACCCTCCGGCGGTGAAGCGGCTGGTGGCCGGCGGCGCCAAACTGCGCCCGTTCAGCCAGGAGATCATGGCCGCCTGCTTCGAGAAGGCAAACGAGGTCTATGCCGAAATGGAAGCCTCGAACGCGCCGTTCAAGAAGATCTGGGAATCGATCAAGGGCTTCCGCAAGGAGCACTATCTCTGGGCGCAGGTGGCCGAATACAATTACGACACTTTCATGATGGTCCAGCAGCGCAACGGCAAGCTGTAACGATTTGCCCTAAGTCGGGGTGGCCAACTACTACAGAAGTTTGCGCCGCCCCTCATCGCCCTGCCGGGCACTTCTCCCCGTATGGCGACGGGGAGAAGGGGCTGGTGTCCGAACCGGATAGATAGGTAACAGAATGGACCGATAGCATGGGTGACAGTTTTCTTGTCCGCCGGGAGGACCGG